>NZ_JABXWB010000005.1:637500-937500 GCF_013375555.1 Sphingobium sp. EM0848
ATTTTCGAGTGCGCATCCGCATCGTCATAGGCGGTTTTTTCGCCATCCAATTCGTCATTCGCGGAAAATCTGAACCCCGTTTTCTCGGTGTAGAGAAGGTCATATTCAGCGCGCTTGTCCGGACGCCTGAGCGCTTTATACGCGACGATCACTTCATTGAATTTCGTAACGTTGGCCGTTTCGGCATGGTCGGGGTGGTACATCTTCGCAAGAAGGCGATAGGCTGCTTCCAGCGCGCGCGCGTCGCAGTTAGGGCTGACCTGCAAAATACTGTAATAATCTACAAATGGTTGGCCGTCATTCATAGCAAAGCCCCCCGATCCCCTGCCGACCTTCTCTATGCCGGTCAAAATGGATTACAGCAACGGGTCTGAATCCCATCCGTATCATCGGTGCACAGACTTGAAGACCCATTAACGTCCGCCAAATCCTGCAACCCGAAATCAGAACCGCGCCCGCACCCCCGCATACCAGCGGCGCGGCGCGCCCGGTCCATAGGCGCGGGGATCGGTTGCGCCGGGCGCCTCCGTCATCGCCCCCTGCCCAACATCGGCGAAAGTCCCAAAGGTCGCATATTTCCGGTCGAACGCATTGCGCAGCTCCCCGAACAGAGTCACCCCCGGCAGAACATCGATCCCGGCGCGCAGATTGACCAATACATAGCCCTTCAGTCGCGGCTCATCATTGCCCTCATCCCCGGTCAGATATTGCCCTGTCCGCGCGACCACATCGCCGCCGGCCGACCAGCCCCGTCCCCCATAATCCAGCGACAGCGTCGCGCTGTGGCGCGGAATGCCGGGAAGTCGGTTGCCCGACCGAACAAAGATCACCCCATCCGCATCCGCCGCCGGATTGGCAGGACTCGAAAGCGCCAGATCATGGCGGTAGGTCGCATCGGTGAAGGTATAGCTGAAGCCCCCCTCAAAACCGCCCCGCTTCGCCTTCAGGCTGAACTCCATGCCCTGCCGCCGGGTCGCACCGATATTGCGGAACCAGGCCCGCCCGCGAATGGCCGACGCCACAAATTGAATGTCGTCGATGTTGCGCGTCCGCCAGGCCGACAACAGCCAGTCGACCGCGAACCCGCCGATCCGCCCGTGCCCACCCGCACCCGCCTCCCAGCTTTTCGCCACCACCTGCCGGAGTGGCGGATCAGCGATGAAGAAATTGGCGAGGCTGCACGGCGCATTCTGATCGGCGCAGGATAATTCTGCCGGCGTCGGCGCCCGGTTGCTCTCCGCATAACCCGCACGCAGGTTCAGCCCTTCGGACAGCGCATAATCCAGTTCCACCCCCGGATTCAGCCTCTCGAAGCGATGCCGCCCATTGAGCGCCGTCCCGATCAGGTCGCGCATGTCTATCGTGGCCCGGTTGTAACGCAGCCCGATCTCGGCGGAGAGCCTGCTCGTCAGCGGCAGCCGGTCCTGCGCGAACAGCCCCCAATAATCCGCATGCGCCACCAGCCCGACCGGCCCCATCCCGCCATCGCTCTGCACGATCATCGGTCCCAGCCCCTCTATGCGGCGATCCCCGGTCACTTCGCCCAGTTCGACCGATGTACCGAACCGCGTGCGGCTGCTGTCAAAACTCATCCCGATGGCGAGGTGATTTTCCCCGCCCAAAAAGACCCGCCGGTCGATGATCTGCATCAGCGCGCCCATGGCGCGGCTGTTCGTCCGCCCCCGGTTGAGCACGCCATAGCCCTCCCCGCCCAGGCTGTCGGCTATGGCGCGACCGTTTAAATCCGTCAGCAGGGTTTCCCCTTCGCCATTGACGGTTTCCAGACAGAGCAGTCCATCCTCGCACCCCTCGATATCGGCGGCGTCGCCATTCACCGAATGCAGCTTCAACTGCTGGGCATAGAGCGTGCCCTCGATCCGCGTCCGCTCGCTCAGCGCAACCCAGGGATGCAGGCTCACTCGACCATAGCGCGCCTTTGCATTATCCGGCCATGTGAAGACCGCGCGCCGATCCGCCGCCAGCAACTCCACCGGCGCAACGCCATTGCCGGTGAGGTCGGTATCCGCGCCGATCCACTTCAGATGCAGCCCGCCCGTTACGGTGTCGAAGCCCAGATCAAGATAGCCATTGTACAGCGTCGAAGGCGAATGGGCGCGCCAGCCATGTTCATGCCGATACTGGAAGGCGCCGAATGCGCTGAAATCGCCCTGCAGGACGCCACCCGCCACGCTCGCCTCCCACGCGCCGAAGCGGCCGCCGGTCAGGCTCGCCTCCAGCCCCGGATCGCTCAGCCCGGTCTTGGTATCGACGACCATCGCCCCGCCCAGCGCGTTAAGGCCATAGACCGCGCTGCTGTCGAACAGGGTGAAGCTGCGGATCGCGGCGTCGGGCAACAGGTCGAAGGCGACGGTATCGCCAAAGGGCTGGTTGAACCGCGCCCCGTCGAGATAAACCGCCAGCCCCTGCGCCTGCCCCTGAAGCGGCGACGCGGTGAAGCCGCGATAGACGAGGTTGGGCTGCCACGGATTGCCCTGCGCATCCTGCAGGCTGACGCCCGCAATATCCCGCGTCAGCGCGCCGAGCAGGTCGGGGCGTCCCGTCCGGCCAATGTCGGCGCCGGTCAGCCGGATTGCATCGTCCACATCGACGGCGCCGCCGGGGGCCGTGACGATGATCGACTGCCGCTCGCCCGGTTCCTCCGCCCATGCGAAGCCCGTCCCCAGAACCAACGCCGTACCCGCCATCCAAGCCGCCTTGCGCAGCACCATTACGCCCTCTCCCATTTTTCTTTTGTGGCAGGGCTATGGCGGAAGTCCACCCCATGCCATTGGACCAAGGGTCGGCGGGCTGCACCCCTGAGAGGATGCAGCCCCTTCGCGACAATGGCCCTCAGATCAGAAGAACAGGATCGCGCCCGCCGCAATGGCGTCGGAACTGGCCTGATTGCCGTTATGCGCTTCCGATTTCGTGTGGCCATATTCGCTGAGCAGCGTGACCCAGCTCGTCAGGCCATAGCGGACCTGCCCGACCCAGCTCGAATTCCTGTCCACCAGCGTCGGATTGGCCAGGGCATCGGCGGCATTGGCATAGTCGAGATTGCTCTCGCCATAACTCCCCCCGACCGAAAATTTGCCGAAGGTCGCCAGCCCCTGAAGATAGAAACCGTGACTGTCGCGCTTGTTACCCAGACCATCGGTGTCGAACAGGTTGAGCGCGGTCGTGCCCAGACCCGATGCGTCATAATAAGTGCCGACCAAAGTGAGCGGCCCAACCGTCACCTTCGCGCCCGCATCCCAGCCCCAGCCGGTATAGTCCGGCCCGACAATCACATTATGCTTCTGGCGGATGCCCGCCCACCACAGCCGCGTGCCGACGCCGCCCAGTTCGCCGTCATAGACCAGCTTCGCCTGGAAGCCGGGCTCCTTGTTGGACTCTGCTGGCCCGGTCAGCGAGGACAGCGGCTCGAAAATGCCGATGCTGGCGGTAAAGCCGCTCAGATTGGGCGTGGTATAGGTGATCTGCGGCTGGAAGTCGGTGTAGATATAGCCGACCCCGATCCGCCCCAGCGTCGTGTTGGACGGGGCGACATTGCCCGCCGGCGTGCCCGGCGACAGCAGGGTGATATCGTTCAGGATCTGCTCGGAGGCGAACAGGCCGATATCGCGGCCGATCTTCACTTCACCAAAACCGGGCCGGCCGAATGTCAGATAGGTCTGACGGAAATCGATGCCCGCCGTCTGGAGCCCACGCGGGTTGCCGGGGCTGTTGGCGCCACCGCCCGCCGCATAGTTGACCGAGTTGATGCCCGGATACATGCCAAAATGCGCACCGACATCCCAGCCGCCCTGTCTGGTGGTCACTTCGACCTTCAGGAAACCGGGCAGCAGGCCGTTGCGGATGGCCGAACTGTCGCCACCCACTGTCGCCACGCCGCCAACGACGCTGTTGGTGGCACTGGGCGCCTCGCCATTGTCATGGACGTAGAAGCCGTTGACGGAACCGGAGAATTTGAGCGTGATGTCGCCCATTTCAAAACCGACGCCGCCATCGGTCATGCGAACGGTCCGGCCGCCGCCCGACGCATCAGGAGTGACGGCGGGGGCAGCCGGAGCCGCCGCCGCTTCCGTCGCGTCACCCTTCAGCAGCTGTTGATATTCCTCGTCGGAGAGAATTCCCTTTTCATGCAGCCGCTTCAACAGTTCGGCCGTGGTTCCGGCCATGGCTGGCGTGGCAGTCGCGCAAAGCAGCCCCATGGCCGCGCTCGCGAGGAGCAGCGTCCTTTTCATATCCATCCTCCCTCTTATGTGCCGGTCAAAGCCCTCGGCGGAGGGGAGAGTGGAATGGGCGAAACGCTTCCGAAATTGAACTTAGGGCTTCCTCCCTTCGGCCCATCCTATCGTCAGGGAACCACGACAATTCCCCAGGGCGCAGCGCCAACCGGCACCGTCCCTGTGACCGTCGCCTTGGCCAGATCGATCACGCTCACATCGTCCGAAAGTCCATTGGCGGCATAGGCTTTCGCCCCATCCGCACTCACCGCGACATGCCACACCCGTTTCCCGACGGGCACGAAGGCGCGCACCTTGCGCGTTGCCACATCGACCAGCGCGACATGATCCGCCCGCCCCAACGCGATCACCGCCGTCCTGCCATCGGGCGTGAAGCGGATACCGCAGGGCAATATGCGATGCTCCGCCACGCGCGGAATCGCGAAGTGCAAAGTCTCCACCAGCTTGTGCGTCGCGCCGTCGATGATCTGCACCGTGCCGCCCACCTCCGCCGCGACCCAGAGCTGCTTGCCATCGGCCGTGAACTCGACATGGCGGGGGCGCAGATCGACCGGCGTCGCCTCGACCATCTGCTGTTTCGCCACGTCGATCCAGTTGACGACATTCCCCTCCTCGGAGGTGACGGCGACCCATTGGCCGTCCGGGCTTTGCGCCACCCCCTCCGGCTCGCCGCCGACGCCGACCTGGAAGGCGACACTCTTCGTCGCAAGATCAATGGCGGTCAGCGCAGCATTATCCTCATTGGCGACGAACAACGTCTTCCCGTCGCGCGAGAGGAAGAATTGCTCCGGGTCCTCGCCGGAGGGCAGTTCCGCCACGACCTTCCCCGTCGCGCGCTCGATCACCTGCACCGCATGGTCGGTCGAGGCGCAGAGATAGATATATTTGCCGTCCTTCGACACGGTGATGCCGCGCGGCCGTCCGCCCACGGGCCAGGTCGCCACCACCTTCGCGCTCGCCGCGTCAATGACCGAGATGCTGTTGCCCCGCTCATTGGAGACATAGAGCGTCTCCGCCTGCGCGCTCATCGGAACCAGCATCAGCCCCGCCAGGATCATGTGTTTCATCGCCCGGTCATCCTCTCCGCCTTCCTCTCATCCTTGAAGGGTCTACCCGGCAGGCGCAGCCATCGGGATTGTACCAACGGCCAATAGGGGCGCGGGTCCCGCTCGCTTACACTCGACACCAATCATATCGGGTGAGGATCGACACATGAATCTGGGACGCATTTCGCTGCTGGGCGCGATCGCCATATTGGCCGCGACCACAGCAACCGGCCTGATGGCGCACGGCAATGTCACGCCGCAGGCCGTCGACACCTCCGCCTTGCCGGATATCGGCACGGAATGGCTTCAGAAAAACCCCTATAGCGGCAATGCCAAGGCCATAGAAATCGGCCAGTCGGCTTACGGCCAGAACTGCGCCCGCTGCCACGGTCTGGACGCGGAAAGCGGCGGCATCGCGCCCGACCTGCGCTATCTGGAACTGGGCGAATCCGGCGACCAGTGGTTCGTCGAACGCTTCCGCCACGGCTCCAGCCATGACGGGAAGGTCTATATGCCGCCCTTTGGCGACGTGCTGGGCCAGAAGGCCGGTTGGGCAATCCGCGCCTGGCTCGAAACCAAGCATGAAGGCTAAGATGATCAGCCGACGAAGCCTTCTGGGTGGAGGCGCCGCGCTTGCGCTGGGCCTGCTGCCGGGGATGAGCCATGCTGCGCCTCTGGGCAAGGTCAAGGACCTCGGCGTGCTGCGGGTGGTGGTCTATAAGGACAACCGCCCCTGGTCCTGGGAGGAAGGCGGCAGGCTCACCGGCCTCGACGTCGATCTCGCCCATGCGATTGCGAACAGGCTGGGCGTCCGCGCCGATGTGGCTGAACTGGTCGCGGACGAGAGCGTGGACGATGATCTGCGCCATGGCGTGTGGAAGGGCGGGTTGCTGGGCTTTGCGCCGGGCGATCTGATGCTGCACATCCCCTTCGACCGCAGCTTTGCCGCGCGCAACGATCAGGTGGCGATCATCGCACCCTATTACCGCGAGAGCTTCCGTTTTGCGGGCAGGCAAAATGCCGTCGATCTGGAGGCGCCCCCGACCGGATGGCGCGGGCATCGTCTGGCAGCCGAGCTGGACAGCATCCCCGATTTCTACCTGATCGGCTCTTTCGGCGGGATATTGGCGAAGGACGTGACACATTATCCCAGCGGGTCCGATGCGGTCGCAGCGGTCGCTTCGGGCAAGGCCGATGCCGTCCTCGCCAGCCGGGCGCAGATTGAGGAAGTCCTGCACCGGGGCGCGCCGAAGCTGACCGTGCGCAAGGGACCCCTGCCCGCCTTTACCTCTCCGGGATGGGATATCGGCATGGCGGTCAGGGAAAACAGCCGCACGCTGGGCGATGCGGTGGAGGAGATCGTCTCCACCATGGCCGCGAGCGGAGAGATGAAGGCCCTGTTCGCGCCCTATGGCGTCGAATGGACGCCCGCGCTGGCGGCGGGCTGATACCGACCCAAGGTCCAATTGCTGCGCAATATGGCTGCAATAATCTGATGATGTCGCGGGCGTCACGATCGCCCGTCAACAGAGGGAGGATGGAATGAAAGGACCTGTGATGCGCGCGCTGTCCGGCGCCGCGATCCTGACGCTGGCGATCGCCGCCGCGCCACTGCTGGCCGAGGGGCCGACCGACGCGGACCTGATGAACGACGCCGCCTCGACCGGCGATGTTCTGACCTATGGCATGGGTCCGCAGGCCCAGCGTTTCAGCCCACTCAAGGCCATCAACGCCGCCAATGTGGCGAAACTCGTCCCCGCATTCGCCTCCTCGCTGGGCGGCGAAAAGCAGCGCGGACAGGAATCGCAGCCCATTGTCTATGACGGCACCATCTACGTCACTGGCAGCTATTCGCGCGTCTTCGCCTTCGACGCGCGCACCGGCGAACAGAAATGGAAATATGAAGCCCGCCTGCCCGACGCCATCATGCCCTGCTGCGACGTGGTGAACCGGGGCGCGGCGATCTATGGCGACAAGATCATCTTCGCGACGCTGGACGCGCATATGGTGGCGCTCAACCGCCACACCGGGAAAGTCGTCTGGAACAAGCAGATCGCCGATTATCAGGCAGGCTATTCCGCCACCGCCGCGCCGATGGTGGTGAAGGGCAAGGTGATCTACGGCAACTCCGGCGGCGAATTCGGCATCACCGGCGCGGTAGAGGCCCGCGACGTCAACACCGGCGAGCTGATCTGGCGCCGCCCGACGATCGAGGGGAATATGGGCACCCTCAACGGCAAGGATAACGGCATCACCGGCAAGACCAACGCGACCTGGACCGGCGACCTGTGGAAGACCGGCGGCGGCGCGACCTGGCTGGGCGGCACCTATGACCCGGAAACGAACCTGCTCTTCTTCGGCACCGGCAACCCTGCACCGTGGAACAGCCATTTGCGGCCCGGTGACAATCTCTACACCAGTTCGACGCTGGCGATCGATCCCGATACCGGCGTCATCAAATGGCATTTCCAGACCACACCGCATGACGGCTGGGACTTTGACGGCGTCAATGAATTCATCCCCTTCGACGCCACGATCAACGGCAAGGCGATGAAGCTGGGCGCCAAGGCCGACCGCAACGGCTATTTCTTCGTCCTCGACCGCACCAACGGCAAGTTCATCAGCGCCAACAAATTCGTCATGCAGACAACATGGGCCAACGGCTTCAACAAAATTGGCCGCCCCAATTATATCGAGGCAGGCCGCCCGGGCGCGCCAACCACGGAAAAGGGCAAGCCGGTCTTCGCCTCGCCCAGCTTCCTGGGCGGCAAGAACTGGATGCCCATGGCCTATAGTCAGGACACCGGCCTCTTCTACGTGCCCAGCAACGACTGGGGCATGGACATCTGGAACGAACCCATCGCCTACAAGAAGGGGGCGGCCTATCTGGGCGCGGGCTTCACCATCAAACCCATTGCCGAGGATCATATCGGCGCGCTGCGCGCCATGGACCCCAAGACCGGCAAGATCGTCTGGGAATATAAGAACAAGGCACCACTCTGGGGCGGGGTGCTGACGACCGGCGGCAATCTGGTCTTCACCGGCACGCCGGAGGGGTATCTGAAGGCCTTCGACGCCAAGACCGGACAGGAACTGTGGAAATTCCAGACCGGCTCCGGCGTGGTCGGCAGCCCCGTGACCTGGGAACAGGATGGCGAACAATATGTCGCCGTCATGTCCGGCTGGGGCGGCGCGGTGCCGCTCTGGGGCGGCGAGGTCGCGAAAAGCTTCAAGGATATCAATCAGGGCGGCTCGCTCTGGGTGTTCAAGCTGCCGAAAGGATAAGCAAGATGATCGTCATGGGACGCGGCAATCATGTGTCACAGCCCCCGGCCTTTCCGCCCGGCGCGATGCGGCTTGCCTCGTCCCGTGACTTGTCCGATGATCCGGGTCGAGGGGTGGGTCACTATATGGGCGATGAGCCGATCATGGAGCGGGTTCTGATCGTCGACGATCACCCGCTGGTGCGCGACGGGCTGCGCAGCGTGATCGCGATCAGTTTCGACAATTGCGAAATCTTCGAGGCGGCGAGTCTGGACGAAGCCGTCGCCACACTGGAGAAGCAGGATAATTTCGACCTGATCCTGCTGGACCTCAATATCCCCGATGTCCGCCGCCTTGAGGGCCTGAAACTGCTGCGGGACCGTTTCCCGATCCTGCCCGTGGTGATGGTTTCAGGCGCCTTCGACCGCGCGATCGTACAGGAAGCGCTGGCTGCGGGCGCTGCGGGCTTCATCCCCAAGTCGCTAAAGCGCAGCGCCATTGTCGACGCGCTGCATCGCGTCGTGCTGGGTGAAATCTACCTGCCCGAAACCATGGGCGAATCGGTCGCGCCGACCGCCGAGGAGGATGAGATCGCCCGCCGCATCGACAGCCTGACGCCGCAGCAGAAGACGGTGCTGGCGCATCTGGTGCGCGGCCGCCTCAACAAACAGATCGCCCATGACCTTGGCGTGTCGATGACCACGATCAAGGCACATGTGTCCGCGATCCTCCAGAAACTGGGCGTGCTGAGCCGCACGCAGGCAGTGATCAAGGCCAATCAGGTCAATTTCCGCGCAGATTGATTATCCCTACACTGAGATAATCTATTGCTGATTTGCCCGCTTATCGCGCCATCGGCATATTGCTAGGGAGGGAGCTGACACCCCTTCCAAAGCAGGAGCCGTCCATGAAGACCCGCGCCGCCGTCGCATTCGAAGCGAAAAAGCCCCTCGAAATCGTTGAGGTCGATCTGGAAGGCCCCAAGGCGGGCGAGGTGCTGATCGAGATCATGGCGACCGGCATCTGCCATACCGACGCCTATACGCTGGACGGCTTCGACAGCGAGGGCATTTTCCCCTCGATCCTGGGCCATGAAGGCGCGGGCATCGTGCGCGAAGTCGGCGCGGGCGTCACCTCGGTCAAGCCGGGCGACCATGTGATCCCGCTCTACACCCCCGAATGCCGCCAGTGCAAAAGCTGCCTTTCGGGCAAGACCAACCTGTGCACCGCGATCCGCGCGACGCAGGGCAAGGGGCTGATGCCCGACGGCACGACGCGCTTCAGCTACAAGGGCCAGCCGATCTTCCACTATATGGGCTGCTCGACCTTCTCCAACTTCACCGTGCTGCCGGAAATCGCCGTGGCGAAGATCCGCGAGGACGCGCCATTCCAGTCTAGTTGCTATGTCGGCTGCGGCGTCACCACTGGCGTCGGCGCGGTCGTCAACACGGCCAAGGTGCAGGCGGGCGAGAATGTCGTCGTCTTCGGCCTGGGCGGCATCGGCCTCAACGTCATCCAGGGCGCGAAGATGGTCGGCGCCGACAAGATTATCGGCATCGACATCAACCCGGATCGGGAGGAATGGGGCCGCAAGTTCGGCATGACCCATTTCATCAACAGCAAGGGCCTGTCGCGCGATGAAACCGTCGCGAAGATTCTGGAAGTGACCGATGGCGGCGCAGATTACAGCTTCGACGCGACCGGCAATACCGAAGTGATGCGCACGGCGCTGGAATGCTGCCATCGCGGCTGGGGCGAAAGCATCATCATCGGCGTGGCGGAAGCGGGCAAGGAAATCAGCACCCGCCCGTTCCAGCTTGTCACCGGCCGCGTGTGGAAGGGCACGGCCTTTGGCGGCGCGAAGGGCCGGACTGACGTGCCCAAAATCATCGACTGGTACATGAACGGCAAGATCCAGATTGACCCGATGATCACCCATGTGCTGACACTGGAGGAGATCAACAAGGGCTTCGACCTGATGCATGCGGGCGAAAGCATCCGCAGCGTCGTGTTGTTCTAACTCTTTGTGATCGCACAGACGGGAGAAGGAATTTTCATGTTCAGTCATATCATGGTCGGCGCGAACGATATCGCCGCCGCCAAGGCATTTTACGACGCGCTGTTCGCGGCGGTCGGCGGCAAGCCGGCGATCACCGACGACATGGGCCGCCTGATCTACATGCATGACGGCGCGCTCTTCATGGTGACGAAGCCGATCGACGGCGAACCCGCCTGCCACGCCAACGGCGGCACGATCGGTTTCACCATGGCGTCCCCCGAACAGGCCGACGCCTGGCATGCGGCGGGCGTCGCCGCGGGCGGCAAGACCTGCGAAGACGCGCCGGGCGTCCGCGAGGCCAGCTTCGGCAAGCTCTACCTCGCCTATCTGCGCGATCCGGCAGGCAACAAGCTGTGCGGCCTGCACCGGATGGCATGATGCAGACGGTTTCGACCAACCGGGCGTTCGGCGGCACGCAGGGCGTCTACAAACATGCGTCGACCGCGACGGGGACGGAGATGACCTTCTCCGTCTTCGTGCCGGATCATGCGGAGGGCGCGACGCTGCCTGTGATCTGGTATCTGTCCGGCCTCACCTGCAGCCACGCCAATGTCACGGAAAAGGGCGAATATCGCCGCCTTTGCGCGGAGCTGGGGCTGATCTTCGTCGCGCCCGACACATCGCCGCGCGGCCCGGACCTTCAGGGCGGTGCCGTGGCCGACGATGCTGACGGCGCCTATGATTTCGGGCTGGGCGCGGGCTTCTATGTCGATGCGACGGAAGCGCCTTTTGCACCCCATTACCGCATGTGGTCCTATGTGACGGAGGAGCTGCCCGCGCTGGTCGCGGCGCATTTTCCTGCCGACATGGATCGCCAGTCGATCATGGGCCACAGCATGGGCGGCCATGGCGCACTGACCATCGGGCTCAGGCATGCGGAGCGGTTCAGGGCGGTGTCCGCCTTCGCCCCGATCGTCGCGCCGGTTCAGGTCCCCTGGGGCCAGAAGGCGCTTTCAGGCTATCTGGGCGACGACGGATCGGCATGGCGCAGGCATGACGCTGTGGCGCTGATTGAGGATGGCGCCCGCGTCCCCGACCTGCTGGTGGATCAGGGCGGGGCCGACCCGTTCCTTGAACAGCAGCTTCGACCGGAATTGCTGGACGCCGCCTGCAAGGCCGCGGGCCAGGAGCTGATGCTGCGGATTCAGCCGGGCTATGACCACAGCTATTATTTCATCTCCACCTTCATGGAGGATCATCTGCGCTGGCATGCCAAGCGGCTGGGGTGAAGAGGTGGCACCCCGGTCCATGCGCTGATCCCTTGATCTGCTGGGTCCGGCTGTAACCGCCAGGGCGAGCAATGGGCGGGGCAGCCGGACCCAAAAATCATGCCATGCGCATGGCATGATGCTGTCGTCTCCCCGCGCAACGGCAACGGCGTGATTATAGCCGATTCTCGCTTCCTTCGCATCTGCGATTCAGAGGGACCTTCGTCCGAAGGAAGCTGCCCGAAGGGACCGGACCTCCCCCTTCCGCATTGGTTATCGGGTTCGAATCTGCTATCTTTTGTGCATTGGCACTGGCCAGAACCGCCGCTCGCCCGCGTGCCCCGGCACCCCGCCTGTCGTCCGGCCGCCCGTGCCCCAAAGCGGCTGAGCGATGGAGGATGTCATGGCGATTTCCCCGAAATTACGCAGCTATATGGATCGCTGCGGTACAAGATTCGACGAGGTGATGCATGCACCCGCCGCCGAAATGGCGCGGGTGGCGCAGGCCGCCCATATTCCGGGGCGGCAGGTGGCAAAGGCGGTGCTGGTCCAGGCGGGCGACCAATATATGCTGGCCGTGCTGCCTTCGTCCAAGCATGTCAGCTTCAACTTCCTGCAACAATGGCTGGCGCGCGACGTGTCGCTGGCGGAGGAACACACGACCGCCGCGCTCTTCCCCGATTGCGAGCTGGGCGCGATTCCACCGGTCGGCGCGGCCTATGGCCTCAAGACCATCATCGACGACGACATGATGAGCGACGACGATGTCTGGTTCGAGGGCGGCGACCACAACACGCTGATCCACATGAACGCCGCCAATTGGCGCCGCCTGCAAAAGGGCGCGGGCCATTTCGCCTTCGCGATCTAGAGCGCGCTGCGTTAAATCCGACGCGGATCGCGCGCTCTACTTCTTTGTTGTCGCATCGTTTTTGCACAAAACCGGTTCCCACTTTTGCGCACGATGCTCTAGGGTTAGCGACTGAAAATCCTCCCAACTCCCGATGGGGAGGGTTTTCAGCTTCGTCCCTCCCCGCTTTCATGCAATAAATTCCACACAGTCATCGGAAAAATAACATGAACCGGACTGTTCACGCATCGCCGGGCATCGCTTAAAATCGTCGTTGGAGAAGCCGAAAGGAAATAAGCAATGGACGCAAAGACTAGTGATCCGCAGGGTTGTCCGATGAAGGAACCAGCGGCGCTCCGCTCCCTGCTGGGGCGGACGAACCGCGACTGGTGGCCCAATCAGCTTTCGCTTGATATTCTTCAGCAGAACGGCCTGTCCGGCAATCCGCTGGGCGACGATTTCGACTATGCGACGGCGTTCAAGTCGATCGACTATGACGCGCTCAAGAAAGACCTGACCGCGCTGATGACCGACAGCCAGCCCTGGTGGCCGGCGGACTATGGGCATTACGGCCCCTTCTTCATCCGCATGGCCTGGCATTCGGCGGGCACCTATCGCACCGGCGATGGACGCGGCGGCGCGTCCTTCGGCACGCAGCGCTTCGCCCCACTCAACAGCTGGCCGGACAACGCCAATCTGGACAAGGCGCGCCGGCTGCTCTGGCCGGTCAAGCAGAAATATGGGGCGAAGCTCAGCTGGGCGGACCTGATGATCCTGGCTGGCAATGTCGCCATCGAATCCATGGGCGGGCCGGTGTTCGGCTTTGGCGGTGGCCGCGCCGACGTGTTCGAACCGGAAAAGGATGTTTACTGGGGCACGGAGGAGCTTTGGGTCAATCAACCCGGCAACCAGACCCGCATCCAGCCCGACAAGGGCATGGAACTGGAACGCCCGCTGGCGGCGATCCAGATGGGTCTGATCTACGTCAATCCGGAAGGTCCCGGCGGCAATCCCGATCCGCTGCAATCGGCGCGCGACATTCGCGAAACCTTCCTGCGCATGGGCATGAATGACGAGGAAACCGTCGCGCTGACCGCCGGCGGCCACACCTTCGGCAAGGCGCATGGCGCGGGCGACGCGTCCAAGGTCGGACGGGAGCCGGAGGGTGCGGAGATCGCGCTGCAGGGTCTGGGCTGGCAAAGCAGCTTCCAGAGCGGCGTGGGCGATGACACCATCACCAGCGGCATCGAAGGCGCGTGGACGCCGACGCCCCGGACCTGGGACCACAGCTTCTTCCACATGCTGCTCGATTATGAATATGAGCTGGTGAAGAGCCCGGCGGGCGCCCAGCAATGGCAGCCCGTGGACCAGAAGCCGCAGGATATGGCACCCGCCGCGCACAGCCCCGACAAGCGCGTGCCGACGATGATGACCACTGCCGACATGGCGTTCAAGATGGACCCGGAATATCGGAAGATCTCCGAGCGCTTCCGCAATGATCCGGCCGCGTTCGAGGATGCCTTCGCCCGCGCCTGGTTCAAGCTGTGCCATCGCGACATGGGGCCCAAGGCCCGCTATCTCGGCCCCGAAGTCCCGGCCGAGGACCTGATCTGGCAGGACCCGATCCCGGCGGTCGACCATCCTCTGGTGGATGCGGCGGACATCGCTTCGCTCAAGCAGAAGCTGTTGGCTTCTGGCCTCAGCGTTGCGGATCTGGTGCAGACGGCCTGGGCCTCGGCCTCGACCTATCGCGGGTCGGACCATCGCGGCGGCGCCAATGGCGGGCGCATCCGCCTGGCCCCGCAAAAGGACTGGGACGTGAACCAGCCCGATCAGCTTTCCCGCGTGCTGGGCGCGCTGGAGAAGATCAAGGCCGAGTTTGATGGCGCCGGGGCGAAGAAGATCTCGCTGGCCGACCTCATCGTGCTGGCCGGATCGGCGGCGATCGAAAAGGCGGCGAAGGATGGCGGGCGCAGCATCGAGGTGCCCTTCACCCCCGGCCGCACCGACGCCTCGCAGGAGCAGACCGACCTCCAGAATTTCGAGGTGATGGAGCCCAAGGTCGATGGTTTCCGCAACTATGCGCCGGTGCCCTATAATGTCCCGACCGAGGAACTGCTGATCGACCGCGCCCAGCTGCTGGGGCTGAGCGCGCCGGAAATGACGGTTCTGGTGGGCGGCCTGCGCGTGCTGGGCGCCAATCATGGCGGGTCGAAACATGGCGTCTTCACCGACAGGCCGGGGGCGCTGAGCAACGACTGGTTCGTCAACCTGCTCGACATGGGCACGGCGTGGAAGGAAACCGGCAAGGACGAGTTCACCGGATCGGACCGCGGGACTGACCAGCCCAAATGGACCGGCACGCGCGTCGACCTGGTGTTCGGGTCCAACTCGCAACTGCGGGCCCTGTCGGAAGTCTATGCCGCCGCCGACGCGGGCGACAAGTTCGTGAAGGACTTCGTCGCGGCCTGGACCAAGGTGATGAACGCCGACCGTTTCGACCTGACGGCCTGAAGCGGCGCGACAATGAATGGGGCCGCTCCTTTGGGGGGCGGCCCTTATCTTTGGGCCTACGACCTTCCGGCCAGTTGAGCTGCGGCTGTGTTCATGCGAATATTGCCCGATTGTCTTGCGGAGATTCGCCATGCATGATCATCTGAAGGATGCGGCGGAGGCGGCTTCCCTTTCGGACGAACAGCTCCGCGCGATCAGCAGCAAAATGCGCGACCCTGCCAACCCGACCGATTTCGAACAGGCCGTGCTGGACGAGATGGAACGGCGCCATTTGCAGCCCAGGTCCTGAGCAACCAACCTCTTGTCCCGGCGTTGAACCGCTGCCCGATGCGGGCCGCCACGATTTAGAGCGGTTTTCGATCTGATGGGATCAGATCAACCGCTCTATTTTATTGTTTTACCGCGATTTCTTAACCAGCAATCGATTTCGATTGCTTGGAAATCGCTCTAACCGGGATTCTTGCCATGACCCCCACCATCACCGCTTTTGAACAATCCCCGGATCGCGGTCAGGGACTGGCGCGCGACATGCGTGTGCGCTGGGCGCTGGAGGAAGTCGGCCAGCCTTATGATGTGCGCCTCCTCTCGTTCGAGGCGATGAAGGAACCCGCCCATCTTGCGCGGCATCCCTTCGGGCAGATTCCGACCTATGAGGAGGGCGACCTGATCCTGTTCGAGTCAGGCGCGATCCTGCTCCATATCGCGCAGCGGCATCCGGGCCTGTTGCCGGACGATGCCGATGCGCGGGCGCGCGCCATCGGATGGATGTTCGCCGCGCTGAACACGATGGAACCACCGATCTTCGAACGCACGATGGCGATCGTCGTCGAGAGCGACAGGGCATGGCACGCGGAGCGCCTGCCGATGCTGGAGGATCGCATCCATGTCCGGCTGAACCAGCTTTCCGTCCGGCTGGGCGACGCCGACTGGCTCGACGGGGCGTTCAGCGCGGGCGACCTGCTGATGGTGACGGTGCTGCGCCGGCTTGGCAGCTCGACCTTGCTGGATGCCTATCCCAATCTGTCCGCCTATGTCGCCCGGGGCGAGGCACGACCCGCCTATCGGCGTGCCTTCGACGCGCAACGGGCAGTCTTCATGGCCACGTCGGCCAGCAGATAGGAAGCGCCTTCCTACTTCAACATGGTGCGCAGCAACGCGCGCAGTTGCGCGGGCTTCACCGGCTTGTTCAGCAACGGAATTCCCCGCACGTCCAGCTTGGCCTTCAAGGCCTCCCCCCGGTCGGCGGAGATCATGACGGACGGCACCGCCCGCCCGAAATGGCGGTGCAGCCGGTCGATCACCTCATCGCCCGTTTCCCCATCATTCAGATGATAATCGACCAGGATGACGTCCGGCGCCTGTCCTTCCGCGAAGGCCGCCACCGCCTCGCCAAAGCCGCCCGCCGCCGTCACCGCGCAGCCCCAGCCGCCCAGCAGCGTGCTCATGCCGGTCTGGATCGCCCGCTCATTATCGACCACCAGCACGGTGAGGCCGCGCATCGACCGGTCGCTGCGGGGGGCCCCGGCCCCCTCCCCTTCCTCCACCACCGCCTCGCCCGGCGGCACGGTAATGGAAAAGGTCGCGCCCTGCCCCGGCACCGATTCCAGCGTCACCTCATGGCGCAGCATGTCACTCGCCCGCCGCACGATGGCGAGGCCGAGCCCCTTGCCTGCCGTGCGGCTGTCGAGGCGGCGGAACTCCTCGAAGATCAGTTGCTGCTTGTCGGGCGCTATGCCGGGGCCGCTGTCGGTGACGCTGAGGCGAATAGCCTCACGCCCCGGCGCGCAGGTCACGCGCACCGATCCGCGCTGGGTATAGCGCAAGGCGTTGGACAGGAAATTTTGCAGGATGCGGCGCAGCAGGCGAATATCGGAGCGGACCCAGACCGGCTCTGCGTCCACAGTCAGGACCAGCCCGGCGGAGCGCGCCATCGGGGCAAATTCCGTGCGCAGCGTATCCAGCAGCCGGTCAACCCGGAAATCCCCGATCTCCGGCTGGATCGCCCCCGCGTCGAGCCGGCTGATCTCCAACAACGCCTCCAGCAGATCCTCGACCGAATCCAGCGCGGTCGAGGTCTGGTTGACCAGCGCCCGGGTCGGCAGCGCCAGCCGCCGGTCGCCCAGCGCCGCGACGAACAGCCGCGCCGCGTTCAGCGGTTGCAGCAGGTCGTGGCTCGCCGCCGCGAGGAAGCTGGTCTTGGACAGGTTCGCCTTTTCCGCCGCCGTTTTCGCGTCGAGCAACTGCGCCTCGATCTCGCGCCGTTCCGCGACCTCCGCCTCCAGTTCGCTGGTGCGCTCGGCCACGCGCCGTTCCAGCGTCTCCGCCGTCTCGCGCAACGCCGCCTGGGCGCGCAGCATGTCGGTAACGTCGGTAAAGCCGATCACCTGACCGCCGCGCGTCATGGCATTGCTGCGGATTTCGAAACGTCGCCCACCCGCCTGCACCAGCCTTCCGTGATCCGCGCCCCAGTCAAGGCAGCCGCCATCGTCCATCCCCAGCCGCTCGCGGCACCAGCCGACCAGCGCCCGATGCGTGCCCCATTCCTGCGCCCAGTCCTCCGGCAGTTCGAGCAGCCGTTGCAGCGCTTCGTTCCACGCCGCCACCCGTCCCTCCGCGTCGAACAGGCAGACCCCTTCGGAAAGAGTGTCCAGCGTCGCCTGCAACACGATATTGCGTTCGGCCAGTTCCCGCGCCCGGTCACGGGCATCTTCCGCCTTTACCTCCGTGATGTCGGTGTAGATGCCGACAATGCCGCCCTCGCTGGTGCGCAGTTCGTTGATCTGTACCCAGCGCCCATCGGCGAGCGCCTGAACATGTCCTCCTTCGGCCACGCTGTGACGGGCAAGGCGATCCGACACCCAGCGGTCCTGCCCGACCGGGCGATGATGTGCCGCCGCCAGCTTGGCGATCTCATCGAAGCTCATGCCCTCATGGATATGGTCCGCGATTTCCGGCCAGAAGCCGAGATAGGCCTCATTGAACAGGACCAGCCGGTCCTCCGCGTCGAACAGGACGAAGCCTTCGTTGATCGAATCGATCGCGTCGCGCAACCGCATCTGCGCCGCATCCGCCAGGGCATGGGCCGCCGCCATCTCCGCATTGGCATCCGCCAGCTTCGCCAGCGCATCTTCCAGCTGCATGGTCCGTTCGCGCACCATGGCTTCCAGCGAGATCGCCGTCTCGAACATCGAAAAGGCGTTGCCCGCCATATCGCTCGACCGTTCGACCCGGTCGATCAGGGCCGCGTTGATCTTCCTGAGCTTGCGGTTTTCCTCCCGCAGCCGCCCGAGTTCGGCGGAAGAGAGTTCGGTGCCGCTCATCTTCCGATGGCAAGACCGCTGAAGGTCTGGTTCACATGCAGCGCATGATATTGCTCGCCATAGGTGTTGAAGCCGATCACCCGATGGCGGCCATATAGCTCCGACACGGCCCGGCCGATCTGCCGCTGCTCGGCGTCGATCCGGTTCAGCACGCAATCGAAGGCGATGATCCGGTCCACCAGCCCGACCTCCTCCGCAATATCCGCAAACAGCGCCTCCATGCGCGCAATCGGGTCCACCGGCTCGCCCACGGTCATCACGATCCCCTCATCGATGGCGCAGTAGAAGGTCAGGCTGCCATCGGCATTCGCACTCTGGATCGAGCGCACATGATAATCCCCACCCGCGCGCACCATCAGCGGATGGGCGGCATAGAAGGCCACGCCCAGCGCCTCGCCGGCATGGCCCGCCAGGCGCAGATATTCCTGCGCGGCGGGTTCCGCATTGATCTCTGTCACGATGCGGTCCTGCGGAATGGCGCCGGTGACGACCATCTTCGCCGCGCTCGGCCGGTAATGCTGCGCCTTGAACACATGGAGCGGGCGCGGCGTCGACAGGATCGCAACCACGGCAGCATGGGCATGGAAGCGGCCACCATCGAAGATCGCTGTTTCGCGAAAGGCCATGCCGTCGCCCGACGATCCGCCGATCAGCGCGATGTCGCCCAGCCCATCCTGAATGGTCATGGTCAGCAACTCCTCCCGGTGCGAGAGGCCATCGACCAGAAACAGCGCGACATGATTGACCCTCTCCCCCAGATGGCGGCTGTCGCGATCGGCCTGGGCGGCGAGACTGCGGACGGCCTGACGGGCCGCGGCGGGGTCGAAATTCTCGATATCGTCGAAGCAGAGCGAGGTCATGTGGAAGGCGGAGGCGGGAAAGCCGATGACGCTCAGACTATCCTCATCATAGCCATTTTCGGTGAGTTCGCCCGAACTGGTGCAGCCGATCGCGACGACGCCTTCCGTCCTGCGGTTGACGGCCCGCGCCAGCGCTTCCCGATCGAAGCGATGCGAGCAGAAGAGCAGCATCCCGGCAAGCGGTTCGTCACCCAACTGGTCGGCTATGTCCGCCATTGCCCTGGCCGGATCGCCCGCATGGCTCGACGCAAAAGCGATCTGCGATGCCAGCACCGTCATGTTCCTCTCCCCGCAATTTTCCTCTTCTTATCGGTCTTCTATCCCCCACGCAAAGGCTCGCCCGCCGCCTCCAGCGCGGCATTCTCCCCATCGGTAAAGACGCGGGAGCGCACGATGAAGCGCATCCCCTCCGGACTTTCCAGCGACATGCCCGCACCGCGCCCCGGCACGACATCGATGGTGATCTGTGTATGCCGCCAATATTCGAATTGCGCTGCGCCGATCCAAACCGGCACATCGCCCGCTATGTGACCGAGCAGCACATCCTGCCCGCCAGTCCTGAACACCCCTCGAGGGAAACACATGGGCGCGGAGCCATCGCAACAACCGCCCGACTGGTGGAACATCAGTGGACCGTGGCGCGCGGTGAGACTGGCGATCAGCGCTTGCGCCTCCGGCGTGGCGAGGATGCGGGGTGGAATGTCAGCCATGGGTCAGCTTTCCCCGGGGAAACAGAAAAAAAGGCGGGCACCTCTTAGGGGGAAGTGCCCGCCGATCAGCCGAAGGCGTCAAAGAGGAGAGGCTGCCTCCGGCATTGCGACCCGCCGCCTCAGAAGAAACCCAGAGCTTTCGTCGAATAGCTGACGAGCAGATTCTTGGTCTGCTGATAATGGTCCAGCATCATCTTGTGGGTTTCGCGGCCGATGCCCGACTGCTTGTAGCCGCCAAAGGCTGCGTGGGCCGGATAGGCATGGTAGCAGTTCGTCCAGATGCGCCCGGCCTGAATGGCGCGGCCCATGCGATAGGCGGTGTTGCCGTTGCGGCTCCACACGCCCGCGCCCAGACCGTAAAGCGTGTCATTGGCGATGCTGAGCGCGTCCGCCTCATCCTTGAAGGTCGTGACCGACAGCACCGGGCCGAAGATTTCCTCCTGGAAGATGCGCATCCTGTTATGCCCTTCCAGCACGGTCGGCATGACATAGTAACCATCCGCCAGTTCGCCGCCGAGATTTGCGCGGCTGCCGCCGGTCAGAACCCTGGCGCCCTCGCCCTTGCCGATGTCGATGTAGCTGAGAATCTTTTCCAGCTGGTCGTTCGACGCCTGCGCACCGATCATCGTCGCGGGGTCCAGCGGACTGCCCTGCACGATCTTCTGCACGCGGGCGACGGCGCGCTCGATGAACTTCTCATAGATGCTCTCCTGCACCAGCGCGCGGCTCGGGCAGGTGCAGACCTCGCCCTGATTGAGCGCGAACATCGCAAAGCCTTCCAGGCATTTGTCGAAATAATCGTCGTCCGCGTCCATCACATCGGCAAAGAAGATGTTGGGCGACTTGCCGCCCAGTTCCAGCGTCACCGGGATCAGATTCTCGCTCGCATATTGCATGATGAGGCGGCCGGTGGTCGTTTCCCCGGTAAAGGCGATCTTGCTGATGCGCCTGTTGGTGGCGAGCGGCTTGCCCGCCTCCACACCAAAGCCGTTGACGACGTTCAGCACGCCCTCGGGAATCAGATCGCCGACAAGGTCCATCAGCACCATGATCGACATGGGCGTCTGCTCGGCGGGCTTCAGCACCACGCAATTGCCCGCCGCCAACGCGGGGGCGAGCTTCCACGCCGCCATCAGGATCGGAAAGTTCCACGGAATGATCTGGCCGACGACGCCCAGCGGCTCATGGAAATGATAGGCCACGGTATCATGGTCGATCTCGGCAATGGAGCCTTCCTGCGCCCGCACGCAGGCCGCGAAATAGCGGAAATGGTCGATGGCGAGCGGAATGTCGGCAGCGGTCGTCTCGCGGATCGGCTTGCCGTTATCGATCGTCTCCGCCATGGCGAGCAGGTCGAGATTATCCTCCATCCGCTGCGCGATGCGGTTGAGGATATTGGCGCGTTCGGTCGCGGAACGCTGGCCCCAGCTCTCCTTCACCTTGTGCGCGGCGTCGAGCGCCAGTTCGATATCCTCGGCGGTCGAGCGCGCAACCTTGCACACCGGCTGCCCTGTCACCGGCGAGATATTGTCGAAATACGCCCCTCTGACCGGCGCCACCCACTGGCCGCCGATGAAATTGTCATATGTGTCGCGGATCAGCGTCTTGCCCGCGAACCGCGCCATTGCCTGCTGTAACATCATCCTCTCCCGGACTCGTCTGAAGTTGGGGACAGGATGAACTTCCGGGGGGAATAGACAATTAGACCTTGGGTCGGGCCGCCCCGCCTGTCAGGCGTCGGACCACAACGGTGAAGCTGAGGTCCACACCCCATCATTTTCACGCGCTCATGATTCAAATTGTCCGCAATCCCGACCGGCGAATGTCGATTTCCTGCCATTTGGAAATTTGAAGGATTTATGGCATATCTTTCCCAAACAAGCTTCAACTTCGCGTGTGAGGGCAGGAATGAACGCAGTGGTAGCCCAGATTGGCGATCTGGCGGAGGCCGGCGAAAAGATGGTCGAACGCCTGCGGCGCAAGGCTTTTCTGCCGGAAAGCCGCAAGGAACTCAACGTCCGCTTCGGCATTGCCGAGGCGGCGCAACTCCTTGGTTGCTCGACGAATCGGATTCGCATGGCGGAGGAGGATGGCCGCTTGCCCCCCGCCCCGCCGACCGAAAATGGGCGCCGCCCCGGCTATACGGTGGAAGAGCTGCTAAACATGCGGCAGGTGCTGGGCGCCTCGCCCGAACGCGCCGGGCTGGACGTGCCCGCAATCATCGCGGTGCAGAATTTCAAGGGCGGCGTCGGCAAATCGACCGTCACCACTCATCTTGCCCATTATTTTGCGGTCCAGGGTTATCGCGTGCTGGTGGTCGACTGCGACTCTCAGGCTACCACCACCACGCTGTTCGGTTTCAACCCGCATTTCAACATCCAGCGGGAAGAGACGCTCTACCCCTATCTCTCGATCGACCCGACGCAGGTCGACCTGCTCTATGCAGTCAAGCATACCGCCTGGCCCAATGTCGACCTGATCCCGTCCAACCTCGAACTGTTCGACGTCGAATATGAGCTGGCGGCGGCGGGCAGCGACGGCGGTTCGGTGCTGGCGGCGCGCTTCCGCAAGCTGAAGCAGGGTCTCATGGACCTTGCCCGTCACTATGATGTGGTGCTGCTTGACCCGCCGCCAGCGCTCGGCACGATCAGCCTTGCGGTGATGCAGGCGGCGAACGCGCTGCTGGTGCCGCTGGCCGCGACCACGCCCGACTTCTGCTCGACCGTCCAGTTCCTCTCGATGATGGATCAGGTGATCAGCCAGTTGCAGCAGGCGGGGATCGAGGTCGATTATCAGTTCGTCCGCCTCCTCTGCTCGAAATTCGACAGCAACGATCCCAGCCATTCGATGGTCCGCGCGATCATGGAGCAGAGCTTCGGCCCGGCCCTTCTGCCCGTGCCGATACTCGACAGTGCGGAAATCAGCCATGCCGCGATGCGCATGATGACGGTCTACGAACTGGAAAAGCCGATCGGCACGCCGCGCACCCACAAGCGTTGCCGCGCCAATCTGGATGAAGCGCTGGGGCAGATCGAGGCGCTGGTCCGTCAGGGATGGGGCCGCGTCGCGCCCGCGCGGGAGGAGGATATTGTCAATGCGGCATAAAAGCCTGTCCTACATGCATATGTTCATCATATGTTCCCGTTTCGTCAAGGGGGGAATGTGATGGCGCGCAAGCAGTCCGATTATCTGGCAGCCCTGCTTTCGGACGAACCGGAAGCCCCGCCCGCGCCCGCCCAGCAGGAAGAGGCCAAGTCCACGGAAACGGCCCCCTCCCCTGCCCCGGCCGCCGCGACCCGCCCGGAACGCGCGCGCGGCACGACGCTGCTCGGCCGGGAATCCGCGCTTGCCCGGCTTGCCTCCGGCGAAGTGCGGCAGGTCACGCAATTGCTGCTCGACCCGGCCAAGGTTCGCATCTGGAGCGGCAATGCCCGCCATTACGCGCATCTCAACGAGGAAAATTGCCGCGAACTGATCGATTCGATCATCGCGGAGGGCGGCCAGAAGGTACCCGCCGTGGTCCGCCGCATCGAGGGCGATCCCGATCACGACTATGAAGTGATCGCCGGCACCCGCCGCCATTGGTCGATCAGCTGGCTACGCGCCAACAGCTATTCCGACATGATGTTCGTGGCACAGGTCGCCCAGCTCGACGACGAAGCGGCCTTCCGCCTCGCAGACCTTGAAAACCGCGCGCGCAAGGATGTGTCGGATCTGGAGCGCGCCCGCAACTATGCCGACGCGCTCAAGGCCCATTATGGCAGCCACCTGACACGCATGGCGGAGCGGCTGAAACTCTCCAAGGGCTGGCTTAGCAAGATGATCAAGGTGGCAGGCATCCCCGACGCCATCATCGACGCCTTCGCCTCGCCCGCCGATGTGCAGCTGAAGCCTGCCTATACGCTCGCCCAGGCGCTGGACGACAAGCAAGCCCTTGCCGCGATCAATGCAGAGGCCGGACGCCTCGCCTCCGAACAGCGCGCTTTGCATGCGGCCGGTGCGACGCCCGTTCCCGCTACCGAAGTGTTGAAGCGCCTGCTCGACGCCCCGCGCGCAGCCCGTTCGGAACCGAAGGCAGAGCCTTTCACCTGGACCACGCCCTATGGGCGTCCAGCGCTGACGGTGCAGTCGGTCAACCGGCAGGGCATCACCATCCGCCTGCATGCCGGATCGGGCGCTGACCCGGACACGCTCGCCTCGGCGCTGCGCGACACGCTCGACCATCTCGAACGGCAGGGCAGGGGACTGCAACGCTGATGGAGAGCGGGGGGGACAGAGCGGCAAGGGGTAACAGACGGTCGATCGGCCTCGCGCTGTTTCCCGACCATCCCGTTTCCCTGGGGAAACATGCCCCCATCTCATCGGAAAGGCATTCTCCGTTTCCCCGGGGAAACATCCCTTTCCCCTGCCCCTTGGTTCCACCGACTTCTTCCTGGTTTCGCCACGCTGACATTGTCCGCCGCCGGCTACCTATCAATTTCAGGACCCGCCCATGAGCCGCGCCGGCAAGACCGAGATCAACGACCAGTTCGAACTCTTCCTTCCCTATATTGCGGACCTGCCTCTGCGCGACCAACGCGAGATGATGGAGCGGCCCTTCTTCAGCCTCGCCAAGACCAAGCGCGTCAAGCCGATCGATTACACCTCCCCCGACGGCAAGGCCTGGGTTCATGTCTCCGCCAATCCCGATTATGGCATGGCGACGATCTGGGATGCCGACATCCTGATCTATTGCGCCTCGGTGCTCGCCGACATGGCGCGGCGCGGGCTGAACGACATTCCGCGCAAACTGCATCTCATGCCCTATGACCTGCTGCGCGCCATCCACCGACCGACCACGGGCCGCGCCTATGAACTGCTCGGCCAGTCGCTGGACCGGCTCGTCTCCACCACGATCAAGACCAATATCCGGGCTGAAAATCGCCGCGAAGCGACCTTCAGCTGGCTCGACGGCTGGACCCAGCTGGTCGACGAACGCACCGAGCGATCGCGCGGCATGACCATTGAACTCTCCAACTGGTTCTATGAAGGCGTGCTGATGCAGGGTGGCGTACTCAGCATCGACCGCGCCTATTTCGACCTGACCGGCGGGCGTGAACGCTGGCTCTACAAGGTCGCGCGCAAACATGCCGGTGGGGCGGGGGAGGCGGGCTTCGCCATTTCCATGCCAACCCTCTTCGACAAGTCCGGAGCCGAGGGCGCCTATCGCCGCTTCAAGTTCGAGATCGCCAAGATCGCCGAACGCGATCCGCTGCCGGGCTATACGCTGGTGCTGGAGCAACCGGACGGCAAGCGGGAGCCATCGCTGCGGATGCGCCGGCGTTCCTCGGCCGATCCACTTCCCACGCCGATCTCCGGCGCGAACGCGGCGCCAACTCCCGGCAGGTCGGCAAGCACCGCTCCCGCGCCAGCCGCTTCCAAGCCGCCAGCCATCGTCGCGGAAAAGCAGGAGCTGTTCGACGCCAGCGCCGTGATCCGCCGCACCGTGGCGGGGCTTTCGGCCAAGGCCAGCGCCGGGGAAATCACCGACGCGACACTCGCCACGCTGCGCGCCGAATGCCCCGGCTGGGACTATCAGGCGCTGCATCAGGAATATCGCGACTGGCTCGACGGCGACGCCGCGCGCACGCCCGTCAATTATCAGAAAGCCTTTATCGGCTTCGTCCGCCGCTTCCACGAGAAGAACCGGCACCGCCTCTGACCACGCGACCTCTTCTTCCCGGCATTGGTCACATCATGAGGGGGAGGGGAGGCAATCCAGAGCTGTACAGGCCGGTCGCACGCGGGGTCTCACCAAGCTCCGCTCAAGCCCCTGGCGTTAGAATATCCTGCGGAAGAGCGAAAAGCGCTTCCATGTCGAAGCGATGCCCAAGGGCCATCTGTCGTACCAGCCTTGTCCCCCGCCGGCCGCTTTTCTCCAACCAGCACAACCAAGCCGACCAAAGCGGAAAGGCACGCAGCCCCTGCGCTCCGACCAATCTCACCGGTCGCCGCTAGAGAGAGCATCGTGCAGAACGATGAGCGAGCCAGAGGCACGCGACGCTGGCCTCGGGTTTCAGCTTGGCCGAACTGCGTTTCTGCATAAAAGGATGCGACAACAAACTTAGAGCATCGTGCGGAAAAGTGGGAACCGGTTTTAGCTTCGCTGAACTGCGTTTCCGCTTAAAACGATGCGACAACAAAAACTGAGAGCGCGCGTCCTGCATCCGATTTGGCGCTACGCGCTCTCAGTGCAGTCAGCGGCGGATCGCACCGCCGCTCTACCTCCCGCGACATGCGGCCCCCCCCCCCCCCCCCCCCCCAGCCTATGATCGCGACCGTCAGGCCTCCGAAAAGGGGCATATTCCCCGCCAATGCCCGACGCCAGCCGCGGGCAGGGCACCGCCCTTTCCTCCCGCCAGCCCATCCACGGAGAGGGGAAGAAGGGCCGTTCCTGAAGTGTCGGGTTGCGGCATCGCCTCAAGCCGCGATCCTCGCGGAGGGATTCCACTTCCCTCAGCTCACCGATTAATTTGAACGTCCTTCCGGACGCCTCTCGGAAAACTGATTCAATCTCCCGCCCATTTTCTCCGTTCATCCCCGACCATCGACATTCCAGGAACGGTCTTCGGCCCTTCGGGAACGTTTCCCCGACATATCAGGAACGGCAGGTTCGACACTCCGGGAACGAACTATCGACCTTATGGGAACGGGCCTGTCACCCCGACTCGTGCGATTCCGGCGATTCGGATGCGGAGTCTGCGCCCGGTAACTCTCTAACCTTCCTATAAACCCTGTAACCTCAGGGGAGATATTGTCTTTGGAAAAGTCTGGATGGGAGTGCAAAGGCACGGCCCGTCTAACGGCCGCTCATAGTCGAAAGCCGCTCTCCGGTCACATGTTCGACCTGCGCCACCAACTTGGTCGCGCCCTGATGGGAGATGCCGAGCAACCGGGCGACAGCCGTCTTGCTAAGCCCCGGATAGGCCAGTTCCAGTCGGATCAACAACGGGGCCCTGCTGCGGCGCGTTACCCGCAATTCGCTGGGCAAACGTGCCAGCTTCGCCTCCAGCCGATCCAACTCCGCCAGTCCCTGGCCCGCCTGCCGCGCGATCATCGCCGCAATATGATCCGCCAGCGCATTGCCATCGTCCGGCAGGAAGCGGGGCAGATCGACCAGAGAGGGCAGGGCGCGCATCGCCAGTCCCGCCGCCGCCAGCGCCGCGGGCAGATGACAGGCGAGCAACCATCCCATGTCGAACCGCCGCGGTTCTATGCGGAGCTGCCGTCCGTCGACGGTCGTGATGAGTTGTCCCTCCGTCGTGGGCGCCTCCAGACTGCCTCGAATATCGATCAGGCGCCGGGCGATCGCGGGAAGCGAGGCGGCAGGGTAGGGAGCCTCCAGCAGCATCTGCGCCGTGCGCCAGACCGGGCCGAAGCGCACCAGATCCTCCGGGGCCCAGAGATCGGCTTCCCGGCGATCGTCGAGGAGGGTGCGCGAGACGTTTAGCGTCGCCCGCGCAATCGGATCGCGATGGCCCTCCGTCGCCGAGAGCGCGAAATGGAACAGGGCAGCGATGGAGAAGGGATCGTTCAGCCCCTCGCTGTGCCGGGGCGGCGGGGTACGGCCGCAAATCCAGTCCTGAAGGTCCCTGAACGACACGGGAACCCCCGCAAAGCTCGCCAGCGCCGCCGCGCCCTTCAGCCTTGCACGGGCCAGCCAGATATCCGTGGCGGGGCTGTTGATCAGCCTTCCGTCGAGTCGGCCAAGAAGCAGCAGGGCATGATCGGGAGAAGGTGAAAAATCGCGCATTTCCTAAGGATAGCGCATAGGCTCATACAACCAAATAGGGGTGTTGGTTGTATCCTCTATGAGGGGCTTTACGGGGGGAGGGGAAGGAGATTTGCCTGTTCAGCAAAAGGAACCGTCGGCGCCGACGCTTATGCCATAGGGGAGCGATGACTGCCAGCACTCAATTGCAGGATCGTTTCCACGCGCCCGGCCCGACACACGACATGGGGAAGCCAAGCGGCGACCTCAAAAACAGAACAAAAAGGGAATTATTGCAATTTGGCGTTATAAGGCCCGCCAGACGCCGACGACTGCTCCAACATATGATGATATGTCGACGGTCTGTTTCGGCGTTCAGCGAGCCTCCAGCGCTGCCTAATTTTTAGGCATATAGGCGCCATTTTCAGCGACTATTCGACCCTGATCGCTGGGTCGGGCAGGACCACGCCCACGCGCTTGGCATAATCATCCCACGCCTTTTCCAGTTCGGCCCGACGGGCGGGCTGCTCGATGGACAGGTCGCGGGTCTCACCGGGGTCGCGTGCGATGTCGAAGAGGCGCCATTGCCCGTCGCCGGGATCGGTGATCTTCCAGTCCCCCTGCCGCAAGGCGCGCGATCCGAATAATTCGGTGCCGATGCTCTCGTTCGCGGGATGGACGGTCTTTGCCTTGCCCGCCAGCCATGGCGCCCAGCTCGTCCCCAATATCGGCTGAACCGTGCGCCCGGCGAACCGGCCCTTGGGCTGCGGCACGTCGGCCAGATCGAGCAGGGTAGGGGTCACATCCATGACGTTCAGATAGTCATGGGCCACCGTGCCGCCCCGCCGCACTGCCGGTCCCGAGAGGAAGGCTGTCGTCCGTGTACCGCCCTCGGTCGCAAAGGCCTTGTACAGCCAGGACGGCGTGGTCGCCGCCTGCGCCCAGCCGGGACCATAGCTGATATAGCTGCTTGCCTTGCCGAGATTGTCGAGGCTGTTGTCCGCTTCGGCGGCCCGCGTCTGGAAGCGGGGATTTTTGGCGTGGACCAAATCCATCCCTTCCGCGCCATTGTCGGCCAGGAACAGGATCACCGTATTCTCATACTCCCCGCTGGCCTTCAGCGCATCGATCACCCGCCCGACATTCTGGTCGAGCCGGTCGACCATCGCCGCATAGATCTCCATCGTGCGGGCGGCGGTCTTTTTATCCTCGGCGCTCGCCTTCTCCCAATGCCCGGCATTTTCCAGTTCATGCTGCGCAGCATAAGCGGGAACCAGTCCCAGCGCGATCTGCCTCTTCAACCGCTCGGCCCGCAGCGCGTCATAGCCCGCATCATAGCGCCCGCGATATTGGGCGACGGTTTCTGCGGGCGCCTGCAACGGCCAGTGCGGCGCGGTGAAGGCGAGATAGGCGAAGAAGGGCTTGCCGTCGCGCGTCGTTTTGAGCTGCTCGATCAGTTTGGAGGCGAAGGTGTCGGACGAATAATAATCGGCGGGCAGGCTCGCCAGAGTCTGGCCGTCTTCGCGATAGGTTGTCGCGCCGGGCTTCTGTTCGGCCGAGATGTCCGTGCCATAATGATTGCCCGCACCCTGCAACAGGGCGAAGCTGTGTTGAAACCCTCTTGCGTGGGGGTCCTGTTCCGGCGTCAGGCCCAGATGCCATTTGCCCGAGAAGAGCGTGCGATATCCACCCGCCGACAGGATTTCCGGCAAGGCGGCGATGTCGGGTCGCAAATATCCCTCATGCCCCGGCTTGCCGATCTGGTTGGGCGCCTGCATCTCGGCCATGGTGCCCAGCCCCGTGCGGTGATTGTCCGTGCCCGACAGCAGCATGGATCGGGTGGGGGAACAGGTCGGCGCGGTGTGGAATCCGGTGAAGCGGATTCCGGCCGTGGCCAGCTTGTCGAGATTGGGTGTCGCGATCTCGCTGCCGAAGGCCCCGAGGTCCGAATAGCCCAGATCGTCCGCGACGATGATGAGGAAATTGGGTCTTTTCTCCTGCGCGGCAGCCGGGGCGGTGAGGGCGGTCGCCAGCGCGAGGCTGGCCAATAGGGTGCGGATTTTCATGATATGGTCCGTCAAAAGAGGGGCCGCATCCTCCATAAAGGATGCGGCCCAATGTGCCGAAGGTCAGGGTGGGGTCAGGCTGCTTCGGCGATCCGCGGCGTTTCCTTCTTGATGTTGCGGCTCTGGCGGCCGTCGATCGACACCGGCACCACGCCCGCGACTGTGGCGCGGCGCAACTGGCGATGCTGCAATCCGAAGTCGGCAACGGCGCGATGCTGGGTGGCGCGATTGTCCCAGATGGCGACGTCGCCTGGTTGCCAGCGCCAGCGCACGGTGTTTTCCGGCTTGGTGATATGATCCTGATAAATGGAGAAGAGGCGCTGGCTGTCGGCTTGATTGAGGCCGACGAAATTCTTGAAGAAATGACCAAGGATCAGCGAGCGTTCGCCCGATTCCGGGTGGATATGAACCAGCGGATGCTCCGTCTCGTAAACGGTTGCGGCGAAGACTTCGCGGTGCCGCTTGATCGCTTCTTCACTGGCATTGGCATGGATTGCGGCATAGTCGTAGAGATTGCTGTGCACCGCCCAGAGATTGTCGGCCAGCAGGCGCAGCGGTTCAGGCAATTCCTCATAGGCGCTGGCTGTATTGGCCCAGAGCGTATCGCCGCCCGCCTGCGGGATCACCAGTGCGCGCAGGATCGACGCTTCGGGATAGGCGGGGACGAAGGTGACATCGGTGTGCCAGCTCGACGCGGCGCGGCCTTCCTTGCTGTCCAGTTCGAGCAGATATTGGGAGCCGGGGACGACAGGGACGGTCGGATGGGCGACCGGCTTGCCAAAGCGTTCGGCAAAGGCCTCCTGCGCCGCATCGTCCAACTGATGCTGCTCGCGGAAGAAGATCACCTTATGTCGCACCAGCGCGGCGCGGATCGCGGCGAGCGTCGTCTTGTCCAGATCGCCGCTGAGCGCCACGCCCCGGATTTCGGCGCCGATGCGTCCGGCGACAGGCACGATTTCCAGCGGGCTTTCAGCGTCGGCGGCATTCAGGAATTTGTGGGTCAGGACAGTCATGAATAGTCTCCTTTGCTTGGGGATGGTTCAGGCGGGGATCGCGTCGCGTTGGTGAAGAGCACGGCGGATTTCGGCATGGGCAGCTTCGTTCAGCGGAAAGCGCCAGATGATGAGGGTAGCCAGGATGTGGGCGAGGGCCGGGCCAAGGGCGAAGACATATTTCAGCGCCTCAAGGGCTTCGGGGCTATTACCTGGCCCGGCCTTGAACCCGGCCCAGGCGACCAGCGGCAGGGCGATGCCGACGCCGATGGCGGGACCGAGCTTGGCCGACAGGGCGAAGACCGAGAAGAACAGGCCGGTGCGGTCATGGCCGGTGTGCAGCCGGTGGGCGTCGGACACGTCAGCGACCATGGCGCGCAGCATGAGGTTGCCCGATCCCTGCGTCACGCCCTGCGCAATAGTGAGCGCGATCAGCAGTGGCAGTGCGCCGGGAAAGACGAACAGCAGCGCGATGTTGATGCCGGCCTGTGCCAGTTCGCCGGTGATGGCGGCTTCGCGCTTGCCGATGCGGGTGCCGATCCGCTGCCAGACCGGCGCGGCGGCGACGCCGAAGATGAATTGCAGCAGATAGAGGCCGCTCGCCCAGGCGGGCAGGCCCATATACCAGACCGCGAAGAAGACGATCAGCCCTGCGCGGATCGACTGGCCCGCCGTCACCACCGTGTCGGAGGCAAGGACGCGCAGCAGCAGCCGGTCGGAAAAGACGAGCGCGGCGGCGCGGGCGAAGCTCTGGCGGACGGGCGGCGAGGCGGGCTGCGCCGGTTCGGGCACGGAAGAGAGGGTCAGGATCAGCGAAGGCAGCAGCGTCACCAGAATGAAGCCGCCCACCAGTTGCAGCTTTAGCGTGCCATTGCCCGGATCGACCTGATCGAGGATCGTCGGCAGCACCAGCACCGCGAGCAGGCCGATGGAGCGCAGCAGCATCTGCCAGGCAACGACGCGGGTGCGGCCGTGATAATGGGCGGTCAACTCGCCCGCCCAGGCGGAGGAGGGGATCTCCACCATCGACCAGCCGAGATAGAAGAGGAACAGTACCGCCGCGAGATAGGCAGGCGTTACCAGCGTGGCGGGCGGGAAGAAGAGCAGGGCAGAAGACAGGCCGAAGAGCAGGCCACCTGCCGCGATCCATGGCCGCCGCCGCCCGAAACGGCTGCGCGTGCGGTCGCTGAGCGCGCCAACGATGGGATCGGCGGCGACATCCCAGAAACGGCCTATGAAGAAGATGAGGCCGATGGCCGCCAGCGACAGGCCGAACTCGCTCGCATAGAGCTGCGGCACGAAGATGGCGAGCGGCAGGCCCGCCCCTGCGATGGGCACCGCGATGGACGCGAAACCGGCAAGACGCAGGGGCGAAAGGGATTTATCCGCTATATTGTGGCGGAGGCTGTGATCCGGTCGGACTGCGCCCTCTCCGATAGGGTATTCCGCATAGGGGAGGGTAGCCATGATGCTTCTCCTTTCAGGCTTCAGAATTTGGTGCGCAGCGTCACCCCGGCGGTGCGGGGATCGCCGACCGTGGCGGTGACAAGGCCGGTGTTGGCGACCTGCAACGTGTCGACATAATTTTTGTCGAACAGGTTCTTCGCCCAGATCGACAGGTCGAATGCGCCGTCCTCCGTACGGAAACCGATGCGTGCATTGGCGACACCATAGCTGGGCACCAGCGAATAGCGGCTGTCGGACACGGCGGTATAATAGTTGGATCGCCAGCTATAATCGGCGCGGCCGTAGAACTCCGCCGATCCCAGCGCCGTTTCGCCCAGCGGCACGGCAAAGTCGCCGCCCGCGCTCCAAGACCAGCTCGGCACGCCGGACAGGGGCTTGCCGCTCAGATCACTGACCGGCGATCCGCCCGTTGTGGGGTTCAGCGCTTCAACCGGGGTCGGCCCATTCTTGAAGTCGATATAATAAGCGTCGGTATAGGCAAGCGAGGCGTTGAGGTTCACATGTTTCGACAGGACCAGCGCGCTGTCCAGCTCAAAGCCCCGCGCGCGGGCCTGAGGAATGTTGGTGATATAGTTGCGGGAGACATTGCTGCCCGCGACCTGTTCGACGATGGCGGTCTGATAATCGAAAATATCCGTCCAGAAGGCGGCGCCGTTCAGGGTCAGCTTGCCGCCCCAGAACTGGCTTTTGATACCGGCTTCATAATTGTCGACCTTTTCCGGGCCGACGGCGGCGCTGACTCCGGCGGGATTGTTGGTGAGGTTGAGCCCGCCCGACTTGTTGCCCCGCGAATAGCTGGCATAGACCAGCACATCCGGCGTCACCTTGTAGGACAGGGTGACAAGGCCCGACAGGCTGTCATCGGTGAAACCGACCGAGTAACTGGTGATGGGCGCCAGGCTGTTGCGCAATGCGATGGCGGCGGTGCGCTGGGCGGCGGTCAGGCCGGAAAGATCATTCCCCTCCGCCCACCATTGGTTGAAACTGCCCTGCTTCTTTTCATGCGTATAGCGCAGGCCAAGGGTCAGTGAGAGCTTGTCGGGCACCAGATCGTAACTGGCTTGCCCGAACAATGCGGCGCTTTTCGTTTCCGGATTCGACGTCGAACGCGCGATGAAACCGTTGACCGCCGCGTTGCGCACCACTGGATCGGCATTGGGGAACAGCCAGAGCGGGGCGTCGGCCCCATAGCCCGTCGCACCGGCGCCATTGATGATCTGCCAGAAATAATAGGCGCCGACGGTGTAGTGGAAACGGCCTTCGCCATTATCGCCCAGGCGCAGTTCCTGGCTGAACTGCTTCTGACGATTGCCCTGCTGGGCCAATGTATTGACCGACAACGGCGTATTGTCGGCATCATTGGCCGGATACCAGTTCCACTTGCGATAGGCAGTGACGGAGGTCAGCGTGACCGGCCCCAGATCCCAGTCCGCCTTGCCCGACACGCCCCATTGATTCATGTTCGCCTGGAAATGTGCATCGACATCGACGCGGCGGGCAAAGGGATCGGTCGGCAGCGGCGTGTAACCGGCACGCGCGACCCGCTGGTTGAAGTTGTTGGCGATGGTCGTGCCGTCATCATAGGTGGTGAAGACGGCGCTGGGCAGGCGAACGCAGCAGTTCAGCGTCTGCTTGCCATAATCGCCGATCAGCCGGACCGTGAAATTGTCGCTGGGCTTCAGCAGCAATTGGCCGCGCGCGGTGAAATTATCATAGTCGTGGATGTGCGCGCCATCATGGACATTGCGCAGGAAGCCGTCGCGATGGGTGTCGGACAGGCTGATCCGCACCGCCGCCCAGTCCGTGACCGGGCCGGTGACGGACCCCCGGACCTGATGGAAGCCATAGTCGCCCAGCGTCGCTTCGGCCTGACCGCCAAAGTCGAATTCCGGCTGGCGGGTGGTGATGTTGAGCGCGCCCGCCGTGGTGTTCTTGCCGAACAGCGTGCCCTGCGGCCCGCGCAGTACTTCGATCTGCTGAAGGTCGACCAGCTCGAACTGGCTTGCCCCCACGCGGCCATAATAGACATCGTCGACATAGACGCCGACGCCATTTTCCAGGCCGTCATTGGTCAGCGCGACGTTCGATCCCAGCCCGCGAATATTGATGTTGGTGTTGCGCGGGTTGAAGCTGAAAAGCTGGAGACTGGGGGCGACCTGCTGCACGGCAGCGAGCGTATAATCGCCGCGCTGCTCGAACTGGTCGCCGCCGACGACGGACAGGGCGACCGGCACATCCTGTGCATCCTCGGCGCGGCGGCGGGCGGTGACGACGATACCGCCGGCGAAATCCTCCTCGGCACTGGCGCCTTCGGGCGTGTCGGGGGTTTGTGCCGTGACCGGCGCTGCGTTCAACAGGGAAAGGGCGGCTCCAGCCAGCAATAGCGACCGTGTGGCAAAAGCAAAGGGCAGGCGTGGAGGCGAGGAAACAACGGACATGAAAGGATCTACTCCCTGAGTTTCTTGTTGGTTTTTGGGTGTTCACCGCGCTCGCCGAGCAGCCGGGCGGCATCCGGACCGTAGAGCGCGGCGGCCGCCTGAAGCAGCGAGACGGAATAACCGCGCGTTCCATCGGCGCGGGTGGACGGAAGAGGGTTTTGCGGGAGACTGGGCATGATCGTCCCCTTTCCCGGCGATCCATGCCGCCGGAATGTCAGGATCGAAGACAGCCGCATGGGCCTGGGGAAAGAGTCCCAGACAAAGTCCCAATGCGGGCGGCGCTATTCAGCCAAGCCGAAAGGCTATTGGTTCCTAAGTGGAAAGTGTATCGCGCATCGTTTCATCCCCAATATTGGTAGGGGGAACACGATCTGGCGTTGTCGCCCGAAATCGTGCGCTTTAGCCGTTGGTGACGCGGAGCAAGCTGCATCCCGATCAAAAGCCGCGGGTCCGGTGCGATGTTGTCATCCGGCACGGGGACCAGCCGTACCGCTCAGGCAATCTCTACTTAAAGGATAGATTGATTATGGCAAGCCAAGTTTTGCTTTATCCCGGCCAAGCTGCGCTGGTTTGTTCGAAAAGCGGGATATGCCGGCATATACACACGAAAACGCCCCGACCGGCACCGTCCGATCGGGGCGTTTTCAATAGATCGGCCTGGAAGGAGCGAGGCTTCAGGCCGTGGTTCCGGGCGTCGGCGCCTTGGCAGCAGGAGCCTTGGCCGCTGCGGGCTTTGTGGTTGCAGGCTTTGCCGCCGCCTTCTTCTTGGGGGCGGTTTTGGCTGGAGCCTTGGCCGTTGCGGCCGGTTTGTCGGCTGCCTTGGCCGGTGCCGGTGCGGCGCTCTTCTTCTCTGCGGCCGGGGTGGCAATGGACAGGCGCTTGCGCGACGCTGCGGACTTTGCTGCCGGTGCTTTGGCTGGAGCCTTGGCTTCGGTCGTCTTGGCGACGGCGGGCTTCGGCGCCGCGGGGGTCTTCGCCTCTACGGCGGGCTTCGGGGCGGTGGGGGCCTTGGCCTCGACCGCCGGCTTCGGCGCTACGGGCGCGGCCTTGGCGGGCGCAGCGGCTGCCGGCTTCTTGCTGATGGGCTTGCGGCCCAGACCTAGCTTGGTGGCGACTGCGCGGCGTGCTTCCGAATAGTTGGGCGCGACCAGCGGATAGCTTTTGGGCAAGCCATAACGTTCCCGATATTCGGCTGGGCTCAGGCCATGACTGGCGAGATGGCGCTTCAGCGTCTTGTAGGGCCTGCCGTCGATCATGCTCAGAATATGTTCTGGCGAAGACAGGCTCTTACGGACCGAAACGGCGGGAGTGTAAGTCGGTGCCGCCGGTTCGGCAGCCTTGGCCGCCGGGTCTTCAGTCAAGGCGGACCGCGTCGTGCGGATGAGATCGGCGAGACCTTCGCTCGGGACCGTATTGTTGGAGACGAATGCGCTCACCAACTGAACAGTGAGCGTCGTGATGTCAGGCTGATTATCTTCAGACATTTGCCCCGCTTCCCATCTTATGAGTAGTAGAAACGGTCTTTTGCGCGCTTTTGATGCAAATGTAAATCCGAAACAACGGAAAAGCGGTGCTTCAGGCTATATTTAACCATCATGGGGACTGAACTATTGTACCGGAATGACATAAGCGGACGATGCTTGACGCGGCAGGCGGACCGGCGTGGCCGGTTTGAACAGATGCGTCGGCAGGGATGCTGCAATATTCGCTTCAGTTGAAGAAGCTTGGGCCGGGGCCGGTCAAGAGTTGCGTTCAATGACACGGTGCCCGGATTATTTGATCGAAGCGACATGACATCTGACCGCGGATTCCAGTCAAATACCAATATTTACATTTGATGTTGAAGCGTGCACAGAGCCCCGGCATTCTTTCTCAATACGGGTTCGCACCATGGCCGAAGAAAATCAGTCCGACATCACCGCTCTCACCGTTCAGCTTCTGAGCGCCTTCGTCTCGAAGAACACAGTGTCGAGCGAAGATCTGGCGGATCTCATCAAGACGACACGGGCCGCGCTTATCGCAAATCCGGCCGCGGCTGTAGAGGAAGCCGTCGCTGAGAGCTTCACGCCGGCAGTGTCCGTGCGCAAGAGCCTGTCCTCCCCCGATCACATCATCAGTCTGATCGATGGCAAGCCCTACAAGACGCTGAAGCGGCATCTGGCGGCGAACAACCTCACCCCCGAACAATATCGCGATCGCTACAACTTGCCCAAAAGCTATCCGCTGGTGGCGCCGAGCTATTCGGAATCGCGCCGCGCAGTCGCGGAGAAGATCGGACTGGGCAAGAAGCCAGCCGCCGCCGCTGCAAAGCCCGCAGCCGCCGCAACTGTCCCGGCCGCCGCTTCCAAGGCGGAAGCCGCGACGACGCAGAAAGCTGCGGCTCCCGCGAAGAAGCCCGCCGCCAAGGCAAAGGGTGCCGCCTCCGACGCCCCCGCCGTGATTTCCAATCGGGGCATTCGCGCCAAGGCCGCATCCGCTTCGGCGAAGAGCGAGCCGCGCAAGCGTCTGTCGATTGCCGGTCCCAAGGAGGACAAGCCTGCCCCGAGGAAGGCGAGCGCCGCGCCCAAGGCCAAGGCAGCATCCAAGCCCAAGTCGTTGAAGGCTGCGCTTGAAGCGGCCGGTTCGCACCTCGGTGGAGATGCCAAGGCGACCGGCACAGTCGAAAGCAAGTCCTGAAGCATGAAGGGAGCGGGTTTGTCCCGCTCCTGTCCCCCATCGGCAAAGATCGGGGTGAGAGACGCCCTATTCGTTCGGAGTCCCTCCTGAACGCAGCGTGATGATCTGCCCGTCGTCGGACGCGATGTGCAGCGGGATGTCGGCAAGCAACTTCCTCAGCGCGGCGTGCACGTCCATCTCTCCCTTGATCTCCGGCGTCCGGGCATTTTTCAGGTCGCGGGCGGGCGCGATGATCTGCACCTGTCCTTGGCGAGCGAATTCAGGGATGGCGCTGACAGCCGCTTGTGGCGGGATGTTGAATGTCCTGATCTGAGCCTGTCCTGCAGTCGCCGTCACGGCAAAGGCAAGGACGACAGCCGTGCCGCCCATTCCGCATCGAGAAAACATATTTATTATCACCCCTTTGGCCCGGCAATGACCGGCCAAAGGTTAAGAGACATGCGGGGGCATTTTCCCCCCGCCTGTCCTTCACAATTTTACGGGCGTGCCAGGCGTCGCAAAATCAAGGCGTCGCCGTCCCGGTCGATGCGGGCGTCAACGATGCTGGCAACCGCCCGGCTGAAACCGACCGGATCGTTTGCCGCGAACAGCCCGGTAATAGGTTCGGCCGCGAGGACCGGATCGGCAACGACGATCCGGGTTTCGCTGTAGCGCGCGAACTGGGCGGCGGCATCGTCCAGCCTCTCCCCCTCGAACGCCAGCTTGCCGTCGCGCCATGCAAGCTGCTGGGCGATCGTTCTGGGGGGAATGATCTGCGGCGCGAGCGTCATCGCTCCAGCCGTCTCAACCGGCAAGGTCAGGCGCGTATTGGCCGGGAGCATGACGGGCGCCGAAAGGGCAGGCGGCGGTGTGAACTCCACCCGGCCCTGGTTGACCAATATGTCGACCGGCTTGTCCTTCAGGCTGCTGACGCTGAAGGACGCAAGGGATGTATGGATGCGATGCTGGCCCACCTGGACGATGAACGGGCGAGGATCGTTCCGGATGACCGTGAAATAGGCTTCGCCGTAGAGAAGCAGGATCCGGCGTTCCTCCGCGTCATATTGCACCTTCAGGCTGGTTTCGGTGTTGAGTTCCACGCTGGAGCCGTCGCCCAACGGCACCCGCCGGATTTCGCCGCGCCGGGTCGTGATCGCGCCCCACGCAGGCAGGCTGATGCCAAGGCCGACCAATGAGGCAGCCGCTGCCGCGCCGCCCCCCGCCCAGACCATCGCCCGTCGCCGCGTGACCATGGGCGGCGCGGGATGCGGTTCCGGCGCTTCCTCGAAATCGCGTGCGTTGAAATGCGGGCCAAGCGCGCGGGCGGAATCGCTCCTGAGCCACAGGGCATCGGCGCGCAGAAAGGCGCCGCGATGACGTGCGTCCTCCTTGAGCCAGGCCTGAAAAACCCGTTCTTCATCGCCCGAAAGAGACCCGCGATCGATCCGCGCGACCCAGTCCGCGGCCGCGTTGTCAATGTCCTGACTGGTTTCCCGTGCGGTCATCTAATGCGATACTCACCAAATCCATTTCACTAGAGAGTTTTGCGGATGGTTTTCCACCATAATCAAATCGCTCGATGAGAAAACGGATGCCGCGGGATATATGTTTTTCCACTGTACTCTCTGAAAGCGCCATCTTCTCGGCGATTTCGCGTTGCGAAAGGGAATGGACCCGTCTCAGGATGAAGGCTTCCCTCGTCCTGATGGGCATGGCTGCTATGGCATGGGCAAGACGCCGCAATTCGTCGCGGTCGAACGCGACCTGTTCGGGGGTCGGCGCATCGTCGGCATGATTGAGTTGCGCCAGATCGTCCACGGCATGAAGTGACACCACCCGTGAGCGGCGGACGTGCCGGACGATCACGGATCGCGCGACCTGGAACAGATAGGCGCGCGGGGAACGGATGGATTCCACAGTGTCCAGATCGGCGATCACGGCATAGGCTTCCTGAATGATGTCGTCGGGATCGAGTCCATCCGGACTTCGCCTGTTCAACCAGGTCCGCAGCGCAGGTTCATGGGGGAGCATGTTGCGCAAGAACCAGTGCGTCCGTTCCCGATCACTCGCGCTCATCCGCCATCCATCACAGCCAGGCAGCGGCTCGTACTGGCTTGAAAAGCGGCCAAGTGGAGAAGGTGCCTACAATTGAATCGTGCAGCCGCTAAACGAGATATGTGACAGTTATGTTCAAGTCCGGACAATTTTGAGAACTTCCATGCCCCTTTAAAAAAATTGTCCGGATCGATGGAGGAAGCGAACAACCGGATGGCTCTCTGCTGCCGAATGCGGTCATCGCCGCGCGCAATTGGGGGTCGTATCAAATGTTCGTTCGCAATAGCTTCCTGTCCAGTACCGCTATCCTTCTGTCCGTCGCGGTGGCCGTGCCCGCCTATGCACAGGATCGTGTCTTCGACATCCCGGCCCAGCCGGCCGTCAAGGCGATACCCGAATTTGCCCGCCAGGCCGGTATCCAGATCGTGGCCTCGGCGCGCGATCTGGCCGATGTCCGCACGCCCGCGATCCAGGGCATCATGGACCCGCGCAAGGCGTTGCGCCTTCTCATCGCCGGGACGCCGCTTCGGATCGCCAGCGATGATGGGCATGTCATCGCGCTTCGTTCGGGACGGGCCTCCAATGCCCGTGTGGCGGGCAAGGGCGCCGTCACCGGCCGTATCCTGAACCCCGCGACCGGCGAATATCTGCGCAATGCCCGTGTGACGATCGTCGCGGCCGGAGGCAAGCATTCGGTCACAACTTCGGGGGAAGGCGGCGAATATGATGCGCATGACATCCCGGCGGGCACTGCGACCATCACGGTCAGTTTCAACGGCTATGTCAGCCAGACCGCCACAGTCTCCATCCCGGCCAGCGGCACGGCCAGGCTCGATTTCAGCCTCCAGCAGTCCGACCGTCAGGGCGAAGCGGCGAAGCACAGCGACATCATCGTCAACGGCGCGCGCGAAAGCGGCGCCCGCGAACTCATGGCGCAGCGCAATGAGCTGCAGATCGCTGATGTGCTGTCGACAGAGGCCTATGGCGACATTGCGGGCGGCAATCCGGCGGAATTCCTGAAATATATGCCCGGCGTCGATGTCGATGGCTCCAATGGCACGGCGCTCTATGCCTTCCTTCGCGGTCTGCCTGCGGAATTCACGCGTACGCAGCTCAACGGCATGGACATTGTTTCGGCCAATGCCAATGCGCCGACCGGCTATGCCAGTTCCGCCGCCGCTGCGCGCATCTTCAGCTTCGAATCCATTTCCATGTCGGCGATCGATTCCGTCACGACCTACAAGACCGTCAGCGCGGATCAGAATGCCGACGCTCCTGCCGGCATCATCGACCTGCGCACCAAGCACGCCTATGACCGCAAGAAGCCCCTGTTCGTGGTCTCCGTCGAAGGCTTCACGCATGAAAACATGCTGGACAGCCACAAGAATACGGGGCCTGACCAGCCCAATGGCTGGGGCAACAAGCGCTTCCTGCCCAATGGATCGCTATTCTACTCCAACAGCTTCTTCAATCATCGCCTCGGCGTCACCTTCTCGCTGGCCTATAACGACCAGTATATCGAGCGTGAGCAGATCACGATGAACCGGCAATATACCCAGTCCGCCAAAGCGCCCTATCCGATGGAATTTTACGGGATGGAGGCCGTGATGAGCGCGCGTGAGACCACGCGGCGCACCGGCTCGCTGGTGCTGGATTACAAGGCCAATGACAATCTGAGCTTCTCGCTGATCGGCCTCGCCTATCGCGGTGACGTCTATCAGCATCAGTCGACGGTCACGGTGAATGCTGACACCAGCAAGGGGGCGGTCGGCCTCCTGAACCTGAACGGTCAGGCGGCCACGGCGCAGGACGCCCTGTCCGGTTTCCGGACCCAGCAGGCTGCCACGGCGCAGACCATCAGTTCCGCCGCCGCGACCCAGTATAAGGTCAATAACGGCAACATCATCGCCCCCAGTTTCGAATGGAACAAGGGAGACTGGCACGTGGACGGCTATTTCGCCTATTCGGACACCCATTCCTATTATAATTCGCCGCATGAGGGGCAGGTTTCCGCCGGTCCCACCATCACCTCCACCGGCAATTTCCAGGCCGTGAAGGGCAGCCCCAGCCTGACCACCACCGATTGGGACATCACCCAGATCAGCGGGCCGGACTGGAGCAATCCCGCTTCCTACAGCATTTCCGGCAAGCCCTCGATCACGCTCACCAGCGGCGCCTATGGCAAGATCACGGCAAAGTCGGGCGGGCTGAACGCGGCCTATGACGGTCATATCGGCGCGGTGCCGATCACGTTCAAAACCGGTTTCAAGATCACCGACACCATGTACGACTTCGGCAACAGCGCCACGTCGAGCTACACCTATAACGGCCCGCTGACCAATGCGCAGTTTCTGGCGCAAGTCGTCAATCCCAATATAACGGGTGTCTGGAACAAGTCGGACTTCTCCGTCACGTCGCTTTCCGGGTCCGGTTACATCCCGCAAGTGGACCTTGCCAAGCTCTGGACAATGTACAGCCAGAATCCGGAACAATGGACAAGCGCTACGACGGCGGCGAACTATGCCACCGCCAACTATACCGGGGCCACCCGGTTCGAGGAGAATATCAAGGCCGTTTACGGAATGGTGACCGCCGAGGTGACGCCCAAACTGCAATTGCGGGCCGGTCTGCGCGGCGAATGGACGAACAATAGGGCGTCCGTCTACAAATCGCTGCCGCTCGATCAGGTGAAGGCCTATACGCCGGCCGGCGCCACAGCGAAATGCGCCATCACAGCCGCCACCGGCATCGCCACCACCGTTCCCTGCGTGGATTACCAGTTCAGCAACGGCATACAGCATGTGAAGGGCAACTACTTCACCCTCTTCCCCAGTGCCTCGCTGAAATACACCTTCGGTGAGAGCACGGATTTTCAGGCGGGGTACAGCCGCACCATTCTGCGTCCGGGCGTCGATGCGGCAGGCAGCTCGCCCAGCTTCAGCCTGACCGGCAGTTCGACCAGCGGTCCCATCGTCACGGTTCCCAACCCCGGTCTGTCGCCTGCGATCTCGGACAATTTCTCGGCCCGCCTCTCCCATTATTTCAAGGGCGTGGGCCTGTTCAACATCGGCTTCTACTACAACCGGATCAAGGGGCTGGCCGTCCAGCAGGAATATTCGGCCGATGAAGCCGCCGGCATCCCGGCTCTGGCACCCTATGTCGCTGACCCGGCCTATGCGGGCTATGCCTTCTCCACCTATAATCAGGAGGATCTGACGACGATCAAGGGCATCGAGGCCGCGTTCCAGCACAGCTTCAGCTGGCTGCCCGCACCCTTTGACGGCCTGTCGCTGCGCGGCGCGTTCACGCATAACGATCCGAACCATCCGATCGCCCGCGTCGGCAACAATATCGGTTCCGCAGCGGTGATGTATGAGAAGGGGCCGGTCAAGCTCTACGTCAACATTCTCTGGAACGACGACAAATATCGGTCCAATACACCCACCTGGTTCCAGGCACGCACGGACATGACCATTTCCGGCCGCATCAAGCTGATGAAGCATCTGGAAACCTATTTCACGATCAACAACGTGCTGAATCAGCCCTATAATGTGATGGTGCCCGGCAATGCCTTCCCGTCAACCGCCGCAGCGAACTTCCCCAATTACAGCGCGATCTACGTGAAGAACGGCCGCACCGGCACGATCGGTCTTCGCGCCCGCTTCTAGAGCATTTTCTAGTCAGACGGGATCATCTGACGACTCGGAAAATGCGGAAAACAAAAGACAATCTGAGCATGATCCGATCCAATCTGATCGGATCATGCTCTGGTTTCTCCTTACCCCGCCACCCCATTAGCATTAGAGGATTACAGGATATGGCGAACCCGCCTCCGTTCACGCGCCGCCGCCTGATTACTGGCGCCGCACAGCTTGCCTCGATGGCGGCGGCCTCGACGCTGATGCCGCCCAATGTGCAACGGCTGATGGCGCAGACGCCCAGCCGCAAGGGTTCGCTCGGCGACATCAGGCATGTCGTGATGCTGATGCAGGAGAACCGGTCGTTCGACCATTATTTCGGTACGCTGTCAGGTGTGCGCGGCTTTGGCGATCCCAAGGCGCTGAAGCTGTCCACCGGCAAGACTGTCTTCCATCAGCCGGATGCCGAAAATCCGGACGGGCATATGCTGCCGTTCCATCTCGACAGCTTTTCCACCAATGCGCAGAAGCTGCCCTCGACCAGCCATGCCTGGTCGGTGCAGCACCGCGCATGGAATGGCGGCCGGATGGACCAGTGGCTGCCCGCCCATCGCGCGGTCGACGGCGTCAACGGCCCCTACACCATGGGCTATTTCACGCGTGAGGACATTCCGTTCCACTATGCGCTGGCCGAAGCCTTCACCATCTGCGACCATTATCACAGCTCGGTCATGGGGCCGACCTGGCCCAACCGGCTTTACTGGATGACCGGGATGATCGATCCCGATGCGACCGGGGGTGGCCCGGTGATCAGCAACAAGGCGCCGCCTGAAGGCTTCCGCTGGACGACCTATGCCGAACGGCTGGAAGCGGCGGGCATAAACTGGGGCGTCTATCAATATGGCGAGAAGGGGAAGCGCCCCCACAATATGTTCCGGACCTTCGCGCAGTTCCGCGATGCACCTGCCGGATCGCCGCTGGCGGTCAAGGGGATGCCGGATTCAGATGAGGAAAAGTTCGCGCATGACGTGCTGAACGATCGTTTGCCGACCGTTTCATGGATGTTCCCCAGCGCCGAGGCGAATGAGCATCCGGATCATTTCCCGGCGGCGGGCGCCGACTTCATCGGCCGCAGGCTCAACGAACTGGCCGCCAATCCCGACGTGTGGGCGAAGACCGTCTTCATCCTCAATTATGACGAGAATGACGGGCTGTTCGACCATGTGCCGCCGCCGGTGCCGCCCGCTGGTACGCCCGCAGAGTTCGTCGGGGAACTGCCGATCGGCGGCGGTTTCCGCGTGCCGTGCATCATCGTCTCGCCCTGGACCATGGGCGGGTGGGTGTGCAGCCAGCCCTTCGACCACACCTCCATCCTTCAGTTCCTTGAAAAGCTGACCGGCGTACGCGAGCCCAATATCAGCGACTGGCGCCGCAAGACCTTCGGCGACCTGACATCGGCATTCCGCTTCGACCAACCGATGCGGCGGCCGCCGGTGCTGCCGGGGACGGGCGAGTTGCTGGAGCTGGCGAAGCGCAATGCGGAAACCATGCCCAATCCGCCCATTCCCGGATCGGATCAACGCATGCCGGCGCAGGAACCCGGCACCCGCAAGCGCGTGAAATAGGGATGATGCGGGCCATATCCGCCATGGCCCTGTGCGCCGCGCCGCTTCTGCTTGCCGCCGCCGTGGAAGGAAATGCGCAGAAAGCCGTGGCGGATGCGCAGGCGCAGGTGGAGCGGGGCAGGATGATCTATGCGTCCCGTTGCGCCGCCTGCCACGGTGGGGACATGACGGGCATCGACGACGCGCCGATGCTCGTGGGTGCCCGCTTCGACAAGACATGGCGGGGCAGGCCGGGGGAGCTGTTCTCCAAGATCAAGCTGTCCATGCCGCAGGATGATCCGGGATCGCTCTCACCAGAGCAGGCGGCAGATGTGGTCAGTGCGATCCTCGACGCCAACCATTTGAGGGACAGAACGGCATCGCGATAGCGCGCGCGTTCTGCATCTGATTTAAAGCGGTACGTCCCGGACCGTGGCGAGCAGCCATTCGCGAAACTGGCGGAAGGCGGGGCTTTCCGCTCGCGAATGCAGGCGCGTCAGCCAATAGGCGCCCACGGTCACCTCAATGGGGAAGGGGCGCACGATCCTTTCCTGCCGCAACTCCTGCTCGAACATATTGGCAGGGGCCAGGGCGACACCATGGCCGTCGATTGCCGCCCTGACCATCAAAACGGAATTGTCGAACATCGGCCCGCGCAGCGGCGGGCATTTGCCGCCTGCGGTTTCAAACCAGAGCGGCCATTCGCTGGCGCGATAGGAACGAAGCAATGTTTCTTCGCTCAGTCTTGCCCAGTCCCCGCTTATGCGCCTGGCCGTGCGTGGATCGCACAGGGGGGTAAGCGGCGCGGCCATGATCCGCTGCGCCTCCGTTCCATGCCAGGAGCCGTCGCCAAAACGGATGGCGCCGTCGAGCCCTTCACCGGCCAGGTCGACCCGATTGTTGTTCAGCAATATGCGCAGGTCCACATGCGGATGCGCGGCCGTAAATTGCGGCAGCCGGTCCATCAGCCATCCGCCCGCAAAAGTGCCGACGACGCCGATTGTCAGGACTTCCTGCATTTGGCCGCCACTGAAGCGATCGAGCATGGCGCCCATGCGATCGAAGCTCTCCGCGAGGGTCGGCACCAATGCCTGCCCCTCATCGGTCAGGGCCAGCCCACGGGGAAGGCGGCGGAACAGCGATATGCCCAGCCTTTTTTCCAGCAGTGCCACCTGATGGCTTACCGCACCCTGGCTGACGCAAAGTTCGAGGGCCGCGTGCGTGAAGTTGAGATGGCGGGCCGCCGCCTCGAAGGCGCGCAGGGCATTCAAGGGCAGTTGGGCACGATCCATGGTATCATCATGAATTTCATTCATGGCTTTGTCGAGGAATGATGCTTTGTCGTCGTCGGGATTTTGCCTGCATCCTGAGCATGGTTTTGAGTTCATAGGGGATATGGCCGATCATGTTGGGAAGAGCCTTGATACTGACCATGAGTCTGTTTGCGGCCGGCAATGCCATGGGGCGTGCGGCAACCGGAGATCCGCTGCTCAGGCCGATCGCGCCGGATCATGCGAAACAGTGGCTGGCGCCGCAGCAGCCGATGCGTATCTTCGGCAATGTCTATCTGGTCGGTTTCGGTGGCCTCAACGTCGGGCTTGTCAGGACGAGTGCCGGCCTCATTCTGATTGACGGCGCGGTTCCGCAGGCGGTTCCCGCGGTGGAGGCCAATATTCGCCGGCTTGGCTTCAGGCTGGAAGACGTTAAACTCATTCTCAGCACTGAACCCCATTGGGATCATGCCGGGGGGTTGGCCGCTCTGGCGCGCGACACGCGGGCGACCGTGCTGGCAAGCGCAGCCGCCGCCGGAGTGCTGCGCACCGGTCATTCCGGGCCTGACGATCCGCAGGCCCCCGCGCTGGAGACTTTTCCGCCCGTCTCGTCCCTGCGTGTCGTGCGCGATGGAGAAACCGTGCGGCTGGGTAACACGGTGGTGACGGCCATCGCCACGCCCGGACATACGCAGGGCTCAATGAGTTGGCGCTGGACCAGTTGCGAGGGCAGGCGGTGCCTGCCCGTAGTCTTCGCCTCCAGTTTCAATCCGATCGCCGCCCAAGGGCAAAGGCTGACCGAGCCGGCGCATCGTTGGACCCTCGACGCCTTTCCGCGATCCTTTGCGAGGATGCGGCGCCTGCCCTGTGGGATTTTACTTTCCGCTCATCCGGAGCAGTCGGACGGCGACCGGAAACTCACCCTGCTGCGGAAAAAGCGGGAACCCAACCCGTTCATCGATCCCGGCGCCTGCAGGGCCTATGCGAACAGGTTCGCACGCCTGTTTACCGAACGGGTGGAGAAAGAAAGGGGCGCAAAATAGCCGCTCGCTACTCCGTACCGTCCGACGCACCTTTCCGGCATCCTCATGGCCTTATATTGAACTTCCCATATTGCACATCGATGCGCGGTTCGAGCTGCCGGGCAATGGTCAGGTCGACGCCGCCTTCCTTTTCCCGTCCCATCCGGTTGAGAATGATGCCCCGCAGATAACGGCTTTCCGCCGTGCCGGGAGCGGCATTCAACACGGCGTTCAGATCCTGCAGCGCCTCTTCATAGCGCGCGAGACGGAACCAGACGAGCGCGCGACTGTCCAGCGCCTGATAGGCCGAAGTGCTGAGTTCAATGGCGCTCGTGCAATCCTTGAGCGCCGTATCGATCATGACCGAACGGGTGGCCTTCACCCAGCATCGGGCGTTCAGCAGGGACGGGCTGCCGGGCTTGTCCGAAATAAGTCCGTCCAGAAGCTTGAGCGCCTCCTGCGGGTCGCCAAATTCACCGATCAGGTCGGCCTTCATCTGGCGGTAGCCGTCCCGCGCATCGCCGCCGAGCGCTATGCGCTGGTCGAGCAACTCCTTGGCCCGATCCAGTTTCCCGGATTCGGCAAGCAGGGTAGAAAGGGTGCTGTTCGCCTGGTCCGATGAAGGATCGAGCGACCGTGCCTTTTCTGCATCCGCCAATGCGTCCTGCAAGCGTCCCAGGTCCCTCAACACATTGGCGCGCTTGAGGTAGGTGTCCACATCGGGGGCGACGGCAATGGCCTTTGTCAGGTCATCGAGCGCCCCCGCCTTGTTTCCGATACCGTTCCGCAGGCTGGCCCGTGCCAGATAGCCGCTGACGTCATCGGCATCGGCTCGTGCAATGGCCTGGCCAAAGGTCGTTTCGATAGCGGTGATCTGGGTCGCGCCGGCGGGATCGCGTCCGTTCAGCTCCCAGCGCCGCCGCGTGTCCGAAGGCGCGACAATCCGCGGAAGTCGCGCATTCGCACTGGCAAGCCGATCACGTTCGGCGGGTATGTCAGCCACCGCGATTTCCGCGCCCGTCGTGTCGAGCCGTTCGTCAACGGTCACAATGCCCTTGTCGATGCTCATGCTGCGCGTCAGTTCGCGGCCCGCCATCTGCTCGACGGCATTTTGCGCGCCCTCGACGGTGAAGCCCCTGCCGCCATCGGGCAGGCGAAGCTGCAACCGGTAACGGATCGATTCCGGGTCCGGCGTTGCCACGGCGATGGTCGACCAGGATGATTTGGCGCGGTCCGGATTGAAATCGACATCGGCAAGGGACCGGATGACCGACCGCTTCATCTGCTTGTCCTGCCAGGACCAAAGGGTGGTCGTCGCCCCCCTAGCCGTGAGCGTGGTCGTTCCCGCCGTCGCATCGGTTGCCATGGTGACGTCGGAATATTGCCCGACCCCGATCATCCGGCTGAAGAACTGGGCGATGAACTGGTCACGCTGCTTGCGGTCGAGCTGGGTCGTGATCAGGTTCAGACCCGCGGCAGGCTGGCCGCGCAGGACGGCCTTCGCACTGAAGGCGCTGGGCAGGTCGACGCTCGCGCTCTCATCCACATCCATGGAGAGGTCGAGGGACGGTCGGGCGACCTTGCGCTGGACCAGCGGCATCAAATCGGCGCCAGCCGATCGCAACGGCAGGGCATAGCGGAAGGGCGGGGTATCGCGGATATCCTCTATCCGGGCCCCCATATCGGTGCCGTCCAGCCAAAGGCTTTCGCCGTCGATCACCGCGCGGACGATGACATGATCGAACGCCGCCGCGCTGGGCAGGCGGTCATGGACCAGATCGCCCATCTGGCTGTTCACCAGCACCGCTTCCGCCTCGATCCCGGCACCGCGCAGCAACGCCAGCAGCAGCAGCGTCTTGGCCTTGCAGTCGCCATAGCGCAGGGTCCAGCTGTCCTCCGGCTTCTGGGGCACATAATTGCCGCCATTCATGCCGACGGCGAGGTAGCGGATATTGTCCTGCACGATCTGAAGTGCGCGCTGCGCCCGTTCCAGCAGGGAGGATGCGGCCTTCACCTCCGCCAGTTGCTGGCTGAGGGGGCTGCCCTCCCTGATCAGACCATCGGTGGCATAAAGCGGGGCCATGGTTCTGGAGACAGCCTGCCAATCCGCGAAGGTCGACAGTTCCAGAAAGGGGGCATGACGGAAACGGCCTGGGGCATCGTCCGGCATGTCGGGCTGCTTGGCGATGGGGAGCGGGACGAGAAGTTCGGTTTGTCCATCGCTGCGCGTGGGTTTGATGGTGACGTCGCTGGCCAAGACCTTCCAGCGCGCATTGGTTTTCGCATCCCACTGAACCTTGAGCCTGCCAAATCCGACACGCATCGGCGCTGGTATCAGAGGGCTTGTGCTCTGGACATTGCCTGCCAGCGCAGGGTCCGCCATGGTCACGGAATAGCGCAGCCGCAATATATCGCCCACCTGCAGTCCTTCGACCGGCATGGTGGCCGACAGAAGGCCGCTCAACTGACGCTGCTCCAGCCCCTGTTCGCGGCGCAAAACGGTGAAGCTCTTGCCGCCCGCCAGGAGATCGATCTCCTGCCCTGCGCGGAGAATGGCAAGATCGTGGATGATGAGATCACCCTTGTCGGGCATCCACGGCAGGGTAATCGTCGCGAACTGGCCCAGCATCTCCGCCGATGCGATCCGCGTCGCGGTATCGGAGTAGATCCAGAGCCGTTGCGCCTCGATGCGCTGCTGATTGTCGAAAATCAAAAGCGCGGGCGCATCGGCATCCTGTTTCGTCAAATCCAGTGCCGCCTTGTTCACCCAGGCAGGCGCGGCCTGATGCAACGGCACCTCGCCGGCATGGGCCGCGACGACAGGCACAAACAACGCGGCCATCGCCAGCAGCGGCTTCGACATAATAATGGAACTCCCCCGATTGGACGCATGATGTGCCCGGAGAAATCAAATAGTTGCAACAATTGGGCGACGCAAGGGGAGCGGGCGGGCCAGAGCGGTCCTTTGACCGGCCGCCGGATTGGCGAGCCGATGATCGCGAAAAAAAAGGCCGATCTTTCGACCGGCCTACTGAGTTTAGGAGAGGATGCCTGAAAGGCACCCCCCAAATGGTCCGTCCCGCCCGATATGGCAAATGCGAAGGGCGACGCCGTGATTGCGTCTGCTGCAATCCTGCCCGCGCGGGGATAACAAAATGGCGCGCACCCGCGAAGGCAGGTGCGCGCCATGTGCAACGGAAAGCATCATCGCGCCGGATCGAAGCGTGAAGCCCCGACCATCGGCGCGCTTTGCCTTTAGCCGTTCAGCTGGTCCTTCACGGCCTTGGCCGGGGTGAAGGTCAGCTTCTTGGAAGCGGCGATCTGGATCACAGCGCCGGTCGAAGGATTGCGGCCTTCGCGGGCGGGCTGGTCCTTGACCTTGAACTTGCCAAATCCGTTCAGCGAAATTTCGTTGCCCTGCGTCGCAGCACCGGCAATCGCGGTGAAGACGCTGTCGACATATTTGCGTGCATCGGCCTTGGTCAGGCCGTGGTCGGCAGCCAGTGCTTCGGCGAGTTCAGCGTTATTCATAATCGTCTCCCTTTCGTGGACGGATGGTCTTAACCTGACTCATCGCACTCAACCAGTCCCTTTGAGGGCGTTCATCCCCGAAAAACAGCGATAAAATCGACTTATTTTCGCTTTTTCGGTCCAAATTCGGATGCCGGGGCCTTCGCATGGGGGGATTTGTCGCTCCATTCGCCCGGTCGAGTTGCACCGAAATGGTGGCGATTGTCGCGTCGCCGGGCATGTTATGGCCAGCTTCCCGCCTCTTTTTCGCCTTTCCGAAAGCTTGCCGAAACAACCGATCCGGGCGTGGTTCTCCGTGAAGGCGCTGCCCTTTTCGCCTATCCTCGCGCGCGGATCCGGGGTGGCAAGGGACGATGGACAGCTTTATCGGAACGGTGAAGGATTTGGCGCTGGCGTTGCTGCCCGGCCTGCTGCTTCTGACGGCAGCGGCGGCGCAGGATCGCGCGCCGGGCCCCGGGCACGGCGCAGTCCGCGCCGATCATCGACCCCGACCGGGTGGAACCGCAGATCGCGCCGGTCGCGCCGCGGGCGACCCAGCCCGCCCCCTCGGTCCAGCTCGCCCCGCCGCCACCCTCCGCCGCCGCCCCTTATACCGGCCGCCCAGCTGGCGGCGGATGTGCTGTAAGGCATCGCCCAGTCGGTCAGTGCGGCCTATGCGAAGAGCGACATTGCCTATTTTCCGTCTCCATCCCGGCGCAGATGCCGACCGACGGCGTGCTGACGATCCGGCTGGTCGAGGGGCGGGTGCGCGACTATCGGCAGGCGTGCCTCTCCCCCAGCATGCCCACCCGCCTGATCGCCGCTCATAGGTGGCGGCTGATGCGCGAAGCGCACGCTGGAACGCACCCTGTCGCTGTTGCGGGACGTTCCCGGCCAGCCCGTTGATGCGCAGGTCCAGCAACTGGCCCAGCCCGTCGATCTGCAGATCGGTCTGCTGCTCTACAAGAGCGGCATCAGCAATGTGGTGGAGGGGGTGCAGGCGCAGCTCTCCATCACCGTCAACGGCCTGCTGCGCGAAGGGGACAGCACCCGCCTGCCGGGCTATCTGCCCTATCCCCATCGGCACGCGAATGGCGAGCTTGCTTTCCATGCCCACCGCATCGCGGGGGATGAGCGCCCCGGCGGCCAAATCCTGCGTCGCGCCCTTGCCCAACACTTTAGCGGCGGTCGCGGCCTGAGGATGAAGCGCTGGATCGCCCGGCGCATTGCGGATCATGGCGGCGGCGATGGTTTCGCCGGTGCGGACCGGACGCTGCGCGAGCAGCACGGTCGGTATTGGCGCTTTCATGGGCGGGGCGGTCGCACCGACATTGCGCGCCATGGCGGCCCCGTTGCTGAGCTTGCGGACGCCGAGGACCAGAAAGACGCAAGCTGCCGCCAGTCCACAGCCGATGTTCAAACCCAGGCGCATTGTATTTCCCCCATGCGCACCTTGCGCGAACGCAAAGCGCCTTATTCGGGGAAATTCATGGTCTTGGGGCCATTGTCAGGGCATGAAAGAAGCAACCGTAACGGCGCAAAGCATGGCTGTGCCGGAAAGGCGGTTTTGCGTATCAACGTCCGGCTTTTCCCGGTCCTGGCCACGCAAAACACCATCCAGAGCGCGCGTAATTGGTCCGAAATGGTTTCAGTTAATCCATGATGAGGGGCCAAGGCCCCCCACGTCCTCGTTCATTCAGGCATCCACCGTAATCACGCCACGCCGGATCTGGTCCAGTTCGATGCTTTCGAACAGCGCCTGGAAATTGCCGTTGCCAAAGCCTTCATTGCCCTTGCGCTGGATGATCTCGAAAAAGATCGGCCCGAACATATTCTCGGTAAAGATCTGGAGCAAAATGCCCTCGTCACCTACATTGCCGTCGATCAGGATGCGGTTCTTCTTCAGCCTCTCCAGATCCTCGCCATGGCCGGGCACGCGCTTGTCGACCAGTTCATAATAGGTCTCGATCGTGTCCTGCAGCTTCACGTCCCGCGCCCGCAGCCTTTCCACCGTGTCATAGATATTGTCGGTGGTCAGCGCGAGATGCTGAATACCCTCGCCATGATATTGGCGGATGAATTCCTCGATCTGGCTCTTGTCATCCTGACTTTCGTTCAGGGGAATGCGGATCGCCTTGTCCGGGGCGATCATCGCCTGGCTGAACAGGCCGGTCGCCTGCCCCTTGATATCGAAATATTTCTGTTCCTCGAAGCCGAAGAGCGTACGGTAGAACTGGCTCCACACCCGCATCTGCCCGCGCCGGACATTGTGCGTCAAATGGTCGAGCAGGTCGAGGCCGACATTGTTCTTCGCCTCGGCCTCCCGCCAGCCGGGAAACTCCGCCCAGTCGGCGTAGAGATCTTCCCCATCCTTGATGAAATAAAGATAGGAACCGCCAATCCCCTGAATGACCGTGTCATCTTCGTCAGTCGGCTTGGCGCCATGCTCCAGCGCCCATGCCATCGCTGCCTGCGGATCGGCCACGCGAAAGGCCATGGCGCTCGCGGACGGACCATGCTCGCCCCGGAAAGCTGCAACCCGCCCCGCATCGTCGCGGTTCAGCATCAGGTTGATGCGCCCCTGCTTGTAGCGGGTGATATTCTTGGTCGGATGCCGGTGGCTCGCTACGAACCCCAATTGTTCGAACTGCCGTCCCATGGCTTCGGGATCTGGGGAGGTAAATTCGACGAACTCGAAACCGTTAAGGCCCAGCGGATTGATGTTGTCAGCCATGCAGGCGATCCTCTCGATTAGGCTAAATAGGGCGCGACGCCCGCGACAAAGATGGGAATATTTTCCGGCGTCAGGCCCGCAATATTGATGCGGCCATTGCCCGCCATGTAGATGCCATGGTCCCGGCGCAGCGCTTCCACCGCATCGGGACCCAGCGGCAACAGGGCGAACATGCCCCGCTGGTCGCCAATGGCGGCAAGGCGCGGATGGCTGGCCGCCAACGCCATGCGCAGCTCGTTGATCCGCGCCCGCATCGCGTCCAGCTCTGCCGCCCAATCGGCGCGCAAGGCCGCATTCTCGAGTACCAGCCGCACCACCGCTGCGCCATGATCGGGCGGCATCGACCAGAGCGAGCGCGCCAGCGTCAGCAGATTGCCACGCACCGGATCGGTGGAGATCGACTGCACCCACAGCGCGCCGACGCGCTCCCGGTACAGGCCGAAATTCTTGTCGCAGCTATAGGCGATCACCGCTTCCGGCAGCGCGCGCAACAGGCCCCGCATCGCCGCCGCATCCGCGTCCAGCCCATCGCCCAGCCCCTGATAGGCAAGGTCGATGAACGGCAGCAGACCCCGTCGCTCACACAGTCGTGCGATCTCTCGCCATTGCTCGCCGGAAAAGTCCGCGCCGGTCGGATTATGGCAGCAGCCATGCAGCAACAGCACGTCGCCCGCCTGCGCGTCGCCCAAATCCTCGATCATCGCATCGAAATCGATCGCTGCGCTCGCGACGTCGAAAAAGCGGTGCGTCTGGACCGGCAGCCCCGCATCCCGGAAGATCGGCGCATGATTGGGCCATGTCGGCGTGCCGATCCAGACGGTGGCCCCCGGACGGCTGCGCGCGATCAGCTCTGCGCCCAGCCTTAACGCTCCGGTCCCGCCGGGCGTCTGCACGCCGGTCAGCCGGTCTGTTCCGGCTCCGAACACGACCTCTGCCAGCAATGCGGCAAAGCACCCATCGCCTTCCGTGCCCAGATAGGATTTCGATTCCTGCTGCTCGACAAGCATCGCCTCGGCTACCTTGACCGCGCGCATCACCGGCGTCTGCCCCAGATCGTCGCGGAACATGCCGATGCCCAGGTCCATCTTCCCTGGCCGCGCATCCGCTCGATGCAGCCCGATCAGCGCCAGCAGGGCATCGGCCGGCTGCGCCGTCAGCCCGCCGAAAAAGGAGCGTTCCTCTACCAGATCATGCGTCAGCATGGCAGTTTCGCTCGCGCATAATCCTGCGTCCCGCGATGAAAGACCCGATCCTCCGGCAACACCGCATCGGGCGCGAGATCGCTTGTCCCTTCCAATTTCCGATAAATGGGGCCGAAATCCACGTCTGAAGTCTTGCGCAAAAGATCCTCGAAACTGTCGATGACGAAATAGCTCTGCTGATAGTCATCGATGCGATATTCCGTCCGCATCAACCGCTTGAGATCGAAACCGATCCGATTGGGTGAGGCATCGTCCAGCGCAAAAACGGACTCGCCATAGGAGGAGACTATGCCCGCCCCGTAAAGCTGCAACGCGCCCTCGCGCCGCATCAGTCCGAACTCCACCGTGTACCAGTAAAGCCGCGCCAGATGATCGATCGCCCCCATATGGTCGGCGCGCAATCCACCCTCGCCATAGGCCTGCATATAGTCCGCAAAGGCCGGATGGGTGAGCAGCGGTACATGGCCGAAGACATCGTGGAAGACGTCCGGTTCCTGCAGGTAATCGATCTGTTCGGGCTTGCGGATGAAGCGTCCGGCGACGAAGCGCCGATTGGCGAGATGTTCGAAAAACACCCGGTCGGGGACCAGTCCGGGCACCGCCACCACCTGCCAGCCGGTGCGTCGCATCAGCCGCTCCGACAATTCGGCGAAGTCAGGGATGCCGGGTCGGGTCATCCGCAATATGTCCAGTCCTTCGAGAAATTCCGGCACGACGCGCCCCGGCAGCATCGCTGCCTGCCGCTCGAAAAGCCGATCCCACATCGCATGTTCTTCCGCGGTATAGGCGGTCCAGTCCTGCGGAACTGTCCAGTCCGCAGCCGCGCCTTCGGGAAGTGCCAGTTGAGCCTTTGCCATGGTCAGCCTTATCGCACGCCCGGCCGGAAATAGGGTTTCAATTTCGCGCCGATCCTCTGATTTTGTGAAACAGTATCATCACTATTTATGAAAATATGAAAGAAAATCATCAAAACCTGTCGGACGATTTTGATTCCTTCTCCTGGAACATCTATTTCCCGATGGCAGTCTGGCTTTCACGTCCTCCCATTTGGGAGGCGGCAACGTCGATCGGGCTGCTAGGATCGGCATGCAAACAGGAGAGAGAGAATGAGCGACGATTCCGTGATCAACGGCGAAGCCTGGCGCGCTTTCTGCGGCGAACTGGCCGATCTGGGGGATATCATCCTTGCGCCCGGTAATCCCGCGACCCCGCTCGACCGCGTGGAGGGCTTTCGCTATCTGACACGATTGCTGCGTCTGGGACTGGAACAGCATGTTGAGGCGCGGGACCCCAGCTTTCCCTTCTTCTATCAACTGAGCCATACGACGGGGAAGATCGGCGCGGACAATCCTGACAATGTTTACTGGAATGCGCGCATCAGCGGCGAATTCGACTATCGCCTGACCGTGAAGCGCGGGACGATGGCCTATCTGTCGATTGTCGCGAACGCCTTCCGCTATCATGAGGACGGCACCAACAAGGCGACCGGCACGCTGATCGACGAGGACATCGAATGGGGTCCCGACGGCGTGGTGGAGATCATCGCCAGCACCAGGCCGCAACCGAAGAACTGGCTGCGGCTGGAACCGGATGCCAGCATGATCATCGTGCGGCAAAGCTATCTCGACCGGACCAAGGAAAAGCCCGGCGAGTTCAGGATAGAGCGCATCGGCGGACCGGCCACGCCCGCCCCGCTCGACGCATCGGCCCTGGCCGCCGGACTGAAGGAGACGACCGCCTTCGTGCGCGGGATTGTCCACACCTTCATCGACTGGTCGAAACGGTTCCGGGGAACGCCCAATATATTTCCCGACATCGATCAGTCGATGTTCCAGAAGGGGGGTGGGGCCAAGGACATATATTATGCGCATGCCTATTGGAAACTGGCGCCGGATGAGGCCTGGGTGATCGAAGTGACGCCGCCGAAATGCTACTACTGGAATTTCCAGGTCGATAATTGGTGGATGGAATCGCTCGACTACCGCTTCCTCGCCGTCACGGTGAACCAGAGCACCGCGCGGCTCGAGCCGGACGGCCGCCTCATCATGGTGGTCGCGGCGGAGGACCCGGGTTTCGGCAACTGGCTCGATACCGCCGGCCATGGCGAGGGCACGGCCCTGCTGCGCTGGGCCGGGGCGACCGAACATCCGCTGCCCTCCGCCAAAGTCGTCAAGCTGAAGGACATCCGGAAATAAAATCGTCCTGTTAGAGCGATTTCCAAGCAATCGAAATCGATTGCTGGTTAAGAAATCGCGGTAAAACAATAAACCAGAGCGGTTGATCTGATCCCATCAGATCGAAAACCGCTCTAAGGCTTCAGCCTCCGCCGACCCCGCGCAACAGGATCCCTGCGGCGGTGCCGGATTCTGTTGCGCGCTCCTCCGCATCGATCAGGCGTGGAGAGGCGATATAGCGGACCGCAAAGGTCGCCAGCGTGTGGCATGCGCGCAAGGTGGCGGGCGCGGGCGGAGCAAGGCTGGCCTCTTCCAATATCCGGCTGAACGGCTGTTTCAGACGTTCGATCTGCATGGCGTAGAAACGGCGCGCCAGGTCCGGAACGATGGAACAATCCTGAACCAGCAGATGGTGCATCCGGATGGTGCGGGGTTCCAGATGCAGGTCCAGAACCTCGCGGCACAGGCGACGGAGCCGATCTTCCGGCCCGTCGCCGTCCGGCACGGCCAGTTCGCGCCACTGGGCATCGATTTCCCGGTGGAGCACATAGCGGAACAGGCTCAGCTTGTCGCCAAACTGCCGATAGACGGTCGATCGGCCGATCCCCGTCGCCGCGAGGATCCGGTCCAGGCTGGCCGTTTCAAATCCATGATCCAGAAATTCGTCGGTGGCCGCTTCGCAGAGCAGATCGAACCGTTCGGGCTTCAGCCGCATGGAGGCCGTGCCTGCCAGTTGCGGTGGTTCGGGCGTGTAGGGGGGCTGTGGTTCCGCGTCCTCCCCCACGGGCAGATCGCGCAGCCCGCCCAGAAACAGCGCCACTGCGAACCGGGCCTGCGCCGCCCGTTGCGTTGGAGTCGGCTGGGCGTGGCCAAGGAAGAAGCGTGACCCCTCCACCGTCATCCCGCCCAGCCGGGTTCCCAGATTCGTCGCAGTGCTGGACAGCAGCGCGATCTGGCCGTCATCGGCCAGCGTCTGGAGATAGTCCGCCACGTTCCGGCCGCTGCGGCGCCGAAATTCATGCAGTTCCGACGCCAGCGCCGGAAAGGTGCGCGCCACCACGATATTGGCGCGAAACAGGCCGAAATTGTCGGGGTCGACAAATCCGTCGAACTGGTCGCCGGCATAGGCTTCCAATATTTGCCGGACGGACCCTTCCGGTTGCGGTTGTGGATCGGACCTTCCCTGTTCCAGCCGTGATCGGACGACCTTGTCGAACAGGTCCTCCTTGTCCTGGAACAGGGCGTAGATCACCTGTTTGCTCACATGCGCATTGGCAGCGATCCGATCGATACTGGTCCGTTCGAACCCGTCCCGCAGGAATAGGGCGGCAGCCTCCACCATGATCCTTTCCCTGCGGTCCGTTTCCTTTCGCATCAGCGCACTTGCCCTTTCCCTGTCCGTCTGCCCCGCTTATTGGGCAGCGACAGGCGGAAGCGCAATGCTGACCTTGTCGATCCGGCCGCTGAAGGGCTGGCTGGCCGGTCCCTCGACGACCGGCGTGTCGGCGTCGAAACCGATGTCCATCGTGTCGGTCATTTCCGTGAGCTTCGAAATGGTCCGCGCGATCCGGCCACGGCCGATTTCCTCGCCATTGGCCCGGATGACGATTTCCCCGCCGGCATTGCGCCCGCCATCATAGCGGAATTCATATTGCAGATGCTGGCGTCCGGCGGGCAAAGGCGCGTTGGCCGCGACGCGGGACTGGTCGCCCGGCAACTGGCTGGCGGCCATCACGACGACCGGCTTGCCCGCGTCGAGATGGAAGCTCCAGCCGGAGAATTGGCTGCCCAGCGCTACCAATGTGCCGCTGCTCTGCCCGTCGGGCAGGTCGATATCGGCGTCGATGGTGAAGGACCGGCCCAGGATCGGCGCGGCGCGGACGGCCGGAATGCTGATCCCGCTTCCCCAATAGACATAGTCGTTCCGGTTCGGATGCTGCGCGGCGGACGCCTGGAAGCGGACCAGGCTCATCCGGTCGTCGAGCGGATAGACATTGTTCGCCCGCGCTTCCTGGTCGAACAGTTCGCGCATTTCGGCCAGTTTCGCGCCGTTGCTGGCGGCCAGGTCATGGGCCTGTGCCGGGTCCTTCTTCAGATCGTAAAGTTCCCACTTATAATCCTCGGGGCTGCCGCTCCACTGCTGCCGCGCGTCCCCCCAGGGCATCCGCCGGGGCGTGGTGCCCGCCCACCATCCGTCATGATAGATGGCGCGGTTGCCCATCATTTCGAAATATTGCGTGTCGTGCCGTTCCGGCGCGCGGGGATCGGTAAAGCTGTAGGTCAGGCTGACGCCGTCGATCGCCTGTTGCCGCACGCCATTGACCGATGCGGGGGCTTCGATGCCGGCGGCGTCGAGCAGCGTTGGCATGATGTCGGTGACGTGGCTGAACTGCGGCCGGATACCTCGAGCCGCAATATGGCCGGGCCAGGAAATCACCATCCCGTTGCGCACGCCGCCCAGATGGGACGCATATTGCTTGACCCACGGATTGGGGGCGTTCATCGCCCATGCCCAGCCATCGGCATAGTTTCCAGTCACCTCGGGACCGCCGAATTTGTCCAGCCCGGCGAGCAGGGCGGCGTCATCCTCCTTCGTGCCGTTGGCGAAATTGGACATGGGGTTCATGCTGCCCATCGGTCCGCCTTCAGCGGCCGCGCCATTGTCGCCCTCGATGAAGACGATCATCGTGTTGTCGGTCTGACCCATGCGGTCGAGTTCGTCCAGCAGGCGCCCGAACTGATTGTCCTGATAGGCGAGCATGCCGGCATAGACTTCCATCATCCGCGCCGTGATCCGCTTCTGGTCCGGGGACAGGTCCGACCATCCCTTGATTCCTTCGGGACGGGGCGACACTTGCGTGCCCTTGGGGATCATGCCCAGGCGCATCATGCGCGTCACGCTGTCGGCGCGGACCTTGTCCCAGCCCTGGTCGAACTTGCCCCGGAACCTGGCGATCCACTCGGGCGGAGCCTGAAGCGGCGCGTGGGCGGAGCCGGTCGCGAAATAGAGGAAAAAGGGCTTGGCAGGGTCCACCGCCTTCTGATTGTGGATCCAGCCGATCGCTTCGTCGGCCAGCGCCTTGTCGAGCGTGCCGTTCCTGATCGTATCGACCGGCGTCACCCCCCGATACAGAGCGGGAGAGAACTGGTTCGTTTCCGCCCCCATGAAGCCGTAGAAATATTCGAAGCCAAGGCCGGTGGGCCAGCGATCGAACGGCCCCTGCGCCGACACTTCATGCTCGGGTGCATTGTGATGCTTGCCGATCATTGCGGTGTTATAGCCATATTGGCGCAATATCTCCGCCACGGTCGCGGCACTTTTGGGCAGTTCATTGTCATATCCGGGGAAGCCGGTGGACAGGTTGGCGACGATCCCGTTGTCGACCGCATGATGGTTCCGCCCGGTCAGCAACGCCGCGCGTGTCGGGGAACACATGGCGGTGGTGTGGAAGCGGTTGTAGATCAGGCCGCGCGCCGCCAGCCGGTCGAGGTTCGGCGTGGGGATCGGGCCGCCAAAGGTGCTGGCCGCGCCGAAGCCGACATCGTCGGTCATGACGACGATGATGTTGGGCGCACCCTTGGGCGCGGTCGTCGCCGGAGTGAAGGCGGGTTTCGAGTCGAGGTAGGTTTTGCCGATGGTGCCGGCAAAGGGCGGCGGCGTCAGGGGAAGCGACGGTCCGGTCGGTTCCGTCCGGGCGACGGCGACGCTTGCCCAGGCCAATGCCGACCCAAGGGCAAGGCCCATCAAGCGAGCCCGATGGCCCTTCGCGACAGCAGTCATCTTCCCGATCCTTCCTCAAAAACAAAATTTCACTTGCATAATTTGCAACTTTGGTACTGAATAATCTCGTACTGATCAACGGCAAAAAATGCGCAAAACAGGTGAGGTCTTTTGTTTGCAGTGACCAACCTCGCAACGCTTACCCGCTAAAAGAGAGGAACGATCATGAGGTTCAGCAGGGCAAAGGGTATTTCCATGGGCGCGTTGGCGCTTGCCATCAGTCTGGGGGCCAGTGTCCCTGTGGTCGCGCAGACTGCAGCTTCGCCTTCACCGCACGAAGCCTGGCAACGCAAGGCACCGGCCGGCGCGCCCAATGTCGTGCTCGTGCTGCTGGACGATGTCGGCTTCGGCGCGTCGACCGCCTTTGGCGGACCCACGGTCACGCCCACGCTGGATCAACTGGCATCGCAGGGCCTGCGCTACAATCGTTTCCACACCACCGCGATCTGTTCCCCTACGCGGTCATCGCTGCTGACCGGGCGCAATCCCCATGCGACCGGTATCGGCGCCGTGATGAACACGGCGGATTCGCGTCCGGGCTATTCTGGTTTCCACACCAAGGACACGGCCACCATCGCCGAAATCCTGCGCCAGAACGGCTACAGCACGGCCGCCTTCGGCAAATGGCACCAGACGCCGGATTGGGAGGTGTCGCAGAGCGGCCCGTTCGACCGCTGGCCCACGGGCGAGGGGTTCGAGAAATTCTACGGCTTTCAGGGCGGCGAAACCGACCAGTTCGAACCCACATTGTATGACGGCACCACGCCCGTGCTGCGTCCGGCGGGCGACCATTATCATCTGACCGAGGATCTGGTCGATCACTCCATCCAGTGGTTGCACGCGCAAAAGTCGGTGGCGCGGGACAAGCCCTTCTTCCTCTATCTGGCGACGGGCGGGACCCATGCCCCCATTCAGGTGCCGGAAGAATATATCGCCCGCTATCGCGGCAAGTTCGATCAGGGATGGGACAAGCTGCGCGAGGAGATTTTCGCGCGACAGAAGCGGCTGGGCGTGATTCCCGCCAATACGAAACTGACGCCCCGGCCCGCGGAAATGCCCGCATGGGACAGTTTGACACCCGACCAGAAGAAGGTCGCCTCCCGTCTGATGGAAGCCTATGCGGGCTTCCTGGCGCATACCGATGAACAGATTGGCCGTCTTGTTCAGGCGCTGAAGGATAGCGGCCAGTATGACAACACGATGTTCGTCTACATCGTCGGCGACAACGGTGCGAGCGCGGAAGGCGGGCTTGGCGGTAGCCTCAACTATCTGGGCTCCATGCAGGGGGCGAAGGAAAGCGACGAACAGAAGCTGGCTTCCATCGACAAGATCGGGTCGGCTGAAGCCTATGCCCATTATAATGCCGGTTGGGCCTGGGGGCTGGACGCGCCGTTCCAATGGACGAAAACCGTCGCTTCCCACCTGGGCGGCACGCGCAACGGCATGGTGATCAGTTGGCCGAAGCGGATCCATAACCCCGGCGGGCTGCGCAGCCAGTTCTCGCATGTGAACGACATCGCGCCGACCATATTGGAAGCGGCAGGCATCCCGGAACCGAAGGAGGTCAATGGCATCGCGCAGAAGCCGATGAACGGCACCAGCCTGCTCTATAGCTTCGACGATGCCAAGGCGGCCGAACGGCACAGCACGCAATATTTTGAGGTGATGGGCAATCGGTCGATCTACCATGATGGCTGGATGGCGTCGGCCTTTCACGGTCGCCTGCCCTGGCAGGTCATCACCAGGACGGATCGACCGATGGAGGAGGATAAGTGGGAATTGTACGATCTGCGGTCCGACTATTCGCAGGCGACCGATGTTGCCGCCAAATATCCGGCCCGGCTGGAAGAAATGAAGGCGCTCTTCATGAAGGAGGCTGCCGCCAATCAGGTGCTGCCGCTCTCCGGCCTGAAATTGGACGACCAGAGGCTGCCAGACCCGTCGGGGGGTGCCAAAAGCGCCACCTATTATGAAGGAACGGTGGGCGTTGCCGAAAGGGCGCTGCCCAGGATGATGAACCGATCCTGGTCACTGTCGTCCGACGTCGCTGTCGGCAATGCTTCCCAGGGCGTCATCGCGGCTGTTGGCGGCTCGGCGGCGGGCTGGTCGCTCTATATCGACCCCCAGCGTCGTCCCGTCTTCACCTACCGCGCATTCGACATGAAGACCGCCAATCTGGTCGGGCAACCGTTGACGCCGGGCGCGGCCAAGCTGCGGGTCGACTTCGATTATGACGGGCCGGGCTATGCCAAGGGCGGGACGCTGAAGCTGATGGTCGACGGCAAGCAGGTTGCGACGGACACATTGCCTATGACCCCTGCAAGTTTCTTCACCATCGACGAAACCTTCAACGTTGGGGTCGACATGGGCTCGCCGGTAGCGGCCTATCCGAAGGAGGCGCCGGTCGGCTACCGTTATCAGGGCGGTCGTATCGGCAAGGTGACGATCGACCTGCGATAAACAGAAGTTTAGCCCGGCCCGTACTTTCGGACCGGGACGCCGGGGGGGACGACAGGGTCCCGCCCGGCTTTCTATTGCCTGCCTTGATCAGGCCGCTTCAAGCGCGGCCGTCAGCGCATAATCCTCCATGACCGGAGCGGTCATCGCGTCGGCAAAGGCCTCATAGCTCCACGGCCAGCTGGCGGGGACGCCGGTGGCGTCGAGATACCAGCTGGAACAGCCCGAACCGAAGATCGTCGTGCGGGCCGCCTCGATCCGCCGTTCGTCATAGGCGACAAGCGCCTCGGCCTTCGCTTCCACGGACTGCGCCTTGTTCTGCCGCAGGGGTTCGAGCAACTGTTCGATATAGTCCCACTGGCGTTCGGCGATGTCGATCAGGGAGAAATTGCCGACCGGGCTGGTCGGCCCGTTCAGCATGAAGAAATTGGGAAATTCCGGGATCGAGATCGCGTAATAGGCGGTCGGCCGCACCGACCAGGCGTCGTCCAGCGACGCCCCGTTCCGCCCGCGCACCGTCGTCGGGCGAATGAAGCGGTCGGCCTGGAAGCCGGTGGCGAGTACCAGCGTATCCAGCGGCTGCAACCGGCCGTCCTTCAACCGGACGCCTTCGGGTTCGATCCGCGCAATGCCTTCCCGTTCGACGATGACATTGGGCTGCTGCACGGCGTCATAATAGGACCATGAGTAGATCAGGCGCTTGCAGGCGGCGCGATAGTCGGGGCGCAGCTTTTCCTTCAGTTCGGGGTCACGCACGCTGTTTTCCAGATTGTCGAGGCACAGCTGCTCGACCATCGCGATGTCCGGCCCGTCGACCTCCGTTATCGCCCGCGTGAAGCGGTGGATGTTGCTCCAATATTCCTCGTCATAGCGGATCGCGTCGATCAGCGCCGGATCGCGCCGAAATGCCTCCCGTTCCTCTTCACTGTACCGGAAATAGGGAACAGGCATGATCCATTGTGGCGAGCGCTGGAAATGCACCAGGCTGTCGGCCCGGTCGTGCAGTGCGGTGATGATCTGAACGCCGGTCGAGCCATTGCCGATCACGCCGACGCGTACGCCGTCGACCGGAGCGTCATCCTCCCAGCGGGCGCTGTGGAAAATCCGGCCAGCGAAGCTGTCGATGCCCTCGATATCCGGCATCCGGGGATGGTGCAGCACGCCCGAAGCCGCGATGACGACATCGGCCTTCACATGCTCTCCGGTCGAAAGGCCCAATGTCCAGCAGGCTTCGCCATCGTCCCAGATACAGGATACGACTTCACAGCCGAACCGGATATGCGGCATGATGCCGTGCCTGGTCGCAGTGAGTTCGAAATAGCTCCGGATTTCCTCGCCCTTCGCATAATAGGCTTCCCATTCGGCATGGGGGGCGAAGCTGTAGGTGTAGGCATGGGCCGGCACGTCGCAGGTCAGCCCGGGATAGCGATTGTCCCGCCATGTGCCGCCCAGCCGGTCCGCCTTTTCATAGATGGTGAAATCGTCGCCCGCTTCGTTGAGCTTGATACCGGCCAGGATGCCGGCCATGCCCGCGCCGATCACGGCGTAGCGAAGGCGTTTGCGTTCATATGCGGTAGACAATGCACTCTCCTGATAGCTGATGAGGCAAGTCTACGACGCTCCGTGGGGCGCGCATCACCCAATTGGATTAGGGTCCGCGCGGTTCCCTTATGTGGAGAGAGAGGCCGCCGAACTCAGCAGCATGCGCACCAGTTCGCCCTGACGGTTGGTGCCGGTTTTCAGGAACACCGACTGGAGCTGACTGCGGGCCGTGTTCCGGCTGATGCCGATATGGTTCGCCGCCTCCTCGACGCTCGCGCCCCGCGCCATTTCGCTCGCCAGCAAGGCTTCGGCCGGGGTGAGTCCGAACAGGTGGGAAAGGGTGCTGGCCGGGATGATCGGCCGATGCTCGGGATCGCGCAGGATCAGCAGGGCAGTGCGCTGCAACGGGTTTCTCAGCGGATGGAAGGCGGGGCCGGGGCGGATAATCACCGTCAGCGGCAGGACGCTGCCCGGCCGTTGCAGCGCCAGCGGGGCGTAGACCCGCCAATCCGCTTCGGCCTGCTGCTCAGCCGCCATTTTGCGCAATTCGGTCAGCAGGCGGGCTGTGTCCTCGGGATTCGTCGCCTTCAGCTTGCCGCGCGACAGGCCCATGCCCGCGCCCTCCGCCAGAATGGCGTCGGCGATGGCATTGGTCATCAGCATGGTGCCGTCCGGCGTGGCGAGAATGACGCCGATGCCACTCGTTTCCAGCGCGGCCGTGGACATGAGCAGCCGCCTTTGCAGCCCGACCCCCTGGAAAAACAGCTTGAGTGCCCGCCTGAACGCGGGTGCCAGCTCTGCCAGCAGCCGGTGCGTCCGATCGTCGAAGGGACCGGTGGCCTGGTCCTTCCACAGGGTGAAATGGGCCATGCCATGTTCCCGGCAATCGAGCGAGAGGGTAAGCGTTCGCGCTACCCCTTCCGCGATCAGCGACGCGCCGCCCGGCAGGGAGACCTCGCCGCGTTGGTCGGGCCGATCATCCCCGCTCGCCTTGAAAAAGCCGGACCGATGGAGCGCCTTCACCGCTTCGCTGATATGGTCGATGTTCAGCATGACCACGGGATCGGCGCTGTCGCCAAAGCCCCCCGCATCAAGGACGAGCGACGCGTAGGCGCAACCGAACGTCCTGTTCGATGCCACCAGAAATTCATGCCATGCGGGTGTGCCGGACAGGCTGTCATAGAGGATGTTGAGCAAATTCTCGCGATCGAGATCATGGTTCGGCACTGCGTCTCTCTCTCCCCAAATCCGTCTTTTCCTGCCGATACCGGCGTAGCAGCGATCGCTTTCCGCTACAGGGCCTGTTCGCCTTGACCTGCCATATGGCGCATTTCGTTGATCTGCCAAAGAAGCAGCGTCGGCAACCCGATCGCCATGTCGCGGGCGCGCTTGGCGAGCGAAAGGGCAAGGGCGGTTTCCGGCGGCAGGCCGAAAAGCGGACCGGCGAAGGCATAGGCGACCTCCTGCACTCCCAGCGCGCCGGGAATGACGAAGGCGATGCTGCGCAGCGTGAAGATCAGGCTTTCCAGCGCCAATATGTCCCACACCGATGCGTGGGTGCCCATCCATCTGAGCGCCAGCCAGGCGCCGATCCCGCTGGCCACCCAGGCCACCAGATTGGCGCCGAAGGCCAGTGCCACGCGGTCCTTCCGCGTATAGATGCGCGCCAGTTCCGACCGCATGCCCGCCATGGCGGTCGATCCGGGCAGGAAGCGGCCGGCCATGCGCGTGGCAAAGTCCAGCGCGGCCCGCTGCATGGTGAAGAACAGCAGGATGATCACGACCATGACCAGCGTGCCGCCCAGTATAGCCGGGCGCAGATGGACCGCCGCACCGTCACCGATCAGCAGAGAGCCCATCAGCGCGAGGCCGAACAGCGTGTAGACCAGCTGGCTCGCCATTTCGGTGGTCAGGTCGACGACCAGCGAGCCATGGACCCGGCTGGATGGCAGCGCCGCTGCTGTCAGTGTCCGGGTGCTGACGATGATGCCGCCCAGTTGCGAAAAGGGCAGCAGGTCCGACACCGCCTCGCGTACCATGCGCGCCCAGGCGAACAGGGGAAGGGACCGGCCCTGTTCGCCGGGGGCCGCCGCCAGCCAGGCCGCGCCCAGCAGGAAGAAGACGCCCAGCGACCAGAGGCAATAAGCCAAGAAACCCGTCAGCCCCATGCGCCCCGCCGTCGCCAGAACATCCTTGAGGCCGGTCGCGCCGATCGTCCAGACGGCGACCATCAGGCCCGCTACGGTCGCCAGCAATATTCCGATCCGGGCCCAGTGTTTCAGCTCATCTCTCCCGCCTTTGGCCCCTTCATGAAGCGCAGGACGAAACGGATCATGCCCGGCACGAAGCGGGGCCGGATAAGGCGTGTGTCATAGGGCGCCAGCCGCCGGTCATTTTCCGCCAGACAGATGCGCGCCAGTTCGGGAAAGCTGATCTCCACGCCCAGTTCCTTCGACCCGTTGAGCGTGAAATTATTCTCCTGCGCGCGGCTGTTGTCCTTGCCCATGCCCTTGGCCATGTCGATCCGTTCCCAGATCAGGTAGAGCCAGACGGCAATGACCTTGAGCTCGAACCAGGGCCGCCGCCAGATCGGCATGTTGCGCCGCCACCAGGCGACCCAGTTGACGAAGAAGAGGATATGCCGCCCTTCTTCCCGCATCACGGGTTCGAATGTATCCACCAGTTCCGGCGGGAAGAAGCCTGAATCCTTCGCCACCCTGAACAGGCCGAAGCCGAAGAAGCTGTCGATGCATTCCGAATAGCCGGTCCGCATGAAGGCATATTCGGGGTCGGTGGGCCGCTTATAGTCCGGCTCCGGCGCCAGTACGATGCCATAGGCCCGCACCATGTCGGACAGGACCAGCTTGTGGCGCGATTCCTCGAACCCGTTCATCTCCACCGCCGCCTTGAGCAGCGGATCACGCACGCCCTCCGCATAGGTTTTGACGTTCATGCCTGCGCGCCCCTCGGTCGCGACGGCGATGTCCCAGATCGGCAGGGAGACGATCTTGTCGCGGGTCGCCTCGTCCAGTCTCGGCCAGTCGATCAGAGCCGGGCGATAGGGATCATGGGTGTCGAGCAGTGTCCGGCTCATCAGCAGAAGATGATCGGGACTGCCGTGCTTCACCTGGCCGATGGGGAGGGGGACCGTCTCGTCATAATCGCCCCAGGAGCGGGCCAGTGTCATGCGCGCTCTCCTTCGATGAAATCCGTAAAGCGTCCGAGGATGATGCCATTGCGCGCTACGGCCTGTTTGGCAAGAGGGGCGGTCAGTGCGGCGAGTTCCTCCGCATAGCGATAGCCGGGAGCCGATCCGGCATAGGGACCGGTCGCGGGATGGACGTAGATTTCAGTGAGGCCGTCGGGCAGATGCTCTAGCAGGCCATGGAGGCGCGATGCGGTCATCGCCCCCGACCATGCGAGGCCGAAGACCTGATCCGGCGTGGTAAGGGCAGCGTCCCGCATCCGCCGTTGGACCCGCCTTGCCCAGATGTCCTCCATCGCGGAGGAGGCGCGCGTGCCGTCCACCGCGCGCAGGACCAGAGCCGGTTCGACCGGCGCCCGGACCGCCCGCATGGTATGGGCCTTGCCTACTGTCATGAGGGTGGTGGCGATGGTCGGGTGCAGGTGGAAATGCTTGTGCGCGTTCACATGATCGAGCGGCAGGCCGGCGGCGGCAAAGGCGCTGAACTGCGCCTCCATCTCCGCCATGAGTTGGCGGCGTGCGGCTGGAGAGGCGAAGATCCGCAGGGCCGTGCGCACCATGTCGGTACGAAAATCGCCGCGCGCATCGACCAAAGCGGGGATGCGGTCCGGCGGTAACACGGGCCGTCCATCGACCAGCACGACATGCAAGCCGATGCCGAGCGATGGCAGCCGCCTTGCCCGTTCGATCGCATCGTCCATGGCGGCCCCGCCGACCATCAGGCTGGCGGCGGTCAATATGCCGTCCCGATGTGCCCGTTCGACGGCTTCGTTGACTTCCAGCGACGCGCCGAAATCGTCGGCGGTAACGACCAGCCGTTTCACGGGAACCGTCAGGCGGCTTCCTTGCGCTTGCGCAGAAATTCGAAAAATTCCAGGCCCTCGCGCAGGCGGCGCTTCATCATGTCCCAATCGCGGATCATTTCCCACAGGATCGATCCGATCTTGGACGGACGGAAATAGAAGCGCCTGTAGAATTCCTCCACCTTGTCGAAGATCAGCGGCGCGGGCAGATGTTCGTAGCTTAATTGTGCGATCTGGTTGCCGCCATCGGTCAGCAGGTGATCGGTGCCGTCGAACCAGCCATTGTCCATCGCCTGCTTGTAGAGGAACGTGCCCGGATAGGGCGCGGCCAGCGAAACCTGGATCGTGTGCGGATCGATCTCCTTGGCGTAGTTGATCGTTTCCTCGATCGTCTCCTCGGTTTCGCCGGGAAGGCCGAGAATGAAGGTGCCGTGGATCACGATGCCCAGTTCGTGGCAGTCCTTCGTGAACTGCCGTGCAACGTCGACGCGCAGGCCCTTCTTGATGTTGTGCAATATCTTCTGGTTGCCGCTTTCATAGCCGACGAGCAGCAGGCGCAGGCCATTGGCCTTCAGCACTTCCAGCGTCTTGCGGGGGACGTTGGCCTTGGCATTGCAGCTCCAGCTCATCGGGAAACCCGGTTTGCCAAAGCCCAGCTTGCCCAGTGCGATCGCCAGTTCCTCCACACGCGGGCCATTGTCGGTCAGCGTGTCGTCGTCGAAGAATATCTCCTTGGTCTGGGGGATGTTCTCCATGACATATTTCACTTCCTCGATCACATGCGGGATCGAGCGGGTGCGGTAGTTGTGGCCGCCCACGGTCTGCGGCCACAGGCAGAAGGTGCAGCGGCTCTTGCACCCGCGGCCGGTATAGAAGCTGACATAAGGGTGCCTGAGATAGCCGCCGAAATATTTTTCGATCGTCAGGTCGCGCTTGTAGACCGGAGAGACGAACGGGAGCGAATCCATGTCCTCCACGATCTTGCGGTCCCTGTTGTGGATGATCGCGCCGTCGGAATCGCGCCACGAAATCCCCTCCACCTCGCGCAGCGGCATGCCGTTGGCGACATCCACGATGGTGAAGTCGAATTCGTTGCGGCAGACGAAATCGATCGCCGGGCTGGCGTTCAGCGCCTTTTCGCTCTCGACCGCCACCTTCGCGCCGATCATGCCGACCAGCGCCCTGGGGTTGCGCGCCTTGACCAGTTCGGCGGTGCGCACATCCTGATTGAAGCTGGGGGTGGAGGTGTGCAGGATCACCAGATCCCTGCCGTCCACCTCATGCGCGATATCGTCCCATGACAGGTCGTGCGCGGGGGCGTCGATCAGCTTCGACCCCTCCACCATCGCGGCGGGTTGGGCCAGCCATGTGGGGTACCAGAAGGACTTCACCTCGCGCTTCATCTGATAACGGGCGCCGGCGCCGCCGTCGTACCCGTCGAAGGAGGGCCCCTGAAGAAATAACGTAGACATCATGTTCTGGCAGTCTCCGTAGAAGACGTGACGCGCCCGTCGCCTACCATATTAAGCGCCGTTCCGCGCCAATCAACCGATCGGACGAAGAAGCTGGCGATGAAAATCGCGAAACTCAACATATCACGGAGCGGCAAGGTCCAGAATGACGCCGAGATGACCCTGGCATGACGGTCGACTGCCCGTTTCGTGTAAAATCGAACGATCAGCGTCGCGGCCAGCGCCGCCAGGGCGGGACTCGGATGAAGGGGCAGCGCCGCCAGCGCCAGCGGCAGCGGGAAGGCGATGAACGACCCGGCATAGCCCGCCGGGGCGAGGCCACGCACCGTCGCTGCCCAGCGCAGTTCATGCCGCCACAGGTCACGCAGCCGGGCATCGGTGAAGGCATGGGTCAGCAGCATGGGCGGCACCGCGATGGAAAGGCCGAGCCGCTCCACTGCCTGTCCCATTGCATGGTCGTCCGCCAATATGTCCGCGAAACGGGCAAAGCCGCCCATGGCGTCCAGCGTTTCGCGCCGCAGGGCGATGGTCGATCCCATGCAGGGCGACGCCATGCCATGGACTTTTGCAAAGATGAGGCTGGGCAGGAACTGATAGCTGCTTCCCGCAGCGGCCAGGCGGGAGCAGAAGCCATTGTCGCCCCGCCCGCCATAAAGGCAGGTGACGGCGCCCGTCCCCGGCCGGCGCAGCGCGGCGAGCAGCCGGGACAGATAGTCACGGCCGACCGCCATGTCGCTGTCGCTGAGGATCAGCACATCATGGGCCGCATGGCGCATCATGTTGATGAGATTCGATATTTTTCCGTTCGACCCATGGCGGGTCTCATCCACGATCAGGTCGATGCGGGCGCCCGGATAGCGGGTCTGGAGCATCCGCACGGTTTCGATAGCGGGATCGTCGGGCCGCTGCACGCCGCAGAGCAACTGGATCGCGCCCGCATGATCCTGTTCGATGAAGCTCGCGAGATTGTCGGTGAGGCGTGGTTCCCATCCGTGCAGGGGTTTGAGGATGGTGACGGCCTCGTTTCCCGGTGGCGGCTGTTCCTTTGTTCCCAGAAATCGGTTCAGCGTGAAGGTCGCGACCGCCATGTACAGCATGCCGATCCCCGCCAGCAGCAGCAGCGCCCATCCGATCGCGGACAGCATGATGGTCAGCATGGCCTTCCTTCCAGAACCGGGCAGGACACGGTAAAAACATTCGGGAACATGCGGGAGATACTTGCCAGTTCCGTCTGCGGGAATAGGAATAGCATGAACTGTGGGCAAGCGTGCGGATGTTCGGTCGGAAATGTTTGAATCCAGCGGCCTGATTCTCGTGACCGGCGTGTCGGGCTTTGTCGGCTCGGCGGTTGCCCGGGCGCTTGCGGGCCGTGGGTGCAGGGTGCGCGGCCTTGTCCGGGCCAGCAGTTCGCCGGTGAACCTCGTGGATTTCCCCGGCGAGCTGGTCGAGGGGGATGTGCGCGACAGCGTCGCCATGGAAAGTGCCCTAAGGGGCGTCGGCACGCTGTTCCATGTTGCCGCCGATTACCGGCTCTGGGCGCCTGATCCCGAGGAGATCGTGCGCAACAATCTGGCCGGCACGCAATGCGTCATGCGCGCGGCGCTGAAAACGGGCGTGGAACGGATCGTCTATACCAGCAGCGTTGCCACGCTGAAGCCCTCCGATGCCGGTGCGGTCGATGAACGGGCAGCGGCGGCCCCTTCCGAAGCGATCGGCGCCTATAAGCGCAGCAAGGTGGTGGCGGAACGGCTGGTGGAGCAGATGGTCGCGCAGGAGGGGCTGCCCGCCATGATCGTCCAGCCATCGACCCCCATCGGCCCGCGCGATGTCAAGCCGACGCCCACGGGCAGGATCATCGTCGAGGCGGCGAACGGCAGGATGCCCGCCTATCTCGATTCCGGCCTCAACCTCGTCCATGTCGACGATGTTGCCAGAGGACATCTCCTCGCACTGGAAAAGGGCGGGGTCGGGGAGCGTTATATTCTGGGCGGGCAGGATGTGATGCTGGGCGACATGCTGGCCGAAATCGCCGTCCGCATGGGGCGCAGGCCGCCCCGCCTGCGCCTGCCGCGCGCGCCGCTCATGCCGCTGGCATGGGTCAATGAAGGGCTGGCCCGGCTGTCGGGTAAGGGCGATCCCTTCCTCACCCTGGATTCGTTGCGCATGGCGCGGCACCGGATGTTCTTCAGTTCGGAAAAGGCGGCGCGAGAGCTGGGCTATGCCGCCCGCCCCTGGCAGGAGGCGATCGGCGACGCCATCGACTGGTTCCGCCAGACGGGGATGATCCGATGATCGCGCCGGGCCTTGGCATGGCGGTGCTGGCGATATGGCTTGGCCTGCTGTTGGGCCGTGACGGCTTCTGGCTGGCGCGGGAGCGGGACGACAGGGACCTGCCGCCATCGCTGCAGCGCTGGCCCGATGTGACGGCGGTCGTCCCCGCCCGCGATGAGGCGGATGTCATCGCCCGATCCATCGGCAGCCTGATCGCGCAGGACTATCCGGGCCGGTTCCGCATCCTTCTGGTCGATGACAGCAGCAGCGATGGCACCGGCGCCATCGTCTGTTCGCTGGGATCGGAAAAGGTGGAGGTGCTGACCGGCCAGCCCCTGCCCCATGGCTGGACCGGCAAGCTCTGGGCGTTGCATCAGGGCATCGCCCATGCCGGCCCGGCGCCGGTCTGGCTGTGGCTGACCGATGCCGATATCGCTCATGCGCCGGACACATTGCGGACGCTGGTGGCGCGGGGGGAGGCTAAAGGCCAGGAGCGGGCGCTTTCGCTGGTCAGCTTGATGGCCCGGCTGCGCTGCGATACCCTTGCGGAAAGGATGCTGGTGCCGGCTTTCGTCTTCTTTTTCCAGATGCTCTATCCCTTCGGACGGGTGAACCGACCGGGTGGTCTCGGCGCGGCGGCGGGCGGTTGCATGCTCGTGCGGCGGACGGTGCTGGAGCAGGCGGGCGGGATCGGCGCGATCCGGGGCGCGCTGATTGACGATTGCACGCTGGGCGCGCTGCTCAAGCGGCAGGGGCCAGTCTGGCTGGGCCTCACCGACCGTTCGGTCAGCATCCGGCCCTATCGGGACTTCGCCTCGGTCGCGGCGATGATTTCGCGGTCGGCCTATGCGCAGCTTCGCTATTCGCCCTGGCTGCTGGCGGCGACGCTGGCGGGGATGATGCTGGTCTATGCCGCGCCGCCCTTGCTGACCCTGTTTGGACAGGGGCTGGCGCGCTGGGCGGGGCTGGCAGCGTGGCTGGCGATGGCCTTGTCCTTCCAGCCCATGCTGCGCTTCTATTGCCGCAGTCCGCTCTGGGGCGCGGCTTTGCCGGTGATCGCGGCTTTTTACGCCGGATGCACCCTGCTATCAGCGTGGCAGCAGTCACGCGGTCGCGGGGGCATGTGGAAGGGGCGGGCGCAAGCGGGAGCGGGGAGCTGATGGACGCGGTAGAACTGGCATCGGGCCCATTGGCATCGGGGAAGGGGCATCGCGACGAGAATTTCCCCGTCGCCAGCCTGCTCATCAAGGCGGAATATCGCCCGCCGATCATGGCCTTCTATCGTTTCGCGCGGGCGGCGGACGACATTGCCGACCATCCTTCCGCCACGGCGGAGGAAAAGCTGGCCCTGCTCGCCCGGATGCGCGGGGGGCTGGACGGTGACGGGACGGTGGAGGCCATGGCGCTGCGGCAGGCGATGGCGGCGCGCGGCATCGATCCGGTCCATGCGCATGATCTGCTGAACGCCTTCGTGCGCGACGTGACCGTGGGGCGTTATGCCGACTGGGACGATCTGATCGGCTATTGTCGCTATTCGGCCATGCCGGTGGGGCGCTTTGTGCTGGACGCGCATGGTGAGGACAGGGGCCTATGGCCCGCCAATGACGCGCTGTGCGCCGCGTTGCAGATCGTCAATCATCTTCAGGATTGCGGCAAGGATTATCGGACGCTCGACCGGGTCTACATCCCGCTCGATACCGGGCTGGATGTCGCTGAACTGGGAGGCGACCGGGCCAGCGAAAGGTTGCGCGCCATTATCGCCGGTCTGGCACGGCGGACCCGCGACCTGCTCGACCAGTCGGCGGCGTTCGCGGCGCTGATCCGCGACCGGCGGTTGGCGGCGGAGGTGGCGGTCATCCATCGGCTCGCCCGCAGCCTGACCTATCGGCTGGAAAGGCGCGATCCCTTGAGCGAGCGGGTGCATCACGGCAGGATGGAGGCGCTCTTCCTTGCCACGGGCGCCGCGCTTCCCGCGCTTTTCCGGCGGGCGGCATGAGCGAGGCGGCGGTGGCAGCGGGCGCATCGCGCAGTTCCTTCTACGCGGGGATGCGCGTGCTGCCCAAGGTTGAGCGGCACGCCATGTTCGCCATTTACGATTTCTGCCGGATCGTCGATGACATCGCCGACGACCAGCAGGGCAATCGCACGGCGCGGGCCGCGCAGTTGGACCAATGGCGCCGCGATCTCGACGCGCTCTATGCCGGGCGCGACGCGGGACAGGCGAATTTCCTGCGTTCCGCCGTGGATCGCTTCGACCTTGACCGCCGCGATTTCGAAGCGGTGATCGACGGCATGGCGATGGACGTGGATCGCGACATATGCTGGCCCGGCGAAGCGGAACTGGACCTCTATTGCGACTGTGTCGCCTCCGCCGTCGGGCGCCTGTCGGTGCGGGTCTTCGGCATGGAGCGGGAGCCGGGCCTGGCCCTGTCCCACCATCTCGGCCGGGCGCTGCAACTGACCAACATCCTGCGCGACATAGACGAAGACGCCGCCATTGGCCGCGTCTATATCCCTGCCGAGGCCCTGGCGGTGGCGGGGATCGTGCCTGCCACGCCGCAACAGGTGGCGGCCGATCCGCGCATGGACGTGGCCGGCCGCTGGCTTGCCGCCCGGGCCGAGAGGCATTTCAATCAGGCGGGCAAGCTGCTGGCCGACCAGCCGCGAGGGCTGCTGATCGCGCCCCGGCTGATGGAAATCGCCTATGCCCGGCTGTTGACGCGGATGATCCGCACCGGCTGGGCGCCGCCCCGGCAAAGGGTGCGCACCAACAAGCTGAGGCTGATCCTGACGGTCGCGCGATTGATGGTGACCGGGTGAAGGCTGGCCGGGCGATTGTCGTCGGCGCGGGTCTGGCAGGCCTGTCCGCTGCTGTCCGGCTGGCGGAGGCGGGGGTAGCCGTGCGGGTCATGGAGGCCGCCGGCCAGGCCGGGGGGCGCTGCCGATCCTATCATGATCCGCAGATCGGCCTGACCATCGACAATGGTAATCATCTGGTGCTTGCCGGCAATGACGCGGTGCGGCGCTTTCGCGAAAGGATCGGCACCCGGGAACCGCTGGCCGGGCCGGACCATGCCGATTTCCGCTTCGTCGACCTTGCCCGTGACGCGCGATGGACGGTCCGCATCAATGACGGCGCGCTCCCCTGGTGGATATTGTCCCGCAACCGGCGCGTGCCGGATACGGGGGTGAAGGACTATCTGGCGCTCGCCAAGCTGCTCTGCGGTGCGGCGGGGGACAGAGTCGGCGACCGGATCAGTGCCGCAGGAACCCTGTGGTCCCGCCTGATCGATCCGGTGCTGCTTGCCATCCTCAATACGCCGTCCGCGAAGGGTTCGGCGAAACTCACCGCCGCCGTCCTGCAGGAATCGCTGCTGCGCGGCGGGCGGGCGAGCCTGCCGCGCATCGCCCATCCCGGTCTGGCGGCGGCCTTCATCGATCCGGCGCTGGACTGGCTGGCGGCGCAGGGGGCGGTGGTGGCGCTGGGCCGCCGTCTCCGCGCCATCGGCATGGAAGGGGATCGGGTCGCGGCGCTGGACTGGGGCCGTGGGGCAGAGGTCGTGCGGGAGGATGAGATCGTCGTGCTCGCCGTTCCCCCGGCTGTCGCGGCGGTGCTGTTGCCGGGGTTGACCGTGCCCGATGCTTTCCACGCCATCGTCAATGCGCATTTCGCGGTCCCGCCGCCTGCGGATGCGCCGCCGATGCTGGGTGTTTTGGGCGGAACGGCGCAATGGCTGTTCGCCTTTTCCGACCGCATTTCCGTCACGGTTTCGGCCGCCGACGCGCTGGTGGACATGGATCGCGAAGCGCTGGCACGGTGCTTCTGGGACGATATTCAGCGGGCCTATGGCTTTTCCGCGTCCATGCCACCTTGGCAGATCGTGAAGGAAAAGCGGGCGACCTTTTCCGCCACGCCCGAACAGGACGCCCGCCGCCCCGGCGCCCGGACGCCCGCGCGGAACCTGTTTCTGGCGGGCGACTGGACGCAGACGGGCCTGCCCGCGACCATGGAGGGCGCGATCCGGTCCGGCGAAACGGCCGCGCATATGGCCATCAAATGGCTCAGGGTATAGGAGACCGACATGGCGACGCTCCCCGTTTCCGCCACGCCTCTCGCGGCCATCGACGCGGCGGTCGATCGCGCCGCGGCGGCCCTTGTCCGGGCCCAGCGGCCGGATGGGCATTGGGTGTTCGAACTGGAGGCGGACTGCACCATTCCAGCCGAATATGTGCTGCTGCGCCATTATCTGGGCGAGCCGGTCGACAGCGTGCTGGAGGCGAGGATCGGCCGCTATCTGCGCCGCATCCAGTCCGCCGATCATCATGGCTGGGGCCTGTTCCACGCCGGAGCCTTCGATGTCAGCGCCAGCATCAAGGCCTATTATGCGCTGAAAATGATCGGGGACGATGGGGAGGCCCCGCATATGGCCCGTGCCCGGGCCGCCATATTGAAGGCGGGCGGGGGGGAGGCGGCCAATGTCTTTACCCGCATCCAGCTCGCGCTGTTCGACGCCGGCCCATGGTCCGCCGTGCCGACCATGCCGCCGGAGATCATCCTGCTGCCGCGCTGGTTCCCGATCCACCTGTCCAAAATGTCCTATTGGGCGCGGACCGTGGTCGTGCCGCTGCTGGTGCTGTGCGCGCTGAAGCCGGTGGCTCGGAACGCGAAGGGGATCAAGGTCGACGAGCTTTATACCGGCAGGCCCGCCCACCGAAAGACGCAGGCGGCTGACCCTAAATGGATGTGGACCATGGGTTTCAACGGTCTGGACAGGCTGTTGAAGCTGGTCGATGGCCTGTGGCCCCGCAAGCTGCGACGGCGCGCCATCGAGACATGCACGGCCTGGGTGACAGAGCGGCTGAACGGTGAAGATGGGCTGGGCGCCATCTATCCCGCCATGGCGAACAGTGTGATGATGTTCGACCTGCTGGGCTATGCGCCGGATCATCCGCATCGCGCCATCGCCCGTCAGTCGGTCGAAAATCTCCTCGTGATCCATGAAGAGGAGGCCTATTGCCAGCCCTGCGTTTCGCCGGTGTGGGACACCGCCCTTGCGGCCCATGCCATGATGGAAGCGGGTGGAGAGGCGAATGAGGCGCGGGCGGAGGCGGCCCTCGACTGGCTGACGCCCCGCCAGATTCTGGACGTGGAAGGTGACTGGGCGGAGGAACGGCCCGGCGTGCGGCCCGGCGGCTGGGCGTTTCAGTATAATAACGACCATTATCCCGATCTGGACGATACGGCGGTCGTGGTCATGGCAATGGATCGCGCGCAGGTCGCGGACCGCAGGCCGATCGACCGGGGCGTCGAATGGACCGTGGGCCTGCAGTCGAAAAATGGCGGCTGGGGGGCGTTCGACGCCGACAATGCCTATGATTATCTCAACAACCTGCCCTTTGCCGACCATGGCGCGCTGCTCGACCCGCCGACCGCCGATGTTTCGGCGCGCTGCGTTTCGATGCTGGCGCAGCTGGGTGAGCCGCTGGACAGCCCGCGCATGGCTGCGGCCATCGACTATCTGCGCCGGGAACAGGAACCGGAAGGAAGCTGGTTCGGCCGCTGGGGCGTCAACCATATTTACGGCACATGGTCTGTGCTTTGCGCTTTCAACGCGGCGGAGCTGGACGCCAGCGATCCGGCGGTGGCGCGGGCGGTCGGCTGGCTGAAGCGCATCCAGAATGAGGATGGCGGCTGGGGCGAGGATTGCGACAGCTATGCGCTGGATCGCAAGGGCCATGTCCCGGCGCCCTCTACAGCATCGCAGACGGCCTGGGCGATGCTGGGGCTGATGGCTGTGGGAGAGGTGGATAGCGACGCCGTGGAGCGCGGCGCGGCATGGCTGGCCGATCGTCAGGAAGCGGACGGCCTTTGGGGGCAGGAACAGTATACCGGCGGCGGTTTTCCGCGCGTTTTCTATCTGCGCTACCATGGCTATCCCAAATATTTTCCGCTCTGGGCGATGGCGCGCTACCGCAATCTCAAGCGCTCCAATCTGCGCCGCGTCACGGTCGGCATGTGACGCTGATCGTCGCTTGCGGGCTGAAGCGGGAGGCGCGGCTGCTCGACCGGCCGGGCCGCGACCTGTTCGTCGTGGCGGGCGGCGGGGATAGCGCGCGGCTGGAGCAGGAACTGGACGATCGGGCCAAAGCCTTTCCCGCCATCATCCTGTCCTGCGGCATTGCGGGCGCGCTGGCGCCTTCGCTGCGGTCTGGCGATCTGGTTGTCGATGGCGATGCGGGGCTGGTGGCTCGTCTGCGGCAGCACCTGCCCCATGCCATTTCCGGCGAAGTCTTCGGCAGCGACGCCATTATTGCTACCGCACGGGTGAAGCGGGATCTGGCCGGACGCTCTAACGCCATCGCAGCGGACATGGAGAGCCATGTTGCCCGGCGGGTGGCAGTTCGCAGGCAGCTTCCCTTCGTGGCAATCCGGGCCATTGCCGATTGCGCCGATGATGACCTGCCTCCCGCCGCTCTGGTCGGGATGCGGCCCGATGGCGGGCTGGCCCTTGGCGCCGTCCTGCTTTCGCTGGCGCGGCGGCCCGGTCAGCTGGGGGCGTTGATCCGTACCGGACGGCAGGCGGATCGGGCGCTGCGCAGCCTGTCGCAGGCCTTCGACATACTCATGCGCGCGGAGTTCGACCGTCTGGAACCGGCGGCAGCTTCGATTTAACGCCGGCCCGCCACACGCTTGGCCGCAGCGGGATCGGCGGCCTCTATCTTCGCCAATTCCCGTTCGACATGGGAGGAATAGACCTGTTCGGCCGGCCGTTGCCGGGACAGGTCGATGTCGGGCGCCATGGCGCCCTCCGTCCGCACGCCCTTTCGTGCCACAGACAGCATTTTCAGCGGATGACGGATCGCATCGGTGGCGGCGGTGCCTTCAAAGCCGCAATGAGTCATGCAATTGGCGCATTTTTCATATTTGCCGACGCCATATTGCTCCCAGTCGGTGCCCTCCATCAGCTCCGCGAAACTGTCGACATAGCCTTCGCCCAGCAGATAGCAGGGCTTCTGCCAGCCAAAGACGGTGCGCAGCGGCATCGACCAGGGCGTGCATTCATAGCTCTGGTTGCCCGCCAGGAAATCCAGGAACAGGGGCGAGTTGGTGAAGGTCCACGCCTTGCCCCCCTTGCCCCGCCTGAACACGTCGCGGAAGAACTGCTTGGTCCGTTCGCGGTTGAGGAAATGGTCCTGATCCGCCGCGCGTTCATAGGCATAGCCGGGAGAGACGGTGATCTCGACGCCCAGTGCTTCCATCTTGTCGAAAAAGGTCGCCAGCCGCGCCGGGTCCGCGCCGTCGAACACGGTGCAGTTCACCTGCACGCGAAACCCCTTTGCCTTGGCGAGATGGATGGCCTCCACCGCCACGTCATAGGTGCCTTCCAGATCCACGGCTTCGTCGTGCATCTGCCGGTCGCCGTCCAGATGGATCGACCAGGTGAAGAAGGGCGAGGGCTGGTAATCGTCGATCTTCTTCTTGAGCAGCAGGGCGTTGGTGCACAGGATGACCAGCTTCTTCCGTTCAAGGAAGCCCTGCACGATCTGCGGCATCTCCCGATGCAGCAGCGGCTCGCCCCCGGCGATGGACACGGCGGGCGCGCCGCATTCGTCGATTGCCGCCATGCACTGGTCATAGCTGAGGCGCTGGTTGAGGATGGCGTCGGGATAGTCGATCTTGCCGCAGCCGGGGCAGGCGAGGTTGCAGCGGAACAGCGGCTCCAGCATCAGGACGAGCGGATATTTCCCGCCCCTGATATGCTGTTTCAGCGTATAGGCGCCGATCCGCGCCAGTGAAGATAATGGCAGGCCCATGATATTTCCTACTCGGCGGCGGATGCGGTTGGGGCAGCCGGATGGCGCAATGCGGCGGGCAGGCGGAACTGGATGGTTTCCTTCACTCCCTCCAGTTCGGACACGGTGACGGGACGAAGACGACGCAGCGCCGCGATCACGCTGTCGATCAACTCGTCAGGCGCGGAGGCGCCGGCGGTGATGCCTACCGTATGCACATCGTTCAGCCATTGCGGGTCGATGGCGCTGCCATCGTCGATCAAATGGCTTTCCACACCCATTTCCGCGCCGATTTCCCGCAGCCGCATGGAATTGGAACTGTTGCGCGCGCCTACGACCAGCAGCAGGTCGCTGACCGATGCCAGTTCCCGCACCGCCGTCTGCCGGTTTTGCGTGGCATAGCAGATATCGTTGACCTCCGGCCCGGCGACGTCGGTGAAGCGCTCTTGCAGCGCGGCGATGACATTGCGGGTATCGTCGACGCTGAGCGTGGTCTGCGTCACATAGGCGACCGGAACATCCCCGGCGATCGGCAGTGCGTGCACATCCTCGGGCGTCGAGACGAGGTGGATCGGCGCATCGATCTGACCGATCGTACCGATCACCTCCGCATGGCCGGGATGGCCGATCAGGATCAGCGTCCGTCCCGCCTTGGCATAATGACGGCCCTGGAAATGCACCTTGGTCACGAGCGGGCAGGTGGCGTCGATGGTCGGCAGATTGCGCGCCCGCGCCTCTTCCTCGACCGATCGCGCGACGCCGTGCGCGCTGAAGATCGTCATGGCGCCGGCTGGAATTTCGGACAGTTCGTCCACGAACACCGCGCCCTTGGCCTTCAACTGGTCGACCACATGTTTGTTATGAACGATTTCATGCCGGACATAGACGGGCGCGCCGAACCGTTCGAGCGCGCGTTCGACAATTTCAATGGCGCGGGTAACGCCCGCGCAGAAGCCGCGCGGATTGGCAAGCACGATCCGCAACGGTCCGCCTAGGTTGGAATTCGGACTATCCGTCACCACCGACATCTCCCTTATGGGACTGGGCACCTCAGCCCTGATAATGTTTTAACGTCGCTGGGGAAAGGGGCGGCTTCATTACAAAAAAGAAAGAAGTTGGAGATGCGGTGCTGCTGGTTCTTGCCATATCGGCCGGGGATGGTGCACCACGGTCGGCGCAGAGGGGATTGCGAGCCGACATTGACGGAGTTCATGCATGCGCCATCCGATTTTAACGTTTAACCTGCTGTTATCGCTCGCCCCTGTGGCTGCGGTCGCGCAGACCGCCGATCCGGCGCGCACGACCGTTCAGCAGTTGGATGACGATCTGATCCGGGTGATGAAGGCCGGCGGCACGGTGCAGGCGCGCACGGCGGCGCTGACCCCCGCGCTGGACCAGGCGTTCGACCTGCCGCTGATGACGCGGTTGGCGGTCGGGCCGAGCTGGACGAAGCTGACCTCTACGGATCAGCAGGCGCTGCTGCGCAGCTTCCGGCGCATGACGATTTCCCAATATGCGCGCAATTTCGACAGTTGGTCGGGCGAAAGCTTCACCCTGGACCCGCAGGTGCAGCAGCGCGGCGGTGACAGGCTGGTGCGGACGACGCTGAACGTGCCCCGGCAGGCGCCTGTCGCCATCAGCTATCGCCTGAGGCAGAGCGGGAGCGCGTGGAAGATCATCGATGTCTTCTACCGCAATTCGATCAGCCAGATCGCGACGCGCCGGTCCGACTTCGCGGCGGTGCTGCAAAAGGGCGGCGCGACAGCGCTGGCGACGCATATGGATGCCATAGCGGCCAAGGGCGAGAAATTTTGATCCTTCCGCTGATCGCTCCGGTTGCGCTGATGGCGGCGCAGGTGGAAACCCCCTTGCCGGTCGAGGCTGCGGGCAGCCAGCCCGTTCTGGTCGTTCCGCCTTCGTCGCAGGCCGTTGTCGTCCCTGCCGATGCCGCTTCGTCCCCTGTGATGACGGGCGCGAAGGACGAGATCGGCGCGGATGAGGTCAAGGTCGAGAAGGACCCGCTCGAGGGCTTCAATCGCGCGATGTTCGGCGTCCACCAGACAGTGGACAAGGCGATTTTGCGGCCGGTGGCGATGGGCTACAAAAAGGTGGTGCCAAAGCCGATCCGGTCGGGCGCGCGCAATGCGATCAGTAATCTGAGCGAACCCTTCATCTTCGTGAATTTCCTGTTGCAGGGTAAACCGGGCAAGGCGGTGGAGACATTCGCGCGCTTCATCGTCAATTCGACGCTGGGGATTGCCGGATTGTTCGATATCGCGAAACGGAAGGACTTCAACCTGCCGCACCGGGCCAATGGCTTTGGGACCACCCTGGCCATTTATGGCGTGAAGGCGGGACCCTATCTGTTCCTGCCCCTCATCGGTCCGACGACGCTGCGCGATGTGCTGGGCAAGCCTGCCGATGACGGCCTGTTGCCGCTGGCTGTCGGCAGGCCGTTTTCGACCTGGGAATATCAGCTTTCGACCGGGCTGGTCGGTGGTCTCGATATGCGGGCGGAAGCGGACCCGGAATTGCGCGCCCTGTTCGGGGATGCCGTCGACCCTTATGCGACGCTGCGATCAGTCTATCTGCAAAATCGCGCGGCGGAGATCGAGGAGATCCGTGGCAGGCATGCACGGAAGAAAGCCGGCGATCTGCCCGAACTGAGTGAGCCATTGACCGATCCCGTGCCGTCCGATGCGCCGGAATTGCAGGACCCCATGGCTGATCCCGCTGTGAACTAGAGCAGATTCCGATCCGATTGCATCGGCTCGACTGCTCTGGAGTTTTTTGATTTGACGCATTTTCCGAGTCAGCAGGCGATTCCACCTGCTTTGAAAATGCTCTAGCTCTCCTTCGCCTTGCGCGGTGGCCCCAGCAGCGCCGGTTCGAAGATCAGGGCGCAGATCAGCGTCCAGATGAGCGAGAGCATCAGGATTTTGCCCATGCTGGCGGTTCCGGGGTGATGGGACAGCCACAGGCTGCCGAAAGCGGTGCCGGTGGCGAAGGCGCTGAACAGCACTGCCCGCGCCAGACTGGATTGCAGCAGGCCGGTCGCGCCACCGCGCCAGGCCATGACGAAATAGATATGGAACGCCACGCCCACTCCGAACAGCAAGGGGAAGGCGATGATGTTGGCGAAATTGATCGGCTGGCCGATGAGAACGCAACTGCCCAGCGTCAGGAAGATGGAGAGGATGACGGGGGCGAGGGTGAAGGCCACTTCCTTCACGTCGCGCAGGACAAGAAACAGCAGGACGCTGACCAGTAGGAAGGCCAGCACACCTGCCTGTACGAAGGCGCCTGCGACGGTCCCCGCTGCGGCCTGCGTCGCGACCGGCAGGCCCGATATGGCGGGCGTGACCGTGGCGACGGCATCGCGGAACTGCCGGATGACGTCATTGTCATGGGCATTGCCGCTCGGGAATAGCTGAAGCCGTGTGAGGCCGGTCGGCGTCACCCAGTCACGGACCAGATTGGGCGGAAGCGTCTCGCGCGTGACCGGGCCTGCCTGCAAGGCTTGCCTGATCTGGTCGAGCATGACGGTCAGGGGGCGGGACAGCATGGCGTTGACGGCGGCCCGTTCCGCTGCTGACGCCATGCCCAGCCGGTGGAGGGATGTCGCAAGACGGCGTGCAGCACTCCCTTCGGCGCCCGGACGCCCGGCGATGGCCGCGCGCAATTTCGTCTCCGTGCCCGCAATGGCATCCCGCAATTCGGCATCGGTCGGGGGCGGCGCGATATCGAACGGGTTGATCGTCAGGTCCAGCAAGAGCGATGCATCCTGGATGAGCGCCAGTTTGGCTTCCTGCTGTTCCGGCACGAAGCTGTCGAGTGAGACGACATGCGCGACTTGCGGCAGGGCGGAGAGGCGCTGCGTCAGTTGACGGGCCTCGGCCGGATTGGCGGCAAGCACGTCGATCACATTGGGGGTCCGGTCAGGATCGCGCGTCAGGTCGCCGAGCGCGCGCATCGCGGGCGCATTGGGATCGCGCAGGTTCAGCGGATTGAAATCGAACTTGGCCCATGGCAGCAGCGCAATGCCCGCCGCCATGGCGATGCCGAAGGCCCATAATATGGCGCGGCGCCTGCGTTCCAGAAAGCGGTCGACCGGGGCGAGCGCCCTGAAACCGACCTCGCGCCGGGGTTTGCCGGGGCGCAGGAGCAGGATGAGCGCAGGCAGCAGCGTCAGGCTGAACAGCAGCGCCACGACCATCCCCAATCCGGCGATCACCCCCAGTTCGGCAATGCCGACATAGGCGGTGGGCAGGAAGGCGCCGAAGCCCAGGAAAATGGCGCCCGCCGCCAGCAACAGCGGCGCGCCCAGCGCACTGGCGGTCTGGCGCAGAGCCGCGTCGGGTGCCGCCCCCGCCGCCCTGTCGGCATTGAAGCGCACGCAGATCTGGATGCCGAAATCCACCCCCAGCCCGACGAACAGCGGAATGAAGGCGACCGAGATCAGGTTGAACCGGCCGATGGCCAGCAGTCCGATGGCGCTGGTGACGATCAGGCCCGAGATGATGGTCAGCAAGATCGCCGCCACCAGTCGCACCGACCGGGTGGCGAGCCACAATGTCAGGAGCATGGCGCCCAGCATGACCAGCGCGACCAGCCCGATATTGTCCTGAAGCGTCGCAAATTCCTCGTCAGCAAGCGGAACCTCGCCGGTCAGGCGGAGCCGGACGCCATGCGCTTCGTCAATGGCGAGCGTCTTGGCGGCCTTGGCCACGGCGTCGCTTGCCGCTTCGCCCGGCATCAGCGCGCCACGGTCAAGGATGGGTTGCGTCAGGATCAGGCGCCTGGTCGGCGGGCTGAGTGCCTTGCCCTCGCCCGCGAACAGCCTTTGCCACGAAAAATGCGGCTTCCTGCCCGCTAGCGAGCCGTCGATGGCCTTGCTCAGCGCAGCGAGCGGCCGGTCGATGCGGCTCAAGGGAATTTCGCCCGCTTCGACGCCGTCCAGCATGGTCGAAAGGGCGGTCGTCACACCGCGCAGGCTGGGGTCGGCGGCGAGCGGCCCCAGCATCGGCTGCGCGTCGATCATCGCGCCGGTCGTGCTGCGGACATCCTCGATCGATCCGAACAACAGACCCTCGCGCGCAAAGAAATCGCCGCCATCAGGGCGCGTGACCAGCCGGAATTGCGCCTTGTCCGCGCTGAGGCCAGCCGAAAGTCGGGCCGCCGCATCCTCCGCCAGTTCCGGCGTCTCGCCATCGATGATGATGAGCATATTGTCGCGCAATTGTGGAAAGGCACGCTCCATGCGCCGTTCCTGCGCGCGCCAGCCGACCTTGGAGGAGATCAGCGCTGCCGTATCGGTCGTCATCGCGATCCGATCGGTCATGACGAACAATGCCAACCCGCTGACGATCAGCCCCAGCAATAGCGTCAGCCATGGCCGGCGGATGCTGGCCATGACGAGCGCGGAGGGCGAAAAACGCGTCGCCCTCACTGGCCGGCCGGCCCTTTCGCGCCCAGGAAATAGCGGAGATTGAAATGGATTGTCTGCCCCCCGCCATCATGGCTGAACGCCGCCTCGGCGAATTTGGGCGGTCCGAAACCGATCTTGGCGTCGTTGGAAAAGCCGACGCCTTCCTTGGGGATGCCGAACAGGGCGCGGTCCACCTTGCCATTGCCGTTCTCGTCCAGAAAAGCCTGTACGGCATAGCGTCCGGCGGGGAGGGACGGCACGATGACGCGGGTGACGCCCACCTTGGCCGGGGCGTCCGCCGAATAGGGGCAATCGTCCTTCAGGAACCGGCTTTCCGGACAGATGTCGACATGCACCCGGCCCTTGCCGACGCGAATATTGCCGACGTCGATGATCAGTGCGCCGGTGCCGGGCGCGCCAGCCGCAAGCAGCACGGGAACGAGGCAGGACAGCAAAGCGAGGCGGGGGAATGAAGGATTGGCGAGCCCGTCCGTCCGACCAGGAAGGCTCTGTTTCGGCATCATAAACTTGGCTTCCCCGCATGTTCAGGCTGCACGGCGCGCTGTCGGACAGCTAAAGCAACTGACGGGCGGAAGCCACAGGAATCACTCTCCTGCCGTGATCCAGTCCTTGCGCAGCGCCTTGCCCGCGAGCGCCATGAACAGCCCGGCCAGCAGATAGAAGCCCAATGCGGCGACGATGGCGTAGCGCAGCGCTTCATTGCCGAACTGCGGCGTCAGGGTGTCGGACAGCGCGCCGACGCACCAGCTGCCTAGCCCCAGCCCCACCAGATTGTTGATGAGCAGGAAGGTCGCCGATGCACTGGCGCGCATATGCGCGGGGACAAGATGCTGGACGGCGGTCAGGACCGGGCCCAGCCAGACATAGACCAGCGCCTGCGGGATCAGGAACAGGCAAAAGGCGAAGGTGACGCTGTCCGACAGCACGCCGATGACGAACAGCGGCATGCCGACAATATAACTGATGGCGGGAACCCAGGCATAGGCGGCCTTGTCGCGGCTGCCCAGGCGATCGCCCAGCCAGCCGCCCAACAGCACACCCGCCACGCCGCCGATCAGGAGCAGCGCGCCCAGAAACTGGCCCGCGCCGATCAGGTCGAGATGGAAGCTGCGCATCAACAGGCTGGGGAGCCAGAAGGCGACGCCGTATCCGCATAGCGACGAGCAGGCCGCACCCAGAGCGAGCAGCCAGAAGCTGCGCTTGGCGGCCAATATGCCGAAGACGGCGGACACCGGAATGGCGTCACCCTGCATCGCCGGACGGGCAGGCTCGCGTACGGTGAGGCGGAAGAGCGGGGCGATCAGCAGGCCGGCCAGCCCGACGGCGATGAAGGCCGTCCGCCATTCGACAGTTTGCGCAATATAGCCGCCCAGCAGAACGCCGCCCGCCGAACCCAGCGGAATGCCGAGCGAATAGATGGACAGGGCGCGGGCGCGCTGTTCCTGCGGGAAATAGTCGGAAATGACGGCATAGGAGGGGGCGACGCCGCCTGCCTCGCCCACGCCGACGCCGATGCGGAAGAGGAACATCTGGGCAAAGCTGCCCGCCATGCCGCAGAGCGCGGTGAAGCCGCTCCACAGGGCAAGGCTGACGGTGATGACCCAGGTGCGGCTGGCGCGGTCAGCCAGCAGGGCGAGCGGGATCGCCAGCGTCGAATAGAGCAGCGCGAAGGCGATGCCGCCCAGGGCGCCAAGCTGCGTGTCGCTAAGGCCCAGTTCCGCCTTGATCGGACCGGCGAGGATGCCGAGGATCTGCCGGTCGAGAAAGTTGAAGGTGTAAACCAGCAGCAGCATGGCAAGGACGAGTGCACGATAGCCGCTGCCTGCCGCTTCCCGCGCCTGTCCTGTCATGCTGCTGTTGCCCCCTTTTGGCGTTTTAGAAGCGGAAGCCTGCAGTGATCGTCCAGGTGCGTGGATCGCCATAATAGACGGTCTGGATATTGCCCACGCTGGAAAATTCCTGCCCGTCGGTCTTGTACAGTTCCTTGAAGGCGTTCTTCACCGCGCCGCGCAGATAATATTTTCCTTGCGCGAAATCGGCCTGAACATAGGCGTTGGCGATGGTGTAGCCGTCTTCATACAGGCCGGGGCGGTTGTCCACCGACAGCCACTGTTTGTCGACGAAGCGCATGTCCCCGCCGAAGGTCAGCGACGCGCTGCCCAGCGGCACGGTGTAATCCGCCGCCAGCCGCAGCGTCATCGGCGGGGCGAAGGGCGGCTTGCAGACGATGGCATGGCCGGTCGGGTTGCAGGAGAAGGCCGGGGCGCGGCGGCCGTCGTTGAATTCCTTATATTCGGCATTGAGATAACCGACCGACGCGGCGAGGTTCAGGTTGCGCACGGGCTTGACCGATGCTTCGAATTCCAGACCCCAGATGCGCAGCTTGCCCGCGTTGATGACCGGGAAGGAGCCGCTGGTCAGGCCGCTATTGTCGCCGCCGACGCGGGCCTGGAAATCCTTGTAATCGGAATAGAAGGCCGCCGCCGACAGGTTCACCTTGCCACCCAGGAAGCTGCCCTTGGCGCCTGCCTCATAGCTCCAGACCGTTTCCGGCTTGAAATAGGGAACGATGGTGGGAACGCCGTTGATGACCTGCGTGACGTCGCTCTGGCCGTTGACGCGGCCGTTGAAGCCGCCCGACTTGAAGCCGCGCGAAGCCGATGCGTAGAGCAGGGTGTCGCGGGTCGGCTTATAGGACAGGGTCGCCATGGGCGTCCATGCGTCGAAATCGACATGGTCGAGGTCGTTATAGGGTGCGGGCAGGCTGCCGGGGAACAGATAGGGCGCCGACTGCGCACCCGCCAGGACGGTATAGGTGGAACGGTTGTACCGCTTGCGCTCCTTGGTGTAGCGCAGGCCCGCTGTGATCGAGAGCTTGTCGGTCAGATTATAGGTCATCTGGCCGAAGGCGGCGTAGCTTTTCACATTCTGATGATCGTCGATATAGCGGGTGAAGGTGAGCGGCAGGACAAGGCCCGGTACCACCTGAAGCCGGAGATAATTGTCGTCATAGCTTTCCTGATGCGAGCTGATCGTCTCGTTCAGATAATAAAGGCCGAACACGCCCGACAATGGCCCGCTGTCATATTTGAGCTGCAATTCCTGGCTGAACTGCTTCTGGTGCACGCCGACAAAGGCGTCCGCGACTTCCAGTTCGGTCGCATCGAAATCGATATAATAATCGGGGCGCAGCTTGCGGTAGCCGGTGATGGACGTCAGCGTCAGCGCATCGTTCAGTTCGACATTGGCGGTGAAGGACAGGCCCCAATGGTCGAGCCGCTGGCCCTGACCGGGCGCGAGGCTGGTCGAGGCCTTGTAATCATATTTGCCATAGGGATAGGCGGGCTTCACCACCGGAACGCCGATCACCTGAAAGCTGGAATTGTAGAGCACGTTGGTCAGCGGCGCGGTGGCATAGCCCAGCGTCGGCGCGGTCCGCTGGCGCGTATAGTCGCCCGACAGGATCAGCTCCACCCGATCGCTGGGCGTGGCGCGCAGGATGGCGCGACCGGCCTGCGTGTTGCGGTCATTATATTTGCGGCCGGTCAGCGGATCGGTGACAGTGCCGTCGCGCTTGTCATAGACGCCCGCGATGCTGAGGGCGAGTTTGTCCTGCACCAGCGGCGCGGAGACATAGCCATTCGCCAGCCAGGTGTCGTAGCTGCCATAGGTCAGGCTGCCCATGGCCTTGAAATCGGTGGTGCTGGGCTTGCGGCTGACGATATTGACCGCGCCGCCAATGGTGTTCTTGCCATAGAGCGTGCCCTGCGGGCCGCGCAGCACTTCCACCCGCTCCACATCGAACAGGTTCACCAGCGCGCCCTGGATGCGGCTGAAATAGACGCCGTCGACATAGGTGCCGACCGCTGGGTCGAAGGTCTGGAGCGCGTCGGGCTGGCCGATGCCGCGAATGAAGAAGTTGGAATTGGACGTGGAGCCGCGACCCTGCACCAGATTGACGTTCGGCACCGCGCCCTGAATGCCCGACATGTCGTTCGCCTGAAGCTTTGTGATGGCGTCGGCGGAGATGGCGGTGACGGACACCGGAACGTCGAGGATGTTTTCCTCCCGCCGCCGGGCGGTGACGATGATGACGTCGCTGGCGCTATCGGCGGCGGCCGCTTCATTTTGCGCGGCGGCGGGAAGCGCGACGGCGCCGCCCCATGCGGCGGAGGCGAGAGCGATGATACGCAGGGAATGACGAGCCTTCATTGGACGGTTCCTCTCCTGGAATGACGCCCGGTAAACCGGGTCGCGAAACTGTTCTGCTGTTTCGATAATGAAAGTTGAACCGACTTTCAACTTCAAATAAGAAGGCGTGACAGGCACAGGCCCGCTGCGGCAAAAAGAGCACAGATTGCGAGGATGAGGATGACCGGATCGGCGGGCGAAAAGGATAAGACGCCGCGCACGGCGCGGGGGGAGCGAACCCGCCGCTCGCTGTTGTCGGCGGCGGCCGAGGAGTTCGGTGAGAAGGGTTTTCACGAAGGGTCGATCAGCGGCATTACCCGGCGGGCGGGCTGTGCGCTGGGCAGCTTCTACACCTATTTTGACAGCAAGGACGATATTTTCCGGGCGCTGGTTGCGGACATGTCGGGGCAGGTCAGGGACTATGTCGGCCCGCGCATCGCGAAGGCTCGCGACGGGATCGACGCGGAACGGCTGGGGCTTCTGAGTTTTCTGGAGTTCGCGCGGGGGCACAAGGAAATCTACCGCATCATCGACGAGGCGGAATTCGTCGATCAGGCCGCCTATCGGACCCATTATGAAAGCACGGTGGCCCGCATCATGACCCGGCTGCGCGAGGCGGCCGCCCGTGGTGAAGTCAGGGGCGAGCTGGACGAAGTGCATGCCTGGGCCATTATGGGGATGAACGTGTTTCTGGGCCTGCGCTTCGGCGTGTGGGACGACAGTCGCCCCGCCGAAGAGGTGGCGGCGATCGCCAATGGCTTGATCGAGCGGGGAATCGGGACAGGCGGGGATTGATCCCTTGACTTGTTTTTCCCCGGCTTCGAAGCCACCGTCACGGCGTTTGCCGATACAGGGGAGTTTCCATGTCTGAAAACAAGTTCAAGCCCGAAACCCTTGCCATTCACGCAGGTTGGCGGGCCGATCCGACGACCGGGTCGGTCGCCGTGCCGATCCATCAGACGACGTCCTATCAGTTTCGCGATGCGGAGCATGCGGCATCGCTCTTCGCGCTCCAGGAAATGGGCAACATCTATACGCGGATCATGAATCCGACGACCGATGTCCTGGAAAAGCGCGTCGCCGCGCTGGAGGGTGGTGCCGCCGCGCTGGCGGTCGCTTCGGGGCAGGCGGCTTCGGCCTATGCGATCCAGAATCTGGCGCGGGCCGGGGACAATATCGTCAGTTCGACGGCGCTCTATGGTGGAACCTATAATCTGTTCGCGAACACGCTGAAGGATCAGGGGGTCGAGGTCCGTTTCGTCGATCCGTCCGATCCGGAAAATTTCCGCCGGGCCACCGATGACCGGACGCGCGCCTATTATGCCGAGACCCTGCCCAATCCGAAGCTGGAGGTGTTCCCGATCGCGGACGTCGCCGCCATTGGTCGGGAGGCGGGCATTCCGCTCATCATGGACAATACGGCTGCACCGCTGCTCTGCCGCCCGATCGATCATGGCGCGGCGATCGTCGTCTATTCCGCGACCAAATATCTGGGCGGCCATGGTACGTCGATCGGCGGTCTGATCGTCGATGGAGGGAATTTCGACTGGACGGCCCATTCGGGGCGTCAGCCGCTGCTCAATACGCCGGACCCCTCCTATCACGGCGCCATCTGGGCAGAGGCGGCAAAGCCTCTTGGTCCCATCGCCTATATTCTTCGGGCAAGGGTTATCCTGCTGCGTGATCTTGGCGCCGCGCTCTCGCCCTTCAACGCGTTTCAGCTGATCCAGGGGATTGAAACGGCGGCGCTGCGGATGGAACGGCATTGCGCCAATGCCGTCCGGGTGGCCGAGCATCTGTCGCGCCATGCCGTCGTCACCAGGGTCATCCACCCCTCACAGCAGGACGGTCGCGCCAGGGCGCTGGCGGATCGATATCTGACGGGAGGCCAGGGCGGGCTTGTGGGTTTCGAGCTTGCCGGCGGGATCGAAGCGGGGCGCCGCTTCATCGATGCGTTGCAGCTTTTCTATCATGTCGCCAATATCGGCGATGCGCGCAGCCTGGCTATCCATCCTGCCTCCACGACCCATTCCCAGCTGAACGAGGCGGAGCAGCGCGCATCCGGCGTGTCGCCGGGCTATGTGCGGCTGTCCATCGGGATCGAGCACATCGACGACATATTGGCCGATGTCGATCAGGCGCTCGCGGCGGCCAGCTGAAACAGCCGGCGGCTCCGTGCGCTATCCTGCATGGAGCCGCCTTGCCACAGGTCCGTTCCTGCCTGTTTGACTCAGGCGGCGCGCCTGTGCAATGAAGCTGTCATGCATTCACGCAGCGATCATGTACGCTTCCGCTACCAGGGGGGACAGCTTCTCGCGGGCATCTAGCCCCGGGTGCCGGCGCTTCACGCCCCGGGCTCGGGGCAAATCGACAGATGGGGCACGCCATTCCGATGCGCGCCCATTCCTCTTGAGAGCCAGCGCCATGACCAGAATGCCAAACCGGGCCAAGCCGCCCGTTCATCTTATCGACATTGAAGCTGAAGGGCTGACCAATCTTGCCCTCGGGATCGCCGACACCATGCCGCAGGTCAGCGAACTGCTGCTGGACGAAATCGCCCGCGCGCAAACCCATCGGGCCGAGCGGATACCGCCGGACGTCGTCACCATGCACTCCTCGGTCGAATTTGTCGACGAGGCGAGCGGTGTCGACCGTACCGTGCAGATCGTCTACCCGGCCCAGGCGGATATCGCCGCTGGCCGGATCTCCATCCTGACCCCCATCGCCGCCGGGCTGATCGGGCTGCGCGAAGGGCAGTCGATCAGCTGGCCGGATCGTGAGGGGCGCGAGCGGAAGCTGACCATCGTCAAGGTGACGCAACCCACCCGCATCTGAAGCGCCGTGTCCGACCGGGCGCAGGATGCGCGCTCCGGTTCTTCATTATCGCATCGTTTTTGCGCAAGACTGTTTCCCATCTTTGTGCGCGATGCTCCCTTGGAACCAGCGACTTTGTAGCCGTTGTCCGCGGCCTGACAGGATATTCCGTTCAATTGACAAAGGAGTCATGACATGCCCCGGATAGACGAAAAACTTCTGCCGATCTTTGAAGATGTGCTGAGGCGGAATGCCGGTGAAACCGAATTCCATCAGGCCGTCGAGGAAGTGCTCGAAAGTCTGGGCGTGGTCGTCGCCAAACATCCTGAATATATGGACAATGCGTTGATCGAACGGATCTGCGAACCGGAAAGGCAGATCATCTTCCGCGTCCCCTGGGTCGACGACAAGGGGCATACCCACATCAACCGCGGTTTCCGCGTCCAGTTCAATTCCGCGCTTGGGCCGTATAAGGGCGGCCTGCGCTTCCACCCGTCGGTCAATGTCGGCATCATCAAGTTTCTGGGTTTCGAGCAGACCTTCAAGAACGCGCTCACCGGTCTGCCGATCGGCGGCGGCAAGGGTGGGTCCGATTTCAATCCACGCGGCCGCTCCGATGGCGAGATCATGCGTTTCTGCCAATCCTTCATGACCGAACTCTACCGGCATCTGGGCGAATATACGGACGTTCCGGCGGGCGATATCGGCGTCGGCGCGCGTGAGATCGGCTATCTGTTTGGCCAGTACAAGCGGTTGACCAACCGCTATGAAGCCGGTGTCCTGACCGGCAAGGGCCTGATCTATGGCGGGTCCCGCGCGCGGACCGAGGCGACCGGATATGGCACGGTCTATTTCGTCGACCAGATGCTGAAGACCCGGGGCGAGAGCCTTGAGGGCAAGCGGGCCATTGTTTCGGGATCGGGCAATGTCGCCATTTTCGCGATCGAGAAGATCAAGGAATTTGGCGGCAAGGCTGTCGCCTGTTCGGATTCGTCTGGCTTCATCGTCGACGAGGCCGGAATAGACCTGGATTTGCTGAAGGAGATCAAGCTGGTCCGCCGCGACCGGATTTCCGAATATGCGCGTCTGAAGGGCGCGGGCGCCTATTTCGTCGAGCAGGGTACGGTGTGGGAAGTGCCGTGCGATGTCGCCTTGCCGTCGGCCACGCAGAATGAACTCAACGGCAATGATGCAGCGGCGCTGATCCGCAACGGCGTCGTCGCCGTGGGCGAGGGCGCGAACATGCCGTGCACGCCGGAAGCCGTCCGTCTGTTCCAGAACGCCAATGTGCTTTTCGGTCCGGCGAAGGCGGCCAATGCCGGCGGCGTGGCGACGTCCGCGCTGGAAATGCAGCAGAACGCCTCGCGCGACAGCTGGACGTTCGAGGAGACGGAAGCCCGGCTGGCCATGATCATGCGCCGCATTCATGACAGCTGCGCGGAGACGGCCGAATTCTACGGCGCGCCGGGCAATTATGTGCTGGGCGCCAATGTGACCGGCTTTGTCCGGGTGGCCGAAGCGATGCAGGCCATGGGCGTCATCTGATGCGGTGGGGGAGCGTTGCCGCTCCCCCACTCATTCCCTATGCCAGAATGGCTGCAATGCCCGCACGGGCGATCTGGACATCCTGTTCCGACTTGACGCCGGACACGCCGACCGCGCCCACGAAATCGCCATCGACCACGATCGGCACGCCGCCTTCCAGCATGGCCTGAAGTCCCGGCGCGGACAGCATGGATATCCGGCCATTGAGGATCAGATCCTCGTAAACCTTCGATTCCCGGCGTCCCAGAATCGATGACACCGCCTTGGCCGGGGCCATTTGCGCGGTGCTGGCCGCCGCGCCGTCCAGCCGCAGCAGGCCGAGCAAATGCGCGCCGTCATCGACGACGGCGATCGTCACCGCCCAGCCATTGGCGAGGGCTTCAGCCTCCGCCGCGGCAAGAATGGCCTTTACGTCGCTGGCTTCCAGGCTTTGCTTGATCTTCATTCTCTTAATTCCGTTTCTTCTGCCGGGCGCATTTCCGGGCGGCCCTGAGGGTGGGATGCGCGGCTTAGGGAAAAAAAGGGCGAAGCTCAATTTTTCCGTTCCGGCAGCTGCGCCTTCGCGATCTGCGACCGCATCGGCATAAATTCCGCGCCGTCATTCAAATTGATGAAGACAGGTTTGGGCCCTTCGACCAGCATGTTTCCTCAATAGCCGTGGGCTGGTTGCACGGGCTGAAAAGAAGAGGATGTCGGTTATGAGCCGCTTTGATGTCGTGATCCGCAACGGCACCGTCGTCGATGGGCGGGGCGGTGATCCATGGATTGCCGATGTGGGAATCGTCGGGGACCGCATCGCCGCCATCGGCAGGGATCTGGCACCCGGCGCGGAGGAGATCGACGCCACCGGCCTGATCGTCACCCCCGGCTTTGTGGACATCCATACCCATTATGATGGGCAGGTGACCTGGGATAACCATCTGCGTCCATCGACCAGCCATGGCGTGACGACGATCCTCATGGGCAATTGCGGCGTCGGTTTCGCGCCGTGCAGACCCGAGCAGCGGGAGATGCTGGTGCGCCTGATGGAGGGTGTCGAGGATATCCCGAACCCGGTCCTGACCGAGGGGCTGCCCTGGAACTGGGAGAGCTTTCCGGACTATCTCGACAGCATTGCCGACAAGCCCTTTGACGCGGATGTCGCGGCCTTGCTGCCCCATGCGGCGCTGCGCGTCTATGTGATGGGGGAGAGAGGGGAAGCGAGGGAAGCGGCCAAGGAGGAGGACATCGCCCGGATGACCGCGCTGGTCTGCGAAGCGGTAAAGGCCGGCGCGCTTGGCATCGGCACGTCGCGGACCATGTTCCACCGCTCCATCGACGGCCATCTGATCCCGACGCTGACGGCTGAGGAAACCGAATTGCAGGCATTGGCCGACGCGATGACCGCCGCGGGCGGCGGCACGTTCCAGTTCGTCAGTGACTTTGCGGACGAGGATGCCGAGTTCGACATGATATTGCGGATCGCCGAGCGGTCGGGCCGGCCGATCACATTCCCGGCGGCCGGGACGGCCAGGGACCCGGCGCGCAGCCATCTCCTCGCGCGCGTCCGCGCCGCCAATCAGGCCGGGCAACGCATTGGCGTGCAGGTGCTGGGGCGCCCGACCGGCGCGATCATGGGCCACCAGCTGACGCTGCATCCCTTCTGCACCAGTCCCACCTATAAGTCGCTGGCGCATCTGCCATTTGAGGAGAAGATCGCCCGGCTTCAGCGGCCGGAGATCAAGGCCGCGATTCTGGCTGACCCGCTGACGCCGGACCCCGGTAATGCGCTGACCGACTTCGTCTTCAATTTCGACCGCATCTTCCCGCTGGGCGACAATCCCGATTATGAACCGTCGCTCGCCGATAGCGTGGCCGGGCGCGCCAGGGCGCTGGATATGCCGCCCGCCGAGCTGGCCTACGACCTGCTGCTGGAAAAGGATGGCAAGCGTCAGCTCTACATCACCATCACCCATTATGCGGAAGGCAATCTGGATGGGATGGGGCAGATCATCATGCATCCCGACTCGGTGATGGGGCTGGGCGATGGCGGTGCGCATTATGGCGCCATCTGCGACGCCAGCTATTCAACCTATCTGCTGACGCATTGGGTGCGGGATCGTGAGCGCGGCCGTGTGCCGTTGCCGCGCGCGATCAAAGCCATGACGCGCGATACCGCCGAGCTGGTCGGCCTTCGCGACCGTGGCGTGTTGGCAGAGGGATACCGGGCCGACATCAATGTGATCGATCTGGAAAATCTCCGCCTGCATGCCCCGGAAGTCGTCTTCGACCTGCCCGCCGGAGGCCGCCGCCTCATGCAGCGCGCGGATGGCTACCGGCTTACCATGCTGGCTGGCCAAATCGTCTCTCGCAAAGGCGAACCCACAGGCGCGTTGCCGGGTCGGCTCGTTCGCGGCGCGCAGCCAGCCCCCGTTGCTGCGGCATGATCGCGAAATTCATATCTTATTGGCGATAAATATACGCTCTTTTGGACATTGTTATAAGAAATTTGTTACTTTGCGTAATCCATATGCAGGATGCGCGTCGGCTACCCGACCCCTATGGGGGGAGGGCATGGCGGCGGAATGCATCGACGCCAGGGACAGGGGGGATAAGCCATGCGTGCAGCCTTTTTCCAGAAAGCGGGACAGCCGCTTGAACTGGGCACCACCGCTGATCCGACGCCCGCGCCCGAAGAGGTGATCATTGCCGTGGCGCGCGCCGGTATCTGCGGGTCCGACCTCCATGTGACCCAATATGGCGCGGCGGCCCCCGGAACGATCCTGGGGCATGAATTTGCTGGCGAGATCGTGGCGCTAGGCACTGGCGTCGGGGGTGACTGGCGCGTCGGGGACCGGGTGACGGCGTTGCCCCTTCATGCCTGCCATCATTGCGAGGCCTGCGACATGGCCTTGCCCGCCCTTTGCGCTGAGGCCCAGTTCACCGGCACCCTGTTGCAGAGGCCCGGCGCCTATGCGGAGTTCGTTGCCAGCCCGGCTTCCCTGCTTCAGCGCCTGCCTGCGGGTGTGTCGATCGACGAAGGCGGCATGGTCGAACCGTTGGCGGTGGCGCATCACACTGTTGAACTGGCCCGGATCAACAAGGGCGACGCGGTGTTGGTGATCGGTGCGGGACCGATCGGCGCGGCCGTGACGCTGTTTGCCCGGCTGGCGGGTGCCGCGCATGTCGTCGTCAGCGAGCCATCCGATGTACGCAGGGCGCTGGCGCAGGAGGTCGGCGCGACCGGCGCGATCGATCCTCGGGCGGACGATATCGGTGCACGGTTCCGCGCCATCACGGGGCGTTCGCCGCAGGTCGTGTTCGAATGCGTGGGGATTCCGGGGCTGTTGCAGCAGGCGGTCCAACTGGCTGGCATTCGTGGCCGGGTGGTGGTTGCCGGCGTATGCTTCGGGGAGGACAGCATCACGCCGCTGGTCGGGCTGAGCAAGGAAGTCAGCATCCAGTTCGCTCAATGCTACACCGAACGCAATTTCGAGCAGGTGATCGATCTGATCGCGCGCGGCGAGGCAAAGGCCCGTCCTTTGCACACGAAGACCGTGGGTTTTGCCGAACTTCCTGAAACGTTCGAAGCCCTGCGCACGGCTGAGGGCCAATGCAAGGTGCTGATCGATCCGACCTTGTGACCCGAATCTGAAGTTCGTCACACTATTGGGCAGGCGCTGAACGAACTTCAGATTCATCAGGGTCACTAGCAAATATATGCTTCCAGTGTGGTTTATGGATTTGAAATACGCTCCCCACCTGGCCGCTATCATGAGGCGTATTTCAAATCCACCACACTAGCGCGGGCAGGTGAGAGGGGATGACGGACGTGATGAAGAGGCGACTGGCCTTGTGGCCGTTGGGCATTCTGCTGGTGCTGATCGGCCTTTTGCTCACCGGAGGCGGTGGCTGGCTCGCGCTGCTTGGCGGGTCGCTTTATTATCTGCCGACCGGGCTGGTATGTCTGCTGTCGGGCCTGTTGATCTGCCGCGGCAACAGGCTTGGCCTGTGGCTTTATCTGATCGTCATCGCGGCGACGCTGATCTGGGCACTGGCGGAGGTCGGTCTGCAATTCTGGCTGCTGCTGCCTCGCCTCGGCGGGCCTCTGGTGCTAGGACTCTACATGATGACGCCCTGGGTGCGACATGCCTTTGGCCCTGAACGGACGCGGGCAGAGCAGTCGGGCAAGGCGCGCCCAAGGTCGCGGGCCGTTGCCGCCGCAGCGGTCGCGCTGGTTCTGATCGGCGGCGCCGCGCTGACGCTGCACTGGGGGACGGGGGCGGCGCAATCGTCCGATCCGCTCGCACCGCAGGCCGCGACCAACTGGTCCGACTATGCCGGTAACAAGGCGGGCCAGCGCTTTTCTCCCGCCAGTCAGATCACACCGTCCAATGTCGGGCGGCTGAAGGTCGCCTGGACCTATCGGACCGGGGATCTTCCCAAGGACCCGCGCCAACCGCAGATGTTTGAGGCGACGCCGCTCCAGATTGGCGACACGCTCTATCTTTGCACGGGGCATAACATCGTCATCGCGCTGGACGCGGACACCGGCAAGGAACGCTGGCGGCACGATCCCAGGGTGGATGCCAAGGGCGTCTACACCCTCGCCTGCCGCGGCGTCGCCTATCATCAGGCGGCCGATCCGGCGATCAAGGCGTGCCGTAGCCGCATCCTGGTCGGAACCATCGACGGACGCATGATCGCACTCGACGCGCAGACCGGGCAGCGCTGTCAGGATTTCGGGCGCAACGGCGAAATCTCGCTTCATGTCGGCCTGGGTTCCGTCAAGCCCGGGGTCCAGTTCGTTACCTCGCCGCCGACGATAATGGGGAATATCGCGGTCGTCGGCGGTTTCGTGCTCGACAATATGGGGGTGGGCAATCCTTCGGGTGTTGTCCGGGCCTTCGACGTCGGCAGCGGCCGGGAGCTGTGGAGTTGGGACGCCGGGCGGCACGACCCCAATGCGCTGCTCAAGCCGGGTGAAACCTATGTCCATGGATCGCCCAATGCCTGGAGCCTGTTCAGCGCGGACGAGAAGCTGGGTCTGGTCTACATCCCCACCGGCAATCCGTCGCCCGACCATTTCGGCGGACATCGCAGCGCGGACATGGACCGTTATGGCAGTTCGGTGGTGGCGCTGGATATAGCGACCGGCAAGCTGCGCTGGTCCTTCCAGACCGTGCATCATGACCTGTGGGACTATGATGTCGCCTCGCAGCCGGTGCTGGTCGATATGCCGCTGAACGGGCGGACTGTTCCGGCGCTGGTCCAGGCGACCAAGCAGGGTGAGATCTTCCTGCTCGACCGGCGGACCGGCCGTTCGCTGGCGCCCGTCGAGGAGCGGCCGGTACCGCAGGGGCATGTGCCGGGCGAACGCTATTCGCCCACCCAGCCTGTTTCGCTCGCTTTCCCCAGCCTGGTGCCGCCGCCGCTGCGCGAGGCCGACATGTGGGGGGCGACGCCGGTGGACCAGCTATGGTGCCGCATCGCGTTCCGCAGGCTGAACTATGCGGGCCGGTTCACGCCGCCCTCACTGGACAACGGCCTGATCTTCCCCGGCAATAACGGCATCATGAACTGGGGCAGCGTCGCGGTGGATGCGGAGCGCCAGCTCATGATCGTGCCGACATCCTACATGCCGCTGACCCTGAAGCTCATTCCCCGCAAGGAAGCGCCCGCAACGGGCGAGATCGTTCTCGACGGGCGCGGGGCGATCTCACCGATGAGCGGAACGCCCTATGCGGTCCGTACCGAGCGTCCCTTCGTCTCGCCGATCGGGCTGCCCTGCAACGCGCCGCCATGGGGTCGCCTGACCGCCATCGACCTCAGGACGCGGCAGATTCTGTGGCAGCGGCCGTTGGGTACGACGGCGGATCATGCGCCGCTGCGGATTCCGGTTCCCGGCGTGTTCAATCAGGGCGGCGCGATGGTGACGCGCGGCGGGGTGGCGTTCATTGGCGCGGCGATGGACAATTATCTGCGCGCCTTCGATCTGAAGAGCGGCAGGGAATTGTGGAAGGGGCGCTTGCCGGCTGGCGGTCAGGCCCTGCCGATGAGCTATGTCTCGCCCCGCACCGGCAAACAATATGTCGTCATCGCGGCCGGTGGGCATGCGTTCATGCATACGACCATCGGCGACTATGTCGTCGCTTACAGCCTGCAGGACTGAGACCGGAAATGTGCTGAGGGCCTGCCGCGCCGGTGAGGTTTTGAGGCCTCCCCGGCACCCTGTCAGGCTTGATGGCAATCGCCTCTTGCGTCCAACGGCTACGCATTTCAATTATGGAGAGAGAAAAAACATGAGAAGCGCGAATCGATTCGCGGTGTAGGACTGCTCATTCTTGAAAGAAGGGAGAGGATATGGCTGCAACCCCCGACAGCGGTAACGCCAGTCCAGCCACGCTGCGATGGCGGCGGGAGTATGGCATGGTGTTCCGTGCTTTCCTGGCGCAAAATGTCGCGGTGGGATGCGCCTTCGGCGCCTTTGGCGTCACCGTTCTTCCCTTGCAGGAGAAATTCGGCGCGAGCCGGGGCGGCGCGACGCTGGCACTGGCGCTGTGTGTCCTGATGATGGGGGCTGCCAGTCCTGTGGCCGGCACGCTGATCGGGCGGATCGGCCTGCGCTGGCTGATGACGATCGGCACGCTGCTGTCCGCCGCAGGCTATGCGTTGTTGGCGGTTACGCCCGGCATGACGGCGGTGCTGCTGCTTTATGCCCTGCCGATCGGTGTGGGACTGGCCATGTTCGGACCTTTTCCTTCCAGCGTGCTGGCGAGCAATTGGTTTCCCAGCAATCCGGGGCCGGCCCTGGGCGTTGCGAATGTACCGCTGTTTGTAGCACTGTTGCCGGTCATCGGGTCGGTGCTGATCCGCGATCATGGATTGACCGCTCTTTATCTGATGCTCGCCGTGCTGCACCTGCTGGCGCTGCCCTTCATGCTGACCATAGCGGATGGTCCGGTGGATCAGCATCACCCTTCCGTCCACGATCATGCCGCGCATGGCATGTTGCCGACCGGCGCGGTATTGGGTCGGCCCGCCTTCTGGGTGATGTGTCTCGGCGCGGGGTACATCAATGCGGCGGGTATCACCGGCGTGTCGCATTTGGCCGCGTTCGCGGCTGAAAAGGGCGTGGCGGCGAACCATGCTGCGTTGCTGCTGTCGATCATGGGGGGGGCTGCCATGCTCGGGGCCCTGGCCACCGGTCTGCTGTGCGGTCGGTTGGGTGCGGCGCGCACCTTGGCGCTGATCGCCATTGTCGTTTGCCTTAGCTGGCTGATTCTCTCGACGACGCTGAATTTCATATTCATGGCGATCGCTGCATTGCTCATGGGGGCCGGCGGAGCCGGGGTGTTTCCGGCCGTCAACATGCTGGCCGGGCGCTTGTTCGGGCAGGCGTCCCTGCCGCGCGTCATGGGGCTTTTCGGCCTTTTCACCCTGCCGTTGATCTTTTGCCTGCCGCCACTGGCGGGGGTGTTGCATGATGCCGTGGGTGGATATGGCCCGGTCGTCGGGATCATCATCGGCGGGACGGCCATGGTCGCGTTGATGTTCATGACGATGGGGCGCCGGACGGTGCCTGCCGACGCGACCCAGCCCGTGCCGGTCGGCTGAACGGGATGAATTGAATATTCAGGAAAGGACAATCATGAATCGTTTGCATAACAAGGTCGCCATTATCACCGGCGGCGCGCGTGGCATGGGGGCCGCGACCAGCCGCCTGTTCGTGGCGGAAGGCGCGAAGGTCGCCATTGCCGACCTGCTCGATGAAGCGGGTGAGGCGCTGGCTGCTGAACTGGGCGATGCGGCCCGTTTCTATCATCACGACGTCACCAGCGAGGAAGGCTGGGCAAATCTGGTCGCAGCCGTCGAGGCGGATCTTGGCCCCGTCGACATATTGGTCAACAATGCGGGCATCCTGCTGTTCCGCACCCTGCTGGATACGACGCTGGAGGACTATGAGAAGGTTCTGAACGTCAATCTGGTCGGGGAATTCTTGGGCATCAAGGCGGTCGCGCCGGGCATGATCGCGCGCGGCAATGGGTCGATCGTCAATATCTCCTCGGTCGATGGGATGAAGGGGGCCAATGGTCTGGCCGCCTATTCTTCCAGCAAATGGGGCGTTCGCGGCCTGACCCGCGTTGCCGCGCTGGAGCTGGGGCATCGGGGCGTTCGCGTCAACTCGGTGCATCCCGGCGGCGTGGACACGGTGATGACCAACCATGAAGGCCGCAGCCGGGACAGCGTCAGCGAGAGGTTCCGCAACATTCCCCTGCAACGCGTCGGCGGGCCGGAAGAGGTGGCCAAGGCGACCCTGTTCCTGGCCAGCGACGATGCTTCTTATCTGGCTGGGGCGGAGATCGCCGTCGATGGCGGTATGCTGACCGGGCATTATTATGAAGGTCTTCCGGGTGCGCCGGGGGTATCTTCCTGACGGAGCGACCCGCGCAAATATTTTTGATGGAAAGAGGAGCATGTCCATGATCCGCATCGACATTCCCGCCGATCAGGCGGCCAATCCCCATGGCTATGCCGCCCGCGCACATGGGCGGGAAATCATGGCTGCTGCCGATGCCTTTTCCAAGGCGGTGTATCAGCACAGCATTCTGTCGTTGCGCGAGTTCGAGGGCGCCCGGTCGCGCATCGCGCAGATCAACGGTTGCGTCGTGTGTCAGCAATTCCGCGCGGCAAAGGATGCGCCGTCAATGTTCGCGGCGACCGGCGTGCGCCCCGGTCATCTGGTGTCCGACAATGGACCCGCTCCTGACGAGGCCTTTTACGATGCCGTCGAACAGTGGCGCACGTCGCCGCTGTTCAGCCCGCGCGAGCGGATCGCCATCGAATTTGCGGAACGCTTCGCGGAGGAGCCGAAGGTCCTCGCCGATGACGAGGGCTTCTGGGAGCGCGCCCACGCCCATTTTTCCGACGCGGAAATCGTCGATCTGGCGCACAGTGTCGCGGCGTGGACGGGTTTGGGACGCGTGGCCCATGTCCTGGGCTTTGACAGCGTCTGCCTGCCCTTCATGGCAGGGGTGGAATAAGGAATGACGAATGGCTGAAGGACGACTGGCCGGGAGGGCGGCGCTGATCACGGGCGCCGCCGACGGCATTGGGGAAGGCATGGCCCGGCGCTTCGCGCGGGAGGGCGGGGCCGTGATGGTGGTCGACTTCGACGCTGCAAAGGGTGAGGCGGTGACCGCTGATCTGTGCGCCATGGGCGCTCAGGCCGCGTTCTTCCACGCTGACGTGACAAAGAAGGGGGACGTGACCGGGTCAGTGGCGGCCTGTGTCGATCGTTTCGGCAGCATCGATATTTTGGTGAACAATGCCTATCGCGGATCGGGTCATGGCCGCATCGAAGCCAAGTCGGACGACATATTCGAAAACAGCATGGCCATGTGCCTCTATGCCGCGAAATGGTCGATGGAGGCAGCCTTTCCCCATATGCGCGCACGGCATTGGGGGCGGATCATCAACGTCGCATCCTTGAACGGCGTCAATGCCCATATGGGCACCGCCGATTATAATGCGGGCAAGGAAGCCTTGCGCGCCTATACCCGCACCGCCGCGCGCGAATGGGCGGGCTATGGCATTTGCGCCAATATCCTGTGCCCGGCGGCGGTCTCCTCCAGCTATCGCCGGTTTCAGGAGCAGGCGCCTGCCGTCGCCGCCGCCACGGCCGCTGCCAATCCGATGGGGCGGATGGGCGATCCTGAAGCGGATATCGGCGGCGTCGCCCTGTTCCTCGCCAGCGAAGACGCGCGCTACCTGACCGGCAACACGCTGTTCGTGGACGGTGGCGGCCATATCAACGGCGTCAACTGGGTCCCTGATTTGGGGCCTGACAGCTGATTGAACCCGCTGGATGTGGCGTGCATCGTAGAATATTTGCTAGATAACTACGCATGAAGTTGACTTTTTGGCCAGTAGCGCCGCATTATGCGTGAATATTGCGGGAGAGGGTCGTGGCTGTCTTCGATCCGCGGGACTGGACAGGATTCGGAAGCGGGCAAGCATGACCAATTGGGACAAGGAAGTCGATATCCTCGTGGTGGGGTCGGGCGCGGGCGGCATGATGTCGGCGCTGGTGGGTTCTCATAGCCGAGCCGATGTCCTCATCGTCGAAAAGGCGGACCTATGGGGCGGCACGTCGGCCACGTCAGGCGGCGGCATCTGGATTCCCGGCAGCGCTCCGGCGAAGGCGGCGGGATTTGACGATAATCTGGACGATGCCTTCAGCTATTTGCGGGCCTTGTCGGCGGATAATGTGCCGGATGCGAATATCCGGGCCTATGTCGACAATGCTGCGCCGATGTTGCGCTGGCTGATGGATCATACGCCGGTACAATATATGGCCTTTCCCTATCCCGATTATCACGCCGAAAATCCGGGCGGATCGGCGCAGGGTTTCCGCACCCACCTGCCCCAGCCGCTGGACGGCAAGTCGCTGGGCGCAGATATCCGTACACAGCGTTTCCCGTCGCCCGCGGCCAGCCTGTTCGGCTATCTGAACTGGCATTTCACCGAAACCTACGAACTGCTGTACCGCAGCAAGGGGTGGATGAAGAATCTGGTCGTCAACATGGCGAAATATTGGCTGGACCTGCCCTTCCGCCTGACGTCGCGCAAGGATCGGCGGCTGACGCTGGGCAATGCGTTGACCGGTGGGCTGCGCATGGCGCTCAACCGGCAGGGCGTGCCGCTCTGGCTGGAAACGCCGCTCAAGGAGTTGGTGCGCGAAGACGGCAAGGTGACGGGCGCGGTCGTGGAAAGGGACGGCAAGCCTTACCGGATCGGCGTGCGCAAGGGCGTGGTGCTGGCTGCCGGGGGCTTCGACAAGGATCAGGCGATGCGCGACGACAACGCGCCGCTTTATCCCACCGCGCAATATTCCGGGGGCGTGACCAGCAATACCGGTGACAGCATCCGGGCCGGTGAGGCGGTGGGCGCAGGGACGCTCAACATGCAGTCGGCCTGGGCCGCGCCGGTCTTTTACGTGCCGGGCGAGGATCGCGGGCGGTTGTGCACCATAGAGCGCGCTCTGCCGGGCTGCATCATGGTGAACCAGCAGGGCCAGCGCTATCTGAACGAGGCGGCGTCCTATCATATCGTGGGCCAGCAGATGGCGCGGCGTCAGGCCGAGCATGGTGATGCCTCGCCCAGCTGGATGATCTTCGACCATGAATATCGGCATAAATTCCCCATGGGGCCTCTCTATCCGCTGATGCCGACCTTCCTGCAGGGCAGCGGCGTGCGGAAGATTTTGAAGCAGGGGCGGTCGATCGAGGAACTGGCCGCCAAGATCGGCATGGACCCGGCAACGCTGTCCGCGACGGTCGCGCGCTTCAACAGCCATGCGGCGAAGGGCGAAGACCCCGAATTCCACCGGGGTGAAGCGGCCTATGACAAGATGTATGGCGATCCCCGCCATGGCCCCAATCCGTGCCTGCGTCCGCTGAACAAGGGACCCTATTATGCCATGCCCATCTATCCGGGCGATATTGGGACCAATGGCGGGCTGATGACCAACGCCCAAGCGCAGGTCGTCGACCAGGAGGGCAACGTCATTTCCGGGCTCTACGCGGTGGGCAATAATGCGGCATCGGCCATGGGCGAAAGCTATCCGGGGGCAGGCGTCACCCTGGGGCCGGCGATGACCTTCGGCTATGTCGCGGTCCGGCACATGACAGGGGGCAATGCCTGAAGAGGGCCTGATCGAGCCGGATTGGCCCAGCCGCCAAGGCCGGGGGAAACGCATGCCGTTCCCCTGCCTCCCCATGTTCAGGGCGGATAAGTTATACCAACGTCCGGAAAGCCTGACTCATAAGGGGTTGCCATGTCCGAGCGGTGCTGATTCAAGGTGGCAAACGAGCTGGAGTTTGTCATGCCGATCCCGCTTCGCGCCGACTTTGACGCTACCCTGGTGAGGGCCGCGGCCCGTAAATCGAAGGATGGCGCGCAAGCGCGGCGATTACTGGCGCTGGCGGCGATCTATGAGGGGTCGAGCCGTACCGAGGCGGCACGGATCGGCGGGGTGACGCTGCAGATCGTCCGCGACTGGGTGTTGAGGTTCAACGCGGCCGGACCCGATGGATTGATCGACCGGAAGGCGCCGGGCCAGCCCTCGCGCCTGAGCGCTGCCCACCGCGCAGCCCTCGTCGAGATGGTCGAACGGGGTCCGATCCCCGCCGTGCACGGCGTGGTGCGCTGGCGGATCATTGATCTGGCTCAGTGGCTATGGGACGAGTTTTCCGTCTCGGTTTCGAGGCCGACACTGAGCCGTGAGCTGCGGGCGCTGGGCTACCGCAAGTTGTCAGCCCGGCCCAAACATCATGCCCAGGATCCAGAGGCAATTGAGGCCTTCAAAAGGGGGGCTTTGCCGCCGAGCTGGACAAGGTCAAAGCGTGCCTCCCGCGGGGCACACCGATAGAAATCTGGTTCACGGACGAGGCCCGGATCGGACAGAAGAACAAGATCACGCGGCGCTGGGCCAAACGAGGGACGCGACCATCCGCGCCGCATGATCAGCGCACCAGCTCCGCCTATATCTTCGGCGCGATCTGCCCGCAGGAAGGCAAGGCTGCAGGCCTCATCCTGCCGTTCTGCAACACCGACACAATGAACCTGCACCTGGCCGAGATCTCACTGGCCGTCGCTCCTGACACGCACGCCGTGCTGCTCATGGACCAGGCTGGCTGGCATCTGACGCCCAAGCTCAACGTGCCCGGTAATATCTCGATCATCCCGATCCCATCGAAGTGCCCCGAGCTCAACCCGCAGGAGAATATCTGGCAGTTCCTGCGTGACAACTGGCTGTCGAACCGCGTGTTCAACTCCCACGAGGACATCGTCGATCACTGTTGCGACGCCTGGAACAGGCTCGTCGAACAGCCCGGGCGCATCATGTCGATCGGCCTGCGCGATTGGGCCCAGGGGTTCTGATCAGTGAATCTTGGTATTACACCATAATAATCAAAGAGTTCGGTGGGTGTGGTAGATAGTGGTCGGGCCTGATCAGCCAAGGTATCGGCTGCGATCGGTACGAATGCACATGACATGGGTATGAAATGACGCGTCCTGAAGGAGGCGCTGTTCCCGGATTATCGCCCCTTCGACTAATCCGTAAAAGTCATCCTCCGGTCCGATGGGTCCTATATTTTGCGTTGCGGCGAGATTAACTTGCGCCGGCCGTAAAAGGGGGGTGAGGTGGATTCCCTATCCAATATGCATCGACCCAATGCTCAGGCGGATATCCTGCTGCAACTGGTCATCGGTCGATTGGGCACGTCCATGGGGATGTTGACGCTCCATGGTCCGAATGGCGATCCGCCGCGCGTCCTCACGGCTGTCAACATGCCCCAAAGCGTCGCTTCGGCCATGGCGGCCGTGGTCGATGAGGAACTGGCCGTGCCCCGAGCCAAAAATTCCCATTGGCGCTTGCCGTCGGTCGTTCCGTCCACCCGCCAGTCCATCACGCGACTGACCTTCCCCTGCCGGGCCGCGCCGTCTTGCGTTCTGGCCCTGACGGCGTGCAGTACCGGCGCTGACGCCAGTTTCAGGGACGACAATCTCTGCCATGAACTCCAGGCCTGGATCGAGCCGTTCCTGGCCATGTTCTGGCAATCGGAACAGGAGCAGGCCATACGGCACGGGCTGGCAAGGGCCATCGATCGATTCGATTTCGGGATCATCCTGCTCGATGCCGACGGATTGCCTGTATTTGTCAGTGCGCGGGCAGAGCGTCTGCTGGACGTGGGCGACGGCATAAGGCGCGCAGGCCATGCGATCGCGGCCACCGATTTCGATGATGCGGTCCGGCTTCAGGCGGCGATTCGCTCTGATTCGGGCAGCGGAAACAGCTTTCACGTCATGTTGTTGCATCGTGTGCGCCATCGCCCGCTGATCGCGGTCGTCGCCTCCCTGGGCAATCAGCAGGACATATGGGGAAAGACGGCCATCGCCCTCTATATATTGGATCCTGACCAGGATTCGCAGGCGATGGTGGCCGCCCTTTGTCGAGTCCATGGCCTGACCGCGACCGAATCCGCGCTCGCCATGCACCTCGTCAGCGGCGCGACCATCGAGGATGCGGCCGGCCGCATGCGCATCCAGACGCAGACGGCGCGGGCTTATCTGAAACAGGTCTTCGCCAAGACAGGGACGCATCGGCAGGCCGAATTGGTGCGCACGATCCTGAGCGGCATCATTCACATCCATTGATTTCGCCCGCTCCCCCCATTTGAGCGTAGCGATTTGCCGCATATGGGGAGCGCGGCGGCGCCTGTCTGGGGCTAAGTGCGGCGCGGCGTGACGGTTTATATAGCCGCGTCACGACATCGTCTTTCCCGTGAATCCCGCCTCGGGTCATCGGCGATGTGCGTGATAGCCCTATCCGCAAGGAGGAGATGTCATGAAGCGCGTCCTATATTGTGGCATTGCGTTCGGCGCTTTCGCGCTGGCAGCCGCGCCGGCTTTGGCCCAGGATATAACCGCCGACAACGGGTCGACGTTGACCTGGACGAACACCACCACCAGCACGCCGACCACAACCACCACAACCACCAGCACGCCGACCGATAATTCGAACAACAGCGATTCCAGCGGCATCGGATCGGCAAATAATGGCGGCACGGCCACCTACACCTATACCACCATGACCACGCCCAGCAATCTGGCCGCGACGGTGACGGGCGGTGAGGTCTATCTCAATAACTGGGCGCCTGCTGGTTCCGGCGGTTCCGGCGGATCTGGCACGGGCGGCGGTTCCGGCGGCAATGGCGGCGGCTCAAGCGGCGGCGACGGCTCCGGCGGCGCGGGCGGCAATGGCGGTAACGCGAGCGGCGGCGCAGGTGGTGCAGGCGGCGCAGGGGCGAACGGCGGTGCGGCCGGATCGGGCGGCGCAGGCGCGGGGTCGCAAACGATGACATGGGATGCCGAATTCAACAACGGCGCCTTCTCCAACTTTGCGGGCCTCAATGCGATGACCGTCAACACGGGCTTCTACGCATCGCAAAATGCCAATGTGAACGTCAGCGCGTCGGTCGGAACATTGACTTTGACGCGGTGACCTGCGGGACCGGCCGCTCTTCCCCCCTGGAGCGGCCGGTCGCGTTTTCCACGCAACAGCAGTGTAAAAAGGGAGATCGGCCGTGAACTGCTTGATCGCGGCGACGATGGGCGTCGCCTTCCTCCATGGGCTGGTCGCCGTTCCGGCCTATGCCGAGCCGGAGCCTCCCGGTGCGGTACCGGTTGCCGACAGCATGCTGGAGCAGGCGCGCGGCATGGCAGACATCCGGATCGTCGAACAGACCGCGACGACCCAGAACAGCAGCTCGGTTCAGGGCAACAGCATCACCGGGGATTTCACGACCGGCATGGTCAATCTGGGCAATGGCGCGCTCGACAATTTCAACGGGCTGGCGCTGTTCAGCATCAATACGGGCAATAATGTCGCCATCAACAGTTCGATGACGGTCAATGTCGCGATTCAACCCTAGGATCATGGCCGTGGGCGCGGCGATGATGTTGGGCGGTTGTAGCGCCGCGATCAGCGATGCGCCCGGTCGCACCCTGTCGTTGACGGCGGGTGATTATGCCGTGCCGGTCCACAGCGTGGCCGAGCGGCGATTCCTGACGGTGGTGCATCAGCGCTACGACTTCAGCTGTGGTTCGGCGGCCCTCGCCACCCTGCTCCGCTTCCATTATGGCGACAATGCCAGTGAACAGTCGGTGTTCATGGGCATGTGGCAGAGGGGCGACCGCGAGCAGATCCGCCGTCTCGGCTTTTCGCTGCTCGACATGAAGCGCTATCTGAACGGACGCGGCATTCGCGCGGAAGGCTATGTCGTGACGCTGGACGACGTGGCGCGCACGCGCGTTCCCGGCATCGCCCTGATCGATGTGCGCGGCTACCGGCATTTCGTCGTCGTGAAGGGCGTGGAGGGCGGGCAGGTGCTGGTCGGCGACCCTTCGCTCGGTATTCGCCTGATCGACAGCAAGAGCTTTGCAAAGATGTGGAACGGCATTTTGTTCGCGCTGGTCGATGAGGTCGATCATGGCAAGAACAGCTTTGGCCGTGAGTCCGAATGGGCACTGGTCGCGCGCAGCCGCGCGACGCTGGCGATGGAACCGGTGAGCCTGCAGACGCTCTCGCTGGTCCGCGCCCCGCCCTTCCCGATCGAGATGTAAAGGGGAGATGAAGCATGTTCAGACCGATCTGGCTGCTTGGCATCCTGACCTTCCTCTCCGTCGCGCCGGTGGCGGTAAAGGCAGCCCCGTTCGATAGCGCGCCGATAGTGAAGGATGAAAGACTCGCCACCGTTCGGGGTGGCTTCCTGCTGCCCAACGGCATGGACATTCTGCTTGGCATCACCGTCGACACGTTGATCAATGGGCAAAGGGTGCTCAGCACCGTGATGACGCTCGACGACGCCTCCCATATGGCTGTCTATACGGGCGGAGATGTGCAGCAGCAGAGCGGGACGACCCAGCTTCTGGTGCCGGGCGCCAATGGTTCCACCCTTGTCCGCATCACGCAGGGCGACGCGTCCGTGCCGGGCAATGGCGGGGGGCAACCGCTGGCCGTCCTGCCCAACGCCGCGCCGGTCGAGACGCCATGGGGTACGGTGCAACTTGTGCAGTCGGATGGCCAGTCGACCGTCTATCTGCAGGGCGACGGGTTGCAGCTTCGCCAGATGATCGGCGCGGTCACCGGGGCTCTGGTTGCCAACACCGCCAACGACCGGGTGATCGACACCACGGTCACGGTCGATCTGGATGTCCGTCATTCCGCAATACCGACCGCCGCGATGATGTTGCGGTTGGACAATCTGTTGGCCGGCGCGGCGACACGGGGAGGGTTTTGACATGCAGCGTTTGTTTCCTGTCCTTGCAGCCTTTTGCCTGACTCTGGCGCCGGACATGGCGCGGGCCGATCCGATGCCTTCCGATTCGCGGGCCGTTGACATGATGCTGCTGCGTCGCCAGATCGCCGATGAACGCCGCGCGGTTGACGTGCAGCAGCGCGCGCTGGATGCGCAGAAACAACGCCTCAACATCCTCGAGGATGCGCTGCTCGACCGGATGCGCGCCGAAGGATTGCCGATAACCTCGCCCCTGACGCCGATGATCGACGGCAGTCAATTTGTCGGCAACCAGCCGCCCGCGCCGGAGGTCGGGATCAAACCGCCGGAAAGCGACACGCCCCCCCATGTCGCGGTGATCGCCGATCAGGGCATATTGTCCCGTCCCGGCCGTCTGGTGATTGAGCCGACGCTTGAATATCTCCGCTCCGACCGCAACCGCTTCGTGTTCCGTGGCATTGAAATTCCGCAATCGGTGCTGGTCGGCGTGTTCGACATCAACGAAAGCCATCAGGACATCCTCACCGCTGGCGCCACGATCCGTTACGGCCTGACCAGCCGGTTCGAAATCTCGGCGCGTCTGCCCTGGGTATTCCGCCGCGATACGGCCGTGCTGGTGCCGCTGGTGCAGAACCCGCCGGAATCGGGAGTCGGTACCGTCGACACCTCTACCAGTGGATCGGGGCTGGGCGATATCGAACTGCAGGCGCGCTACCAGTTGACCAGCGCCGGTCATGGCTGGCCCTATATGATCGCGGGGATGCAGGTCATCGCGCCGACCGGATCGGACCCCTTTGGCCTGCCGCGCGACGCGCTGGGCAATGCCGAAAAATCAGCGACCGGATCGGGATTCTGGGCGGTTCAGCCAAGCCTGACGATGTTGATGCCCAGCGATCCCGCGACCCTGTTCGCCGTGTTGGGCTATACCTATAATTTCGGGCGCAACGTTGACACCCGGATCGGCACGGCGCAGATCGACCGCGTCGAGCCGGGCGGCGCCCCCAACGCCACGGTCGGCCTTGGCATCTCGCTCAACCCGCGACTGTCCATGAGCCTTGCCTATGCCCATAACTGGCAGTTCGGGACGAAGAGCCGCATCCGCCCGATCAGCATTATGAACGGCATCGAGACATTGGGCGAGCCGATCACCAGCAAGACGCGCGACCTTCAGATCGGGCGGCTGCTGTTCGGCCTCAGCTATCGCGCGAGCCAGCGGACGACGCTGGACTGGATCGTGGAGGTGGGCGCGACCGAAGACGCCCCGGATCTGCGGACGACGCTGCGTGTGCCGTTCGAGATCAAATGAGCGGGTGTCCCTGCCCGCCTTCATTCCGCTCGATCGTCACGGCGATCTGGACCGACAGATCCTCTATCGAAAAGGGTTTGGACAGAAGCCGTACCCCTTCCTTGGCGGCTGATGCGGCGGCGGCGCTATAGCCGGTCATCAGCATCATCGGCTGGTTTGGCCAGCGCTGCCTGACCTGACGCGCCAAGTCTATGCCGCTGACATCGCCCGGCATGATCATGTCGGAAAGGATCAGGGCATAGCGCGCGCCTTGTTCGATCCGGCGCATCGCGGTGTCGCCGTCGCCGACCCGGTCGATCGCATAGCCCAGTTCGTCCAGCATGCCGCCGACCGTAGCCGCAACCGTATCATCATCTTCGACCAGCAGGATATGCTGCTTGCCGGACGCGATCACGGCATCGACCGGTCCGTCCTGCTTCGCCGGCGCCAGCAGGGATCGCGGAAACAGCAGGGCGATGGCGGTTCCCTTGCCGGGCACGCTGTCCACTTCCACCGCGCCGTCCGAAGCCCGCACGAACCCATAGACCTGGCTCAGACCCAGGCCCGTACCCTGTCCCACCGCCTTGGTCGTGTAGAAGGGCTCGAAAATCTTGTCGACCAGATCGGGCGCGATGCCGGTTCCCCGGTCGGTTATCGCGACGCGGACCCGATCGCCGGTTTCGCCGCCGCCGGGCATGTTGGCCGCCTCGATGGAGATGATCCCACCCCTTGGCATCGCGTCGCGGGCGTTGAGCGCCATGTTGAGGATCGCGACTTCCAGTTCCGACGCATCCACCTCCACCGGCCAGAGGTCCGGGGACAGATGCATGGCGACGGTGATGCTTTCCCCCAGAGAGCGTTCCAGCAGGGCGTCCATATTCTGGATGCGCTCACGCAGGTCGATGACCTCCGGCTTCAGCGGGGTGCGGCGGGAAAAGGCCAGCAACTGGCGCGTCAGCTTGGCGCCGCGGTCAAGCGCCTGGCGTATCCCCGCCTTTAACTTCTCCAGCTTCACAGGATCGCTGGTCCGCTCCATCAGGTCGAGGCCGCCGGAAGCCACCATCAGCAGATTGTTGAAATCATGCGCCACGCCGCCGGTCAACTGGCCCAGGGCTTCCATTTTCTGCGACTGGCGCAGGGCCTCTTCCACCCGCTGCCGGCCCGCAATTTCCGCCTGCAATGTCTGGTGTGCCGCCCGCAGGGAGGAATAGGAGGCGGCGAGAATGACGATCAGAAGCGAGGCCATGACCACGATCACCGCAATGCCCAGATAGCGCGTCAGCCGCCGGGACAGGCTGTCGAGGGTCGAATGAAGATAGACCGACCCCAACTGGACATTGCCCTGCATCACCGGGGCCGTCACGATCAGGGCGTTACCGGCAGTTCTTGGCTCCCCCAGGGTGCCGCGTTCCGGATAGGCCGCACCCGGCTGCGCATAGCCCGCCACGAAATCGCCGTCGCGATCATAGGCGGCCGCAGCGACGATCTGTGGGTCTGCGCGCAGGGCGTTCAGATATTCCCGCAACGCGACATCGTCGTCAAAGGCAAGCGGTGCGGCGATACCGCTGGCCAGCGTTCGCGCCTGCACGGTGATCTGGCGCAGCTTTTCGGTCCTGCCGATCTGTTCCAGTTGCAGGGCGAAGGCGATCCCGGCCAGCAGCAACAGGATCGCGATGACGACCGCCGTCAGAGGGGTCGCCATTTGCGCGACGATCCTGCTGGTGGCGGGATGGAACAGGGTTTTCGCTTCGGGTCCGGTCGTCATTTTCTGTCCACCGAAAGGGCAAGGCCCAGCAGCTTGGAACTGATCTTGAGGCCGCTTGCGCGTGCGCCGTTGTCGTCGATCTGGAAACGGACACGCCCGGCCTGCATCACGAACTGGATCATGGCGCCCGGCGGGCCGCCGTCCCTGTCCGATACGGTCAGGACGGGCTTGCCCGCCAGCGCGGCAAAGGGGGTGTAGCCGGCCTCGGGTGAATGACCCGCGAACAGGATCTGGCAACCCGCCGCATCGTCCGCCGGGCTGAGGCGGCGGACGCTCACGGGCCGGTTGGCCATTTTTTCGCCGCGCACGACCTCATCCAGCGCGGCCCCAAAGGGATCGTCGCCAATGACGCAGATCAGGAAATTCCTGTCCGCGGCGGAGAAAGCGACGGATGGCCATTCCACGAAGGGGGCGAATTTGAAGAGAAAGCTCGCCTTCACGGCCTGTTCGAGCGAGGCGGGCCGGTTGGGGGGCGGAGCGGGCATAGCGCCGCACAGTAGGGGCAGCGGCAGGCACAGCCGCGCCATCCGACCCAAAAGTCCGTTGCGGCAACGATGCCGGAAGGCCTTCAGAGCGTGCATTTGAACGCCACGAACACGCTGCGCCCGACCGGGTTCGCTTGTGAGGCAGGAAGCTCCCGATGGCGTTTGTGGAGGAGGTTGAAACCCGACAGGGACAGTTCCGTCCGGTCGTTCAGCAGCCATCCGAGCCGCGCGCCCAGTTCGACATAGCCGGACACATGCGGATCGGGCAATGCGCTCACATAGCGCATGTCCATGTCGAAATTGATGGTGCGCCCGATGTCCATGGAGGACCGCAGCGAGGCGCGGTGGCGGGGATCGTTGCCTGCCTGGGTGGCGGGCAGAAGCGGCGTGGCGCCGTCCTTGAAGCGGAATTTCTGGACAAGCAGGCTATAGCTCGGTTTCAGCCGCCACCAGTCGGCCAGCCCGACATCGGCCCAGGCATCCAGCCCATAGCTGTCGCCCTTCATGCCATTGCCCCATCGCAACGGCAGAAAGCCGCTTGGCGCGGGATCGACCGTGCGCAGGTCGTCATAGACATTGTAGAAAGTGGAGATGGACAGCGAAAGGCCGGGCGAGGGCGTCAACCGGGTGCCAAGTTCAAAGGCGGTCAGCTTTTCGGAGCGGAAAGACGAAACGGCCGTCAGGATCACGGTCTGCCCGATCGTTTCCACCACGTCCCGGTCGAATGGGGTGGGCGATCGCACAGCGCGGGAAACCGCGCCCCACAGCAGGGTCGATCCGCCCGGCTTCCAGGAAAGCCGGGCGCTGGGCAACAGGGTGAAGCCGGTATAGGTGCGGTTCTCCACCTTGACGCCGACGGTCGCGGTCAGGGTCGAGTCGATGGCGATGCTGTCCTGTGCGAAGATGTTGGCCAACCGTAATGTACGCCTGTCCGGCACGAAAAGCAGGCCCGGAATATCCTCTATCTCATAACGGCTGATCCGGGCGCCGCCGCCCAGCACCACATCATGGCCACCGGTCGGCGAGAAGGAATATTGGGCCTCCACATCGAAGGTGTCGAGCGCGAACCGCCCGCCGTCATGGTCGACTTCGCGCGCGCTGTGATCGTAATAGGCCTGCACCTGGAGGGCGGCGCCCGATGCCATGCTGCGGTTCCAGCGGGTGAGGATGTCATAGCCATAATAGGCTTCGTTCGGCTGGGACCCTTGCGACCGGGAGCCATAATAGGCGTCGCCCTGAACCATCAGCGCCGTTCGGGGTGAGGGCACCCAGTCGGCACGAAAGCCGATCTGCGTGCGGCGGCTGCCGTCGTCGCGGCCCGATGCGCTTTCGAAATTTTCGTGGCGCTTGGCGAAGATGCGATAATTGACCGCGCCGCCTGCCTGCCCACCATAGCGCAAGCCCAGATCATAGGTCCGGTTGCCGCCGACCGCCGTGCCATAAAGGCCCTGCGAAGCGCCCGCGTCGCGCGTGATGATGTTGATGACGCCATTGACGGCATTCGACCCCCAAAGGGTCGCGCCGGGGCCGGAAATCACTTCGATGCGGTCGACATCCTCGGGCAGGACGTCCTGCATGTCCCAGTACACGCCGGAATAGAGCGGAGAATAGACGCTTCGCCCGTCGATCAGGATCAGAAGCTTGTTGGAGAAATTCTGCGCGTCCCCATTGCCGCTCATGCCGCGCGCCGCGATGACGACATCGTTCGGGCCGCCGCGCATCACTTGCAGATTGGGCGCCAGCCGCAATATTCCCGCCAGGGTCAGCGTGCCCGACCGGACGATATCGTCATGTGTGATGACATAGATAGAGGCCGGAACATCCGCCAGTGACGCGGTGGAGCGCGTGGCGGACGTGACATCCAGCCTCGACAGCGCGGAAATCGGCATGTCGCGCAGTTCTTCGATGCTTTGCGCCTGGACGGGAAGGGCATAAAAGGCCAGCAAGCCAGCGATCATCAGGCCTGTTGCGCAGGCGGTTGCGCCCTTTGACGTCATCTGCTGTCCCCCCTGCGCCCGCATTATTTCCCCTTGCGTGCCAGATCGTTACGCGATGCTATACTAAAAGTTCCATGGCGAATGTCATAATTTGCCAAAAAGCCCGCCCATTCGGTTTCTGGCGCAGGGTTAAGGATGAATTGACCGTTGGTTGAAGGGCACGCCGCCAGCCCGGCATCCTAAGCCGTTGATCATATTCGCTTTGTGATCATTCCCTTCCGATGATACGAAGAGGCGCGGATTTCGATGCAGAAGGCTGTCGATGGATAAGAAATTGGCAAGCGAACGCGATTCCGAACAGAAGGCGCTGGCGGCGCGATGGAGCATCGCGGCCGAAGCGATGGAGGCTCTGGCCGGTGCGCGCTCGCTGGATGCCGTGACCAATGTGCTGCGCGCCTTCGCGCGCCGCGCCGTGGGGGCGGATGGCATCGCGATCGTGCTGCGCGACGAAGATCAATGCCATTATATCGCCGAGGATTCGATGGAACCGCTCTGGGCGGGCCAACGGTTCCCGAGTGAGAACTGCGTGTCCGGCTGGGCCATGGAGCATCGGCAGACCGCCGTGATCGCGGATATTTTCGACGATCCGCGCGTGCCGGTCGAGGCGTATCGCACCACCTTCGTGCGGTCCATGCTGATGGTGCCGATCGGCCGGATCGACCCCATTGCCGCAGTCGGCGCCTATTGGTCGGAATTCGGACAGCCGACCGACAATGAGATCGCCCTGCTGGAAGCGCTGGCCCGTGCAGCCTCCACCGCGCTGGAAAATGGGCGACTCTTCGCATCGCTCGAAACGCTGAACGATCAGCTCGACCAGCGCGTGCGGGAGCGGACAAAGGAACTGGAGCAGTCGCAGGACAGTCTGCGTCAGGTCCAGAAACTGGACATGCTGGGTCAACTGACCGGACATGTCGCCCATGATTTCAACAATCTGCTGATGCCGATCGTCGGCGGGCTGGACCTGATCCTGTCGGGAAAGCGGACGGCCGAAGCGATCGAACGCCATGCCGCCATCGCCATGCAGGCGGCGGAAAGCGCGCAGACGCTGGTGCAGCGGCTGCTGACCTTCGCCCGTCGCCAGTCGCTGGCCGTGCAGTCGGTCGACCTGTCCGTCCTGCTCGCGGGGATGCAGGCCTTGCTTGGCAGCACGCTGGGGCCGCGGATCAATCTGTCGATCGATGTCCCGGCGACCTTGCCCGCCGTCCATGCCGATGCCCATCAGCTGGAGATCGCGATCCTCAACCTCGCCGTCAACAGCCGTGACGCGATGCCCGATGGCGGTGCCTTCATCATATCGGGCGAGGTCCGTCGGATGCGGCTGCCCAAAGTCCTGGCGCCCGGCCAATATGTCTGTCTGACCATCGCGGATACGGGCACTGGCATGACTTCGGCGGTCAGGGCGGCGGCGACGGAGCCCTTCTTTACGACCAAATCCTCCGGGCACGGCACCGGCCTTGGCCTCTCCATGGTCCACGGCCTTGCCGGGCAGTTGGGCGGCACGCTGGAAATCGACAGCGCGATCGGCGCGGGCACGCGCATCCGGCTCTGGCTGCCGGTCGAGCAGGTCATGGGCCCGAAGGCGAAGGCCCCGGTACGGGACGAAGGCGGGAAAGCGCATCCAGGCAAGGTCCTGCTGGTGGACGACAATGATCTGGTGCGCAGCAGCACGCGCGAGATGTTGACGGACATGGGCTATGAGGTGGTGGACACGGACCGCGCCGAAAATGCTCTGCGCATGATTGAGGCTGGCGAACGGCCCGACATCCTGATCACCGATCATATCATGCCGGGCATGACCGGCGTGGAACTGGCTTTGCGGATGCGCGTCGATCATCCGCGCATCGCCTTGCTCATCATATCGGGCTATGAAGGGATCGACCTGATCGCACCCGATATTCCGCGCCTGTCAAAGCCGTTCCGGCACAAGCATCTGCAGGCCTGCATCGCCGCAGCGCGCGCGCAGGCGGCCTAGAGCGATTTCCAGTCAGATGGCATCATCTGGCGGTCAAGAAATCGTGGTAAAACAAAGCAATATGGCGGTCGATCTGGTTCGATCCGATCGCAAACCGCTCTAGTCTAGGGAGCGATCCGGCTGGCGATGATTGCATTCCTCGCCCGGTCGATCGACCAGAGGCGATCCGGCTGCACCGGGTCCCAGTCAATGGCCTGACCGGGCGTCGCAATGCTGACGGTGCGGCGCAGTTCCAGTGTGGAACCGGCCTCCGGCACGGCGAGTTCGTACATTTCCGGCCGATCATGCCCCGTCACATAGAGCCGGCCATCCGCGCTCCAGCTGGCGCCCGAACAGCTATAAGGCGTGAAGCGGGCCAGTATTTCGGGCGGGAAGGTCCAGGCGGCAACCTGCCGGAACTGGTCGTCCATGCGAACCAGCAGGGTATAGCGGGTGTCGCGGCCCGGTTCGCCGCCCTTGCCCGCATAATTGGCGAATACTGCCCACCATGCGTTATCGTGCCGGTCCAGCGCGGTCAGCGAACCGGGGCCGAACCCCAGGCTGACCGTGCGCAGATGGCGCAGCGTGCCGGTGTCGAAAAATTCGACCGCGCTGGTCTGGGGCACCACCGGATAGTTGGACGCCGCGCAGACCAGTTCGCGCCCGACCACCGTGCAACTGTTCATATGCGGGAACAGCCGCCTTTCGCCCTGCCATTGCGCGACGCGTTCGCCGGTGGCGATGCGATATTTGCCGATCCGGTCATTGTCGATGGCGTAGATGAAACGGCCGTCCGACGCCGCGCCTTGATGGGCTTCGGGGGCGGTCAGCCGCAGCGTCACGGGCGCGGGAGCGGGCGACGGCGCTTCGGCGGGCTGGGCAGTCGCCATGCTGCCCATGGCGATGCCAGGGAGGATGGCGCAGAGGAGAGGGGTGAGCTTCATGCAGTCTTGCCGATTATGGCCGTTGTTTGACAGTTTGAAGTCGCGCCTACCAGTTGAGTTTGACCCCCAGCACCAGCCCGCGCGCCCGGTCGGCGGCAAGAACCGGGCCTGAGGGTGCGTCGCTCGCCAGAGCGCTGCTGGCGAGGCGGTCGGGATCGGTCAGGCGCAGCGACAGCGCAAGCGGGGCGCTGGGGCGCTGGTAGCGGATGTCCGCCTCGACCCGGAAGCGGCGGCCGAATGATCGCGCATCGCTGGCAAAGGCAGGCAGGCTGCTGCTGGTGCCGCGCATCGTCGCCTTCAGCGGCCCATGGGTCCAGCCCGTTTCCAGTGTCAGGCTATGTTCCGAACTGCCATGATCGGCGGCGCTGTTGAGACGGGCCTCTCCATAGCGCATGGCCCAGTACCAGTGCGGCGACAGGCGGTGACGAAAGCCGATGCGCACGCCCTCAATCGTCGCGGAGCCGCCGTTGAGCGGCAGGGCGGATCGGTCGAGAAAGGACAGCCGGTCGCTGATCTGGCCATGATAGGCGGTCATCGCCAGGCTGAGTTCGGGCGTCGCCTGCCAATCGGCGTCGAGGCGCAGCCGGCTGTGCCTTTCCGGTTGGAGGCGTCGTGCCAGCGCGCGAAAATCCTCATGGGCAAGGCCCATCGGTCCCGATCGCCCGGTTTCCCCGAAACCGCGTGCGATTTCCCGGTAGCTGAATGCCAAAGCGAGATCATCGCGCGGGGTGAAGGCGATGGCCGCGCGGGGCAGGAACCAGTCGCGGACGCGCAGCCGCCCATCCCGCCCCACGGCGGTGACATTGGCGCCATTGTTGATGAGCTTCATGCCCTGAAAACCCAGAACCGCGCTCAGATTGTCGCGGATGGACAGGCGATCCTGAACGGTCAGCAGAACCATGCGGCTGCGCGGGGCGAATGTCGGTGACCTGTCGTCGCTGCCGGTGAAGGCCAGCTTCTGCCGCCGCAGCATGATTTCCACCATGTCCGCACGATCGTCGACGGGGATGATATCCAGCCGGTCGATGCGCGCCCGCGTCGTTCGCGCCGGGACGAAGCCGGTATGCAGGCCGGGCAGGCCGGATCGCGGCTTCAGCGAAAAGGGCGTGCCTTCATGCTGCAACAGCATCTGTGCGGCGGCCGGGTCATGTCCGGCGATCAGCGTCGCGGCCAGCGCGAGCGCAAGGGCGTGGCGGACCATCAGCGCAGATCCGCCGCGCGGCCGGGCAGGGGATCGCGGCTGGCGAAACGGACCGGCGCCTGGGTCTGCCGGACGGGCATTTGGTAATGGACGACATAGCCGAAATGATCGGACAGCGGTTCGCCTGCCCCTTCGGAACCGAAGGGCACATGCGCCTGAACCACGGCCATCGGTGCGCCATCGCCGTTGCGGGCGAAGATCCAGTCCTTGCCATGTTCGACCGCGTGGAGCAGGTCGGGCCGCGCCCCCCGGTCGGTGGCCGACCGGGCCAGTGCCTGGCGCGCGCCCTCGAGCGCAGGGGCGACGAAGGGCAGGCCGGACTGGTGGAAGCTGGTGAAAAAGGCGCCCTGACGCAGCCTGTCGCTGCCGATATTCATGTCGCCGCCCAGGATCATCGCCTGTCCATCCGGCACATGGCTGGCGATGAAGCGGGCCATCAGTGCGGCCTGTCGGCCAAAGGCCCGCTGCGACCGTTCGACAGGCACCATGGCCGCCGTTCGGGCATTGAGATGGGTGTTGACGATGCTGACCGGCCCCATGCCCGGCACGGCGAGATGCGCGATCAGCACGCCCTTGTTTGCCATGCAATCTATCCCCGCGCAGGCGAAATCGGGAAAGGCCATCCGGTCGATCCGGCTGATCGGATAGTCGGACAGGATCATGAGGCCGCTGTCGAGGGACTTGCCCATCCGCTCGCCCCGGTCCCAGCGTGCCTTTTCCAGATAGGCGATGTCGGCGGCGTCCGCGCGAGACCCGCTTCGCAGGGCGCTGTCTGGACCGAAGGCAACATGCCGATAACCGGCCCGGCGCGCGGTGGCGATGGCCTGTGCGGAAAAAGCCTCCTGAAGCAGGACGATATGCGGCTGTTGTCCCTCCCGCCGCATGGCCGCCAGCCGCTGGCCGATTTGCGCCAGTGCATCGTCGCGACCCAAGGCAAGCGGCCAGGGCAGCCCCTTGATATTATAGGTCATGACGGAAAGCGCATTGTCCTGCACCGACATCGCGGCCGGTTTTGCGGGCAGGTGGCGCGCGTCTTCGCGGCCTGCCCCCGAAGTTGCAAGCGTCGCCAGGCCGGCGAAGAGCAGCGGCTGAAAAGCCTTGAACATGACGATGACCCCCCAATGGCGGCGCGATTAGCGTCCTATTGGGTCAGGCCGGTGGCGATCACGCTGCATTAGGGTTAAATTTTCGAGGCGATTCCTTCATCAAATTGCAACAGGTTCGTCATCATGGGTCGGTCGATCAGGCAATCGTGACGACCCGCGCGCTGCCGTCGCGGCCGAGCGGCTTCACCACCACCTTGTCGCCCATGCGGTCGAACGCGATGTCGACGCTGGCCGCGCCGATGCCCAGATGCCGGATGGTCAGCCGGTCGAGGAAATGCGGCAGGGTCGGTTCCTGCAAGCTGATCTGCGCGGCGGCGACGTCGAAGCCCAGGCCAAGGCTGGACTGGATCAGCGCCAGCGGCGCGGCGGCGGACCAGGCCTGCGGGCTGCATGCGACGGGGTAGAAGGTCGGCCCCTGCGACCGGCGGCGCGGGAATCCGCAGAACAGTTCGGGCAGGCGCATCATGTCGACATAGGTGGCGGCGGCGAACAGCCCTTCGAAAATCTGCGCGGCCTCGCGCCTGTAGCCGTAGCGGGAAAATCCGGCTGCGATCAGCGCATTGTCATGCGGCCAGATCGATCCGTTGTGATAGCTCATCGGATTATAGCGTTTCTCGGTAGAGGCGATGGTGCGCACGCCCCAGCCGGAAAAGGACGCGGGCGCCATCAGCGTGCGCACGACCGCCTCGGCCCGCTTTTCCAGCGCCAGCCCGGTATAGAGGACATGGCCGGCATTGGAGGACCGGACGCGACACGGCTGTTTGTCCCCATCAAGGGCCAGCACATAGGTGCCCAGCGCCTCGTCGAAGAAAATGGCGTCGAAGCGGTCGCGCAACTCCTCGGCGCGTTCGCGATAGCAGGCCGCACGGCCCGGATCTCCGATGGCCGTGAACAGGGCACTCGCCCCCTGCCAGGCGCCATAGACATAGGCCTGCACCTCCGCGAGGGCGATCGGACCGCGCGCGATCGTGCCATCGGCATGGAAGATGGAATCATGACTGTCCTTCCAGCCCTGATTCTGCAGGCCCTGATCGGTCTGCCGGCCATATTCGACAAAGCCGTCGTCGTCGCGGTCGCCATGGCTGTCGATCCATTCCAGCGCCGCCTCGATATTCGGCAGGATCGTCGTCAGAAAGGCGGTGTCGTTTGTCCGTTGCAGATAGGCGCCGGCCAGCATGACGAACAGCGGCGTGGAATCGATGCTGCCATAATAATGGCGGAACGGCACCTCGCCCAGTTCCGCCATCTCGCCATGGCGGACTTCGTGCAGGATCTTGCCCGGCTCGGCATCGGCGGCGGGATCGAAAGCGGTCGCCTGATGGGCGGCGAGATAGCCCAGTACGCCCCGGCTGACCGCAGGGTCCATCCACAGCGTTTCCAGCGCGGTGATGATCGCGTCGCGCCCGAATATGGTGCTGAACCAGGGAATGCCCGCATAGGGATAGGGACCATATTCCATGTCGGTCGACAGCATGGAGATGTCGGCAACCGACCGGCGGGCGACTTCGTTGAACAGGTCGTTGGACGAATGGATGCTGGCGCCGCGCTTGCGCGCCAGCCGGAGCGCCTGCATCGCTTCCCGAAGCGATTTCAGGAACTGCTTGGGCAGCGGATCGCGGGCCTCGGCCTTCCGGCAGCAGATGCGGACGAAGAAGGCGCGGCTTTCGCCCGGCGGCACGGTGATGTCGGCCCGCGCATTGCTGTCGGTCAGCATGGTCGGCACCGGATCGAAATGCAGGTGGGTCTGCCGTTCGCGATCGTCCCGGCCGCGATAGCTGAGCAGCACGTCCGCCGTGCCGACCTGCGGCGGGTTCATCGTGCCCCGCCGCAGCCGGGTCATCCCGCGAATCTCGAACAGGTCGGCGAAATCGGCGGCAAAGGCCAGATTGAGCGTCGCCGTGCGGGTTTCGGTGTCGAAGTTGCGGATGGTGAGGCGTTCGTAAAGCCCATCCTTCCACAGGAAACGGGTGCGCCGCAAATGGATCAGGTCATGCTCCACCGCCACCCGCCCGTCCTCGCCGATGAAATCGGGATTGGCGAGGTCGCAGGTCAGCATCGCATTGTCGTCGCGCAATGCGGAACTGAGCAGGATCGGCCGCATCCCGTTGATGGTGAGGTAAAGATGGGAAAGATGCCGTGTGTCGCGATGATAGAGACCCTCCGGGCTGCCCGGCCCGGAAATGGCGTCGCCGCTATGGTCGAACACGGCGAAGCTGTCGCCATGCTTTAGCGTGCGCGGCCTGCGTTCATGGAGAGAGGACGTCGCAGGAATGAAGAACTGGGTCTGCGCGTTGGAGAGCGCCTGTCCTCCCTCTATCCCGCTTTCAGGGTCAGTCGTTTCGGGCTGGGACTGGATCAGCGACATGGCGTCTCCCTCCTCATGATGCAAAGGCCGGCAACATCGTTCGCCAGGCCGGAAGCCATGGAAAGCAAGGAACAATCCAGCGGTCGTTCCGGTTCCGGCCGCAACGCGCCCACTCTAGGCGACGATATGCAGTTCAGCTTCCTCGCCGCGCTGTCGGCGCAACCGTGCCGCCTCGATACGCGCGCCGGGCAGGTCATGATACAATGCGACATAGTCCGCTGCCATCCGCTCCGCCGTGAAACGTGCGTCGAACGCGCCATGCACCCGGGCCCGGTCGAGATGCGGCAATTGCGCGACGGCGGCGACGGCTTCATCCTCGCTCTCCACGATGAAGCCTGACAGACCATGGTCGATGACTTCAGGCACCGATCCGCAGCGGAAGGCGATGACCGGCGTGGCACAGGCCATCGCCTCGATCATCACCAGGCCGAAGGGTTCGGGCCAGTCGATGGGGAAAAGCAGGGCGCTGGCCTGACCCAGAAACCGGGCCTTTTGCTGTTCATTGATCTCGCCGATATAGTCGACATTGGGATAATGTTCGATCAGCGGGGCGATCTCCTGCTCCCAATAGGCACGGTCGACCGCGTCGATCTTGGCCGCGATTTTCAATGGCATGCCCGACCGCGCGCCGATGCGGATGGCGCGGTCCGGCCGTTTTTTCGGGCGATATGCGGCCGAGGAAGGCCAGATAGCCTCCGCCCCGTCCCTCCAGCCGGGGCGGCAGCAGGCCGGCGGGCAGGCCGTGATAGATGGTTCCGCCCCAGTTGACCGGTGGCATTGGCAGCCGTTGATGATCCGAAATCGACACCAGACAATGGTTGGCGAACGTGCGGTAAAAGGCGGGCAGGTCGGGCAGGTCGAGTCGGCCGTGCAGCGTCGTGACGGTGCGGCCGATGAAATCCTGGATCATCGGCAGGTGCAGCATGTCGATATGGAAATGCAGTGCGTCGAATTCGTCGGCGCGGCGGCGCACCGCCTCCAGCAGCATCATGTGCCAGGGGATGGGATCGACCACGCCGGGATTGAGGCGCAGCGCCATGTCGGTGATGGGCACCAGTTTCGCGCTGGTGCGCGAATCGCCGCTGGCGAACAGGGTCACGTCATGCCCCTGACGCACCAACTCTTCGGTCAGATAGGAAACGATGCGTTCGGTGCCGCCATAGAGCCGTGGCGGTACGCTTTCGGCCAGGGGAGCGATTTGTGCGATTTTCATGCAGGCATCCTCTTTCAAGAAAGAAGCCCTCCGTGCCCCGACCTGCGGCAGGCTGTAGCGGTATAAGCGCTGAACCCTGATTGTCGTTCCCACCGGGCGGAAAGCGTCATCGGCTGGTCCAGACAGGCCCCTGTCGTGGCCGCTCGCGAGCGGAAGACTGTTATTTCCGTTGAAATCGCACAGGATTGGGGCAGATTCGATCCATCTTGCGCGGATCGGGCAAAGCGGCACTGGAAAAGCCATGCGACTTCGTGCGATGGGCGGAGCCGATAACAACGGGTAAGGCACGGATGACGGACAAAGCGGGTGAGGGGGCGGGCCACGGCCATCCGCAGGGGAAGATGCCCCTTCTGGCGCTGGGAGCGCTGGGGGTGGTGTTCGGCGACATCGGCACTTCGCCGCTCTATGCGCTGAAGGAAAGCTTCGTCGGCCATCATCCGCTGACGGTCGATCCGGCCCATATCCTTGGTGTGCTGTCGCTGGTGTTCTGGACCATGACGCTGATCGTCACGGTCAAATATGTGTTCATCATCATGCGCGCCGACAATCATGGCGAAGGCGGCAGCATGGCGCTGCTCGCGCTGATTGCCCGCAAGCTGGGGGAAAGCCGGTGGACGCCCACGATCGCCATGCTGGGCGTGCTGGCGGCGGCGCTCTTCTATGGCGACGCGATTATCACGCCCGCCGTTTCCGTGCTGTCGGCGGTCGAGGGGCTGGAGACGGTGAATGATGGTTTCGCGCCCTTCGTCGTGCCAATCGCCATCGTCATCCTGATCGGCCTGTTCCTGATCCAGAAACATGGCACGGCACGGGTCGGCGCGCTGTTCGGGCCGGTCATGGCCGTCTATTTCCTGGTGCTCGCAGCGCTCGGCATCTTTAACATCGCGCGGCATCCGGCGATCATCTCCATCATCAATCCGATGTGGGCGGTGCATTTTTTCGCACTTGATCCAAATCTCGCTTTTCTGGCGCTTGGTTCTGTCGTGCTGTCGGTGACGGGGGCGGAGGCGCTGTACGCGGACATGGGGCATTTCGGGCGCAAGGCGATCAGCATTGCCTGGCTTTACGCCGCCTTTCCCTGCCTGCTGCTCAACTATATGGGGCAGGGTGCGTTGCTGATGCACCAGCCGGAAGCGGCGGAAAATCCCTTTTTCCTGCTCGCGCCGGACTGGGCGCGGCTGCCGCTGGTGATCCTGGCCACGGTGGCGACGGTCATCGCCAGCCAGGCGGTGATTTCCGGCGCCTTCTCCGTGACGCAGCAGGCCGTGCAACTGGGCTTCCTGCCCCGGCTCAAGATTTCCCATACCAGCGCTTCGGCGCAGGGGCAGATTTATGTGCCGCTGGTCAATTGGGCGTTGCTGTGTCTGGTCGTCCTGCTGGTGCTGGGCTTCCATTCGTCGAGCAATCTGGCGGCGGCCTATGGCATTGCCGTGACCGGCACCATGGTCATCACCACCTGCATGATGGGGGTACTGACCTTCAGCGTGTGGCGCTGGCATCCGCTGATCGCCGGGGGGGTGACGGGGCTGTTCCTGTTGGTCGATGGCGCCTATTTCCTGTCCAACGCGACCAAGATTCCCGATGGCGGCTGGTTCCCGCTGCTGGTGGCGGCGGTGGTCTTCGTGGTGTTGACCACCTGGTCGACGGGTCGGAAGATCATGAACTTCTATCTGATGGAAGGGGCGATGGAGGTGGGCCTGTTCATCCAGTCCGTCTCTCATTCGCTGAAGCGCGTACCCGGGACGGCGATCTTCCTGAACTCCCGCATCGAGGGCGTGCCGCCCGCGCTGCTGCATAATGTGAAGCACAACAAGATTCTGCATGAGCGGGTGATCATCGTGACGGTGCGGACGGAAGGCGTGCCACATCTCCCGCTGACCGGACGTTCGGAGGTGAGCGAGCTGGGCGCGGGATTCTATCGCGTGGTGTTGCGCCATGGCTTTATGGAGGAGGTCGACATCCCCGTCGCGATGAAGGCGGTGGACGGGTGCGGCGGGCCGATCAACATCAGCCAGACCAGCTATTTCCTCAGCCGCGAGACTTTGATCCCGTCCGACAAGCCGGGCATGGCGATCTGGCGGGAAAAGCTGTTCGCCTGGATGATGCGCAATGCCGTGACGCCGATGGACTTCTTCAAGCTGCCGACGAACAGGGTGGTGGAACTGGGATCCCAGGTGGAGATTTAACGCTTTGAGCGCGGGCTCTCTCCATCATCTCCCTCTTGAACCTTTTGCGCTTGGCAAGGCACCGAAACCCTACAAGCTCCCGGACATGGGATGTTCCGCCAAAGACAGGAGATAAGCCGACCCGATGACTGGAACGCGTGCCCGCATCAATGCCATCGGCTGTGCTGTCCCTGCGCAGGACATCCACGCTCCGTTCATCCAGTGGGCAGGCGGCCGGTTGGACAATCCGCGCGAAAGGCAGATTTTCCTGCGCATGGCGGAACGGTCGGGTATCGATCATCGCTGGTGCGTCCTGCCGCGGACCGCCGAGGGCGGAACGCCGGTCGATCCGGGCGGCTTCTACAGCGGAGAAATGCCGCCGACCTCGATCAGGATGCAGCGCTATGCCGAGCATGCACCCGTGCTGGCGCTGGAGGCGATAGCGCGGTTGCGGGAGAAGGTGGCGATCGACCGGATCAGCCATCTGGTGGTGGCCAGCTGCACCGGCTTCGTCGCGCCCGGCATCGACCAGATCATTGCCGATCGGCTGGGGCTGGAAGGGGTCGAGCGGACGCTGGTGGGCTTCATGGGCTGTTATGCGGCGGTTGCGGCGCTGCGGACGGCGCGGCATATCGTGCGGTCGGAGCCGGAGGCGCGGGTGCTGGTGGTGACGGTCGAGCTCTGCTCGCTGCATTTCCAGCTTGAGCGGCAGATCGAGCGGTTGTTGATGATGCTCCAGTTCGCGGACGGGGCGGCGGCGGCTCTGGTGACGGCGGAGGGAAGCGGGATCGCCATCGACCGGCCTTTCTCGATCAATCTGGCGGACTCGGCGGAGTTGATCCGGTGGGAGATCGGGGATCGCGGCTTTGTGATGCATCTGTCAGGGCAAGTGCCAGGGCGGATTCAGACGATGCTGGGCGATCCGGCGGTGCGGCGGCGGATGTGGGGCGACGACGACCCGGCGCTGATCGACGATTGGGCGGTGCATGCGGGCGGGCGGTCCATATTGGATGCGGTGCAATATGGGCTTGGGCTGGGCGAGGATGCGCTTGCGTTCTCGCGCAGCGTGCTGGCGCGGTTCGGCAATATGTCGTCCTCCACGCTGATGTTCATCCTGCACGATATGGCGGAGCAGGCGCGGCAGGGGGTGGCGCTGGCCTTCGGGCCGGGGGTGGCGGCCGAAGGATTCCGGTTCGAAGGGATCGCATGACGCGCCCCTCAATGCCCGTGCCGCCCGTGCCCGCGCTGATCGTCGGCGGTGGGCCGGCCGGGGCGGCGGCGGCGATCACGCTCGCGCGGGCGGGGGTCAGTGCGCATCTGGTGGATCGCCATGATGGGCCGCATGATGGTGTCTGCGGTGGTTTTCTGGGCTGGGACGCACTGGCGATCCTGCGCGATCTGGGGCTGGACGTGGCTGTGCTGGGCGCGCGGCCCATTGGACGGTTGCGATTGCTGGTGGGGGAGCGCGCCATTGAGCTGGCCCTGCCGCATCAGGCAGCGGGATTGTCGCGGCGGGTGCTGGATGAAGCGTTGATCGCGCTGGCGGGCGATGCGGGGGCGGTGCTCCTGCGCGGGCGGGCGGTGCGGGCGGCGGACCCGGCCGGGCGATCCGTTCGCTTCGATGATGGGGAAGAGCTGGCGGGCGGGACCTTGTTCCTGGCGACCGGCAAGCATGAACTGCGGGGGCTGGCGCGCGATCTTGGCGGGCGGAAGGAGGTGCCCTCCGTCGGATTGCGGGCGGTGCTGCCCGCCCATGCCGCCCGGTCGCGCGATCTGACGGGCATGATCGAGCTGCACCTGTTCGACCGGGGCTATGCGGGCCTGCTGTTGCAGGAGGATGGGACGTCCAACCTCTGCCTCTCCGTCGCGCGTGAGCGGATGTCGGACGGCGTGCCCGCACTCATGGCGGAGATCATGGCGGAGGCGCCGCGCCTGGCGGACCGTCTGGGGGGAGCGATCCCCGCGCAGTGGGAGGCGGTGGCGGGGGTGCCCTATGGCTGGCGGGCGGCGGAAACCGTACCGGGCATCTTCCGCATCGGGGATCAGGGCGCGGTGATTGCCTCGCTGGCCGGGGACGGCATCGCCATCGCGCTCAGCAGCGGGGTCAGCGCGGCGCAGGCCTGGCTTGGCGGCGGGGCGGAGGCGGCGGTGGACTGGCAAAGGCAGATGCACCAGCGCAACCGCCGTCCGATCGGCATGGCGGAGGCGCTGCGTCATGGTGCGGCAGGGGCGTTGGGGCGGGGAATGATGATGCAGTTGCTGCACTGGATGCCGGGGCTTGGCGCGCAGGCCGCATTGCTCACCCGAATATCCGCTCCACGCACAGGCGGAAGGAAAAGCGGCGCACGATCCGCACATGATCCAGGCTGATCCCGGCCGTGGGCAACAGGTCCGCCCAGTCGCCGGGGCGGAAGGCGCGGGCGATGGAAAGCTGCCCATCCTCCCGCACGATGCGATGAACGCGCAGCAGCCGGGCGAGCAGAGGGAAACCCCAATGGGCAAAGCCATGCCGATGCAGGTCGCAGATCAGCCAGCCCCTCTGCGCATTGGCCTCCATATGGCGCAGGAAGGTCATCAGCTGCGCGTCCGTCATGTGATGCGTCACCTGGCTGGAGATGATGAAATCGAACCGCTCCGGCTGGTCGAGATAATCCCCGGCGCGATAGTCGATGGCAAGATCGGGCGGGGTGGCGTGGCGCGCGGCCTGAAGGCTTTTTTCATTAAGGTCGACGCCGATCAGTTCGGCCTCGATGCCGCGCTTTCTGGCCCAGCGGGCGACGGCGCGAAGGACGTCGCCATCGCCGAAGCCGACGTCCAGCAGGCGGAAATGCCCCGCCGAACCGATGGCGCGGTTGAGAAAGGCGATGGTCGGCCAGGCCGTGAAGGTCCAACGATTGACCCGCGCCAGATCGTGCAGCACGCGCTCGTAAACCGCCGGGTCCAGGTCCGGCGCGTCCATCTGCTCTTCCTGCCGCGACCGGATCGAAAGGTCGGCCATGATGCCCTCTCTTCTTTTCCGGGGATCATAGCATATTCTGATGAATGAGGAGGTAATGCCATGTCGGCCTTTTCCGTGCTGTTGCTGATCGCCGCTGGGGCCATGCCACACGGTGTGGAGGGCAGTTGGCTGACCGACGACCGGAAGGGCGTGGTGCAGATCGCGCCCTGCGGTCCGCAGATGTGCGGGCATATCGTCCGTGTGCTGGACAAGGGACCGAATGTGCCGGCGACCGACATCAACAATCCTGATCCGAAGCGGCGCGGCCAACCGATCATGGGGTTGCTCACCCTATCGGGCTTCCGCCGCGACGGCGCGATATGGAAGGGCGGACGGGCCTATGATCCCAAATCGGGGCGAAGCTATCGGGCGACATTGGGGCTGAATCCGGATGGATCGCTCAGGGTCACGGGATGCGTGCTGTTCCTGTGTGAGAGCCAGCGCTGGACGCGGGTGAATTAATTCCTGCTCCAGACGAAAATGCCATAGCGCATCGCTCTGGTGCGTAGCGCCAGGATCAGGCGCGGCAGGCTGAAGATGAAGTCGCGATTCCGCGTCTGGGAACTGAGCGCCAGCCGACGCAGCGCGGGATCGGTGATCATCCGTCCGGCGAACCGGCGCAGGCAGATCGTCCAGGTTCGGCGGACGCGGCTGCTGACATCCTCATAGTCGCGAAGAATGAAGCCGGCATCGACGGCGAGCGCCTCATAATCGGCGCGGCTGCCCATGCTGGGAAGCCGTCCTTCGCGGCAAATGGGTTCGAGCAGATGGCGGATTTGCCACTGGTGCGCGTCCTTTCCTTCCAGCCAGGCGCAGACGACCAGCCGCCCGCCGGGGCGCAGCACGCGGGCGGCTTCGCGGAAGAACCGGGCCTTGTCGACCATATGTTCGGAGCTTTCGATGGCATAGGCGCGGTCGAAGCTGGCATCGGGCAGGTCATTGTGCAGCCAGTCGCGTTGCAGGCAGGTGAAGCGTGATGGGGGGCGGGCGTTGGCGACCTTCTCCTGCGCGGAGGAGAGGGTCAGGCCGATAATGCTGACATCATGCCGCGCGGCGATCCGGGCAGCGGTGGCACCATAGCCGCAGCCTATGTCGCACAGCGTCTGGCCCGGTTCCAGCGCCAGCCGCCTCTCCACCTCCTCCACGAGCGCGTCTGCTGCTTCGGCCGGGCTTTCGCGGCCGGTTCGCCAATAGCCATGATGCACATGTTCGCCCCAGATCCGCCGGTAGGCAAGGTCCAGTTCATCATAGTGCATCGCGACGCCAGCCGCGGTCGAGGGACGCTTCGGCACGATCATGCGGGCTTTATCTACCTGCCCGTGGCTACCGGCAAGCTATGCCGGATCAGCCTGCCGCCGCCAGCAACTTGGCGCTCAGCGTCGGCCATTCCGCCATGTCCCATCCCTCGGGCGTTTCGCGGGTGATGATCTGGTCTGCGCCGAAGCAGTTGGAAAGGTCGATATCCTCCGCCTTCACGAAGCTGCGGTCGTTCAGCGAATAGAAGGGGCGCACGACGGGTAGGGTCAGATCGTCCCGGTTCTGTTCGACCACGATGGCCAGCCGATGCGAGCGCAGCCGGACCAGCGACCCGATCGGATAGATGCCGACGGCGCGCTGGAACGCCTGGAAAATCTCCGGATCGTAGAGCGTCTGCGCTTCGTCCAGCATCAGCAGGGCGCGGGACGGGTCCTCGCCATGGCGGTGGATACGGTTGGAGGTCATCGCATCATAGGTGTCGCAGATCGCCGCCATGCGCGCGAACTGGCCGATCTCCTCGCCCTTCAGCCCATGGGGATAGCCGCTGCCGTCCAGCCGCTCATGATGATGCAGGCACACGTCCAGGACGGCGTCGGGCATCTCCCCGCCCAGCGCCAGAAATTCATGCGCCAGCGTGGTGTGGCTCTTCACCACCTCCCATTCCTCCGGCGTCAGCGGGCTGTCCTTGTCCCAGGTTTCCTGCGGCACATGGCCCATGCCCACGTCCATCAGCAATCCGGCAAGCCCCGCCTGCTGCACTTCCTCGGGCGAGAGGCGAAGCTGCTGGGCAAGGCCGATCATCAGCGCGCAGACCGACAGCGCGTGGAGGTAGAGATATTCGCTGGTGTTCTTGAGCCGCGTCACCGCCATGAAGGCATGGGGATTGCGCTGGATGGAGCTGGAAATCTCCTCGATCATCGTTTCCAGCTTGTTGAGCTTGATCGCATTGCCCAGCCGGGAATCGTCGAAGATCTTCTGCATGGCGCGCACCGACTTGCGGGCGAGGCGATTGGCGTGGACCATTTCCGCCTTGGTCGACGTCCGCTCCTTGGACAGCGGGTCGAAGGGGCGACTGACAGGGGCGGGCGCGGCGCGCCGGGCGATGGTCGCGCCGGCGCGGCCGAAGGGGCGGTCGCGCTGGTCCGGGGCGGGCGTCGCCGCGCGCGCGGGCGGTGACACGTCCCTGGGCTTCAGATCGGCGCCGCGCGATGTGTCGATCTGGACCCAGGCGACCTTGCTGGCCTTCAGCGTCGCCAGCTGATCGGCATCGTCCAGCAACATCTTGCTCTTCCAGAAGGGATGGGAAAACCACGACCCTTCCAGCTTGTGGAGAAACATGCCCAGTTCGACATCCTGGGTACGGATTCTTTTCAACATAGGTACGCCCCGTTTTAAGCGGGCATTTCGCCGGAGAGCACTTGCCAAAAAGTTAACGCGGCGCTTCCCAACCGAGGCCGAGCGCCTTTTGCAGGGCGATATAGTCGGCGGTCATTGCCGCCGTGCCCTGGACAAGCGTCTGGGCTGCGGCGATGCTCTGCCGTTCCGCGTCCAGAAGCTGGATGCGCGTGGCGGTGCCGGCTTCGAAACGCTGGCGTATCAGCGCGGCGCTGCGGTCGGCCGACGCCTTGGACCGGGCGGCGCTGGCGACGGCCAGCCGCCGGGCGCCGAAGCGGGAAAGGGCGTCCTCGCTATCGCGCAGGGCATTGAGGACAGCCTGGCGATATTGAGCGGCGGCTTCGTCCTGCGCGCCCCTGCTCTGCTCCACGCGGGCAGCGTTGCGGCCGAAATCGAGGAAGCTCCAGCTAAGGCGCGGCATGGCGATGGCGGCGAGTTTGTTGAAATCGAAGACGTCGCCCGGATTGGTGCCGCCGATGCCGATCAGGCCCATGAAACTGAGGCTGGGGAAGCGCGCGGCCTGTGCCACGCCGATCTTCGCGGTGGCGGCGGCATATTGACGCTCCGCCGCGCGGATATCGGGGCGGCGCTGGAGCAGGGCGGCGGGATCGCCGATGGCGACGCTGGCGGGGGGCAGCGGAATGGCGGCCGGGGGCCCAAGCATGGCGTCGAGTGCGCCCGGCGCTTCGCCAGCCAATGTGGCCAATGCGTTGAGATAGGCGTCACGCTCCGCATTCAGGGGCAGGATCGCGGCTTCGGCCTGTTCGAGCTGATTGCGCTGCTGCTCCAGTTCCAGCGCGGAGGCGGTGCCCCGGTGCTGGCGCTGTTCGGTAAGGAGCAGCGTGTCGCGCTGTCGGGTGATATTGTCCTGCGCCAGAGCGATGCGCTGTTGCCGGTCACGCAGATTGACATAGGTCTGCGCGATTTCGGCGGTCAGGCTGACCTGCGCGTCGGCGACATTGGCCTCTGCCGCGCCGAGCTGGGCCTGCGCGGCCTCCACTCCGCGCCGCTTGCCGCCCCACAGATCGACCTCCCAACTGGCGTCGAAGCCCAGATTGTAAAGATTGAGGGACTGGCTGCCGCCGCTGCTCGACTGGCTTCCATCGGAGGCGTTGCTGCCGTTCGATCCGCTGAGGTCAAGGCCCGGAATCTGGGCATGGACATACAGGGCCGAGGCGTTGGCGCTGGGCAGGGCATTGGCGCGTTCCGAACGCAGTGAGGCGCGGGCCTGCCGGACCCGCGCCTGCGCAACGGCCACGCCGGGATTGGCGGCGAGTGCGCGGGTTTCGAGCCCATCCAGCACCGGATCGCCCAGCGAGGACCACCATGTCGCGGTCGCAGGCGCCTGCGGACTGGCACCGTCCGCCGTCCGCACGAACTGCGCTTCGGGACGGGCGGCCCTGGCGGTTCCGGGTCCATGATAATCCGGCCCGGCGGTGCAGGCGGCCAGTGCGAACAGGGGAAGGGCGATCAGAAGGGAACGCATTGACGGTGGCCTCAGTGCATCGCAACCGCTTGCCCCTTGGGCAAGGGGCGCAGGAACAGGACGAGCGGCAGGACAGCGATGATGCCGACCGCCAGCATCGTGAATATGTCGTTATAGGTCATGATCAGCGCTTCCCGTTGGATCGTCCCCGCCAGGGAACGCAGCGCCGCATCATGACCGCCCAGCGCATGGCCGAGGCCGTTGATATAATCCTGCACATGCACGCTGTTGGCGCTCAGGCTTTCTTCCATGCGGCGGCTGTGGAACCATGTCCGCTGGTCCTGAATGGTGGCTATGCCCGCCAGCGCCAGCGATCCGCCGAGATTGCGAACCGTGTTGAACAGCCCGGCCGCATCGCCCGCATTTTCCCGAGGGACAGAGGCGATGGCGGCCTGATTGAGGAACAGGAAGCCAAAGACGCTGCCGACGCCGCGCAGCAATTGCGATTCGATGAAATCATGGCCGACCGCCTGATTGGTCAGCGTCGTATCGATCCAGCAACTTGTCGCCATGACGAGCAGGCCGATGCTGACCGCGATGCGGATGTCCAGATGCCGGATCAGCAGTGGCGTCAGCGGCATCAGCATCAGGCTGGGGATGCCGGACAGCAGCACGATGCGGCCCGACTGCAAGGCGTTATAGTCGGCAATCGCGGCCAGGAACTGCGGAATGACGAAGGCCGTGCCATACAGCATCATGCCCATCACCACGCCCATCATCGCCACCGCGCCGAATTGCCGGTCGAGCAGCAGCTTCAGGCGGATGACCGGCCTTTGGGCCAGAAACTGCCCTGCAAACAGCGAGATGAAGCCCACGCCCGAGACGATCGACAGGATGACGATTTCATGGCTTTGGAACCATTGTTCGCGCTGCCCCTCCTCCAGTACGATGGTGAGGCCGCCAAGGCCGAGCGCCATGCCGGCGATGCCCAGCCAGTCGGCTTGCCAGAATTCGCGCCAATGCGGTCTCTGATGCGGCATCGTCACCAGCAGCAGGGTCGCCAATATGATGCCGACCGGCAGGTTGAGGAAGAAGGCATAGTGCCAGCTGATATTTTCCGTCAGCCAGCCGCCGACCAGCGGTCCCAATACCGGTCCAAGGATTGCGGTGACGCCGAACATCGCATTGCCGATGGGCTGTTGGGACCGGGGCAGGCGGGTGGCGATGATCGTCATGGCGGTGGGGATCATCGCGCCGCCGGTAAAGCCCTGTCCGACGCGGCCAATGATCATGGTCGTCAGATTCTCAGCGACGCCGCACAGCATCGAAAAGGCGGTGAACAGGAAGGCCGCGATCAGCAGCAGGGTGCGCAGGCCCAGCAATCGTTCCAGCCAGGCCGCCAGTGGAATGATGATGATTTCCGCGACCAGATAGGATGTCGCGATCCACGTGCCCTCCGTCCCGCTGGCGCCGATTTCGCCCTGGATAGTGGGTAGGGCGGAATTGACGATGGAAACGTCCAGCGTCGCCATCATCGCGCCCAGACTACCCGCCGCGACCGCCAGCCAGGCAGCAGCGTCGGCGCGTTCCGGCACCGCTGGGGTTGGTGAGGCGGCGAAGGTGGCGTTCATCGATTGATCCGGGCGTTATGCTGCTCCTGTTCGCGGCGGATCTGCTCCGAAGCATTCTTGGCCGAGCGGGTGTCGACCGACACCTCGACCGACATGCCGGGGATCAGCATCTTGCGGGTTTCGGGACCGGCGCTGATGGCGATGCGGACGGGGACCCGCTGGACGATCTTGGTGAAGTTGCCGGTGGCGTTCTGCGGCGGCAGGATGGAAAATTGCGCGCCGGTGCCGGGCGCGAAGCTGGCCACCTGCCCCAGCAGTTCGACGCCGGGCAGGGCGTCGACTGTCACCTTCACCGGCTGGCCGACGCGCATCAGGCCAAGCTGGGTTTCCTTGAAATTGGCTTCGATATAGAGGCTGGCCTTGGGCACCAGCGTCATCAGGCGGGTGGCGGCCTGGACGAACTGGCCCTGACGCACGCTCTTGTCGCCGATGCGCCCATCCACAGCGGCGCGCAGGATGGTGGCCTCCACATCGGTATTGGCGGCGGAAAGCTGGGCGCGGGCGGCCTCGCCCTGCGCCTGCGCCTGCTTTACCTGCGCTTCGAGGGTGGCGATCCGCTTCTGCGCGCTGGCCAGCACCGCCTGCGCGGCGGCGGCCTTGGCCCGGGCCTGCGTGGCTTGATTCTGAAGTTCGGACAGCCGTTCGCGGGTTTCCGCGCCGCTTGCCGCCAGTGGGCGGTAACGTTCGACCTCGCTCGCAGCGAAGACCGCATTGGCATTGGCGGCATTGAGGTCAGCCTCCGCCTGGTCGATGGCGGCGTGCTGTTCGGCGATTTGCGCCGCGACGCCTGCGGCATTGGCCTTGGCCACGTCGATCTGGGCAACCGACTGCGCCGCCTGGGCGCGATAATCGCGGGGATCGATCTGGGCGAGCGGCTGGCCTGCCTTCACATCCTGATTCTCGGCGACGAAGACGCGGTCGACATAGCCCGGCACCTTGGGCGCGATCGTGATCGAATCGGCCTGAATATAGGCGTCGTTGGTCGATTCCTGATATTTGCCGAAGGTTTCGAAGCGGATGAACCAGAATATGGCGCTGATGATCAGCGCCAGCATTACCAGCAGCAGGATGAGCCGCGCGCGCGGACTTTTGAGACGGGAGGAGCCGTTCTGGCCCGAGTCGTCTGCCGGGAAGGATGGGGACGCCGCTGTGTGGGAAGGCATGGGAAACTCATCAATCGCTGGGACGATCCCTATGCTCGCTCTTGCAGTATCGCGCAATACCATTTATTGAGGGACCTCATGAATACCTCCAAGGAAGAGTTGGTCGCCGATCTGTTTCGCGTCGTCACGCTGCTGCGCAAATCCTTCGACCGGGAAATGCTGGCCTGCGGTGCCTCGCTTGCCCAGACCAAGGTGCTGATGTGTATCAAGGGGATGCCCGGAACGGCGCGAGCGGCCGATATTGCCGAGGCGTTGGGGATTTCTCCGCGCACCGTGACCGAGGCGCTGGACGGGCTGGAGCGGGAAGGGCGGATCGTAAGGGCGGCCGATCCGGACGATCGCCGGGTCAAACGGCTGACGATCACCAGCGCGGGTGAAGAGGCTCTTGGCCTGACGCAGCCCTTGCGTCGCAAGCTCAGCGAGCAGGTGGTGGAAGCGCTGGAACCGTCCGAACAGCGGCAATTTCATGCTGCATTGCGGAAAATACTGGAGCGGCTGCCGACAGGCTGACCCTTTGCTTCCACCCATTTTCTCTGTTATCATCGCTTCATTGACCGGCATCAAAAGTCGGCGGTAATGGAGAGATGCAAGTGGAGCGTATCCATTATAACATGTGCCAGTGCAGCGTGGGTCTGCTGGCCTTGTGCAGCGCGTCGGCTCTTACGCTGACCGGCACTCTGTATATTTTGCTGAGGTAAGCTTCCCCTTCAGGGATAGGGGATTTGGAACCTCCGCCGCCCTGCGCGACGGAGGTTTTTTGATGGTCGATCAATCCTTCTCGATCTGGCTGACGTCGCGCACCGCACCACGCGCGGCATTGGTCGTCAGCGCGGCATAGGCGCGCAGCGCGGGCGAGACATTGCGCTTGCGGCCGAAGGGCTTCCACGCCTTGGCGCCGCGCGCTTCCATCTCCGCTTTGCGCTCTGCGATCACCGCCTCGTCGATGTCGAGCTTGATGATGCGGTTGGGAATGTCGATGACGATCGGGTCGCCGGTGTTGACGAGGGCGATCAGCCCGCCTTCCGCCGCTTCGGGCGAAACATGGCCGATGGAGAGGCCCGACGTGCCGCCCGAGAAGCGACCGTCCGTGATGAGCGCGCAGGCCTTGCCCAGCCCCTTCGACTTCAGATAGCTGGTCGGATAGAGCATTTCCTGCATGCCGGGGCCGCCCTTTGGCCCTTCATAGCGGATGACGACCACGTCGCCCGCCTGCACTTCATTGCCCAATATGCCCGCGACCGCCGCGTCCTGGCTTTCATAGACCCGCGCCGTACCGTGGAAGGTCAGGATGGACTCGTCCACGCCCGCCGTCTTCACGATGCAGCCTTCCGGCGCGATATTGCCGAACAGCACCGCGAGGCCGCCATCCTTGGAGAAGGGGTGTTCGGCGCTGCGGATGACGCCCGCCTCGCGGTCGGTATCCAGTTCCTTCCAGCGGTTCGACTGGCTGAAGGCGACCGTGGTGCGCACGCCGCCGGGCGCAGCCTTGAAGAATTCCCGCACGCTCTCGCTCCCGGTGCGGCTGATGTCCCAGCGGTCGAGCGCTTCGCCCATGGTCCGGCTGTGGACGGTGGGGAGGCTGGCGTCGATCAGCCCGGCTTTGTCGAGCTGGCCCAGGATCGCCATGATGCCGCCGGCGCGGTGGACGTCCTCCATATGGACGTCCTGCTTGGCGGGCGCGACCTTGCAGAGGCAGGGAACACGGCGTGACAGCCGGTCGATATCAGCCATGGTGAAATCGACCCCGCCTTCATAGGCGGCGGCGAGCAAATGGAGTACCGTGTTGGTCGAACCGCCCATGGCGATGTCGAGGCTCATGGCATTTTCGAAGGCGGCGAAACTGGCGATGGAGCGCGGCAGGACGGAGGCGTCCTCCTGCTCATACCAGCGTTTCGCGAGGTCGACGATGCTGTGGCCTGCCTCACGGAACAGCTTCTCGCGGTCGGCATGGGTGGCGAGGACCGAGCCGTTGCCGGGGAGCGAGAGGCCAAGCGCTTCGGTCAGGCAGTTCATCGAATTGGCGGTGAACATGCCCGAGCAGCTGCCGCAGGTCGGGCAAGCGGAGCGCTCGATGACCTTCACTTCTTCATCGGTGTAGCTCTCGTCGGCGGCGGCGACCATGGCGTCGACCAGATCGAGCGCGATGGTCTGGCCGTGGATATCCGCCTTACCCGCCTCCATCGGTCCGCCCGATACGAAGATGGCGGGGATGTTGAGGCGCATCGCGGCCATCAGCATGCCCGGCGTGATCTTGTCGCAGTTGGAGATGCAGACGAGCGCATCGGCCGTATGGGCGTTGACCATATATTCGACGCTGTCGGCGATGAGGTCGCGGCTGGGCAGCGAATAGAGCATGCCGTCATGGCCCATGGCGATGCCGTCATCGACCGCGATGGTATTGAATTCCTTGGCGACGCCGCCTGCCGCCTCGATTTCCCGTGCGACCAGCTGGCCGAGATCCTTAAGGTGGACATGGCCCGGCACGAACTGGGTGAAGCTGTTGGCGATGGCGATGATCGGCTTGCCAAAATCCTCGTCCTTCATGCCGGTGGCGCGCCAGAGGCCGCGGGCACCGGCCATGTTGCGGCCGTGGGTGCTGGTGCGGGAACGATAATGCGGCATGTGTCTGACTACCCTTGGCTTCTGTCGGAATTTTGCGAGGCAGTTTACGCCCTTGGGATCAGGTTGTGAAATATATTTCTCTGATCCAATAAAGTCATGTTATGAATGATAGATGGATTTGCGTCAGCTCAATCATTTCATTGCGGTGGCGGAGGAATTGCATTTCGGACGCGCGGCGGAGCGGCTCGGCATGACCCAGCCGCCGCTCAGCCAGTCGATCATGGCGCTGGAGCGGGAATTGGGCGCGCCCCTTTTTGCCCGGACCAAGCGCAACGTCGCGCTGACCTCCTTTGGCCAGCAATGGCTGGAGCATGTACGCCCGGCGGTGGGCGCCGTCGCTGACCTGCAAGCCATGGCGGAAAGGCTGCGGGAGGGGACGGTCGGGCGGCTGGCCTTGTCCTTCGTCAGCTCTGCCGACTATAGCATCCTGCCCGCGCTGGTCCGGCGCTATTCCACGGCCGTACCCGATGTCGAGATGACATTGGCCGAAGCGACCAGCGACGTGCAGATCGAGGCGCTGGTGGAGGGGCGGATCGATGCGGGCATATTGATCCCGCCGGAATCGGGCCTGCCCGCAGCGATCGAATATCGACCGCTGCTGCGCGAGCCTCTGGTCGCGGCGGTGCCGGAAGGCTGGACGCAAGACGGGCGCCTTCAACTCGATCAGGACAGGCTGGCGGGGGAGGGCTGGATGGACCAGCCGCTGCTGCTCTTTCCCCGTCATGTCTCGCCCACCTTCCACGACCTTGTTCTCGACCATTACCGGGCCAAGGGGCATCATCCATCGATCCGCCAGCGCGCGATCCAGATGCAGACGATCATCAGCCTCGTCTCGGCGGAAATGGGTCTGGCGCTGGTGCCGGCATCGCTTCAGAATCTGGCGCGCACGGGGGTGCGCTATCTGCCGCTGGCGGACGGTGCGCCCGTGCTGGAAACCGGCCTGGCCTGGCGCCGGACGGATGAGGCGCCTACGCTACGCGCCCTGATCCGTATTGCGCTGCAACTGGCGGAGCCGTCCGGACCCTGATTGGTTCAGCTCTCCGCCATTGCGGGGTTTCAGTCGATGGTGAAATGCGCGGTCGTCTTAGCGGCGACTTCCTGCGCCGTCACGCCCGGAGCGAGTTGGACGAGCCGGAACGGGCTGTCATGGTCGGGCCGCTGGAAGACGCACAGGTCGGTGACGATCATGTCGACCACATTCTTGCCGGTCAGCGGCAGGGTGCAGGCGGGGATGAATTTGGGGCTGCCGTCCTTGGACGTGTGCTCCATGACGACGATGATCTTCTTGACGCCCGCGACCAGATCCATCGCGCCGCCCATGCCCTTGATCATCTTGCCGGGGATCATCCAGTTGGCGATGTCGCCATTTTCCGCCACTTCCATCGCGCCCAGCACGGTCAGGTCGATATGCCCGCCGCGGATCATCGCGAAACTGTCGGCGCTGGAGAAATAGGCCGAATTGGGCAATTCGCTGATCGTCTGCTTGCCCGCATTGATCAGGTCGGCATCCTCCTCGCCCTCATAGGGGAAGGGGCCGATGCCCAGCATCCCGTTCTCGGACTGGAGCGTCACCTCCACGCCTGCGGGAATATGGTTCGCCACCAGCGTCGGAATGCCGATGCCCAGGTTCACGTAGAAACCGTCTTGCAGTTCCTTCGCCGCGCGGGCGGCCATCTCATCGCGTGACCAGCCTTTGGATTCCTGGGCCATTATGCAGTCTCCCTCTGGCGAACGGTGCGGAATTCGATCTTCTTGTCATAGGGGCTGCCTATGATCATGCGCTTCACATAGATGCCGGGCAGATGGATCGTGTCGGGATCGAGGCTGCCGACCGGCACCACTTCCTCGACCTCCGCGACGCAGATCTTGGCCGCCGTCGCCATCGGCGCATTGAAGTTGCGCGCCGTCTTGCGGAAGATCAGATTGCCGCTCTCATCGGCCTTCCAGCCCTTGACGATCGCCACGTCCGCGAAAATCCCGCGTTCCAGGATATAATCCTGCCCGTCGAAAGTCTTGACTTCCTTGCCCTCGGCCACGGCGGTGCCCACGCCCGTCCTGGTGTAGAAGCCCGGAATCCCCGCGCCGCCGGCGCGGCAGCGTTCCGCCAGCGTGCCCTGCGGGCAGAATTCGACCTCCAGCTCTCCCGCCAGATATTGCCGCTCGAATTCCTTATTCTCCCCGACATAGGAGGAGATCATCTTCTTCACCTGCCGCGTGCGCAGCAGCTTGCCCAACCCCTCGCCATCGATCCCGGCATTGTTGGAGGCGATGGTCAGGTCCCTGACGCCCGAATCCCGGATCGCGTCGATCAGCCGCTCCGGAATGCCGCACAGCCCAAAACCGCCCGCGCACAGATGCATCCCGTCGAAGAGAAGACCCTCCAACGCGGATGCAGCATTCGGATAAATTTTGTTCGCCATAGGCCAGCCTCTCCTCTCGGGCGGAAGGGTGTGCGATATCATTGATTATTTCCAATGATTTGTTTTTTACGATAAGCATAAACAATGGCTATCAATCGCATTGGACTTTACCATCTTGAGACGCTGCTCTGGATCGACCGGCTGGGCACGTTTGCCGCCGCCGCCGACCGGCTGAACACGACCCAGCCCGCCATTTCGGCGCGGGTGCGGGAACTGGAGGCGCATCTGGGCGCCAGCCTGTTCCGCCGCGAAGGCCGCACCATGTCGCTCACCCCGGCGGGGCGGCAGTTGGTGCGCGATTGCGGGCCGCTCTGGGGCGATCTTCAGGCCGTGCTCATGCGCTGCGGCGGCTTTGGCGAGGCGAGCGGCGTCATCCGCATCGGCACGGGTGAAATCGTCGCGGCAAGCTGCCTTCCCGCCTTCCTCTCCGATCTCAAAAAAGCCATGCCGTTCGTCAGCCTGGAAATCGAGATCGACCTGACCGCCAATCTGATCCAGCAACTGCTCACCGGACGCACCGACATGGCCTTTGCCGCTGGACCCATTGCGCATCCGGCGCTGATCTCCCGCCCAATCGGTTCGGTGGATCTGGTCTGGCTCGCCAGCCCGGATGTGGCGGATGCCTTTTGCGCGGGGAAATCGGATCGCATCGTCCCGGTCTGGTCGCTTGCCAGCCATTCTCCGATCCATGGGCGCATGCGCGAAGCCATTGCCGCTTCGCAGATTGCGTACGGCTTGCTCAACCTTTGCAACAATGCCCGGATCATGATCGACATTGCCAGGAAGGGGGGCGGGATCGGCATTTTTCCTGAATCCATGGCGCGGGAGGAAATGGCTAGCGGCGCCCTGGTCGAGCTGGAGGGGATGCCCGCGCTGGCCCCGGTCGAATTTCATGTGGCGAGGCGGGCATCCGACCATGAGCCTGTGACCCATGCCATATTCGACCGCGCCAGCGCGTTAAGCCTGGCCTGACCGGCTTCGCGGCCGGACAAGTCTGTGCTAGCGCGAACATTGATGACGAAGCCAGCCACATCTCCCGGTTCGAATGACGAGGGGTCGAGCCGCCGCCGCCAGATATTGGACATCGCGGCGCAACTCTTCGCCCGGAAAGGCTATCGCGGCACGTCGATGCGTGACATTGGCGAGCAGGCGGGCGTGCTGGGCGGTTCGCTTTACCATCATATCAAGTCAAAGGATGCGCTGTTCGTAGAACTGCATAATGCGGCGCTTGACGGCGCGGCGGACCGGATACGGGATGCCGTTGAACGGAAGGACGATCCCTGGGGCAGGCTGGAGGCGGCCTGCGCGGCCCTGCTGGACATTCAACTGGCGCCCGATTCCCTGACGACCCCCATGATGAACGACTTTCGCGAAGTGCCCGAGCAGGTTCGCGCGCAATTGATCGCACGGCGCGATCGGTTCGAGGAGCAGTTTCGTTCGCTGGTGGCGGAATTGCCGCTGCCTCAGCAGATCGACCGATCCGTCTATCGCAACCTGCTGTTGTCCCAGCTGAATTCGGCGGCGGACTGGTATCGCGAAGGCGGCCTGCCGCCAGCGGGGATCGCCGCGCAGATCGTCGCCATCTTCCGGCACGAATAGCCTTTCGCCCAGCCATCCGATGCCGCTCATGGCAAGCCACGCGCGACTGGTCGCGAAGGAGCGGTTCCTGCATGCCGGGACCGGAGGCGCAGCAGCTTTCCGTTTATATCGGCTGGTTGCCGGCGGACTGTAGGCCGGGATGACCGGCCTTCGCGATCAGGAGCGATGAAGTTTGGATCGATCCGGCGTGACGGCATAGCTCGCCAATGTCTTGAGGCTGCCGCCGGGGCTTTCGACCCGATCCATGACCTTGACGTCTGTCCTCCACAGTTTCGGCGTGATGTCGAAGAGCTGATATCCCCGCTGATCGGTATAGAGGTCGATCTGGGGATTGTTGCGCACGATATGCTCCAACCCGGCGACGCCGTCCCCATTGCCCCCCGACGTGATGGAGGTAGCCAGGAATTCGACGGCGATTTTCTCGCCATCCAGATCGTCGTCGCGGGCCGGTACGGTGCCGGCCACATGCTTATGGTGGTCGCCGGACGCAATGACCACATTTGTCAGCCGATGCTTGCGGCTGGAGTCGATCAATCGGGCGCGGGCCGGACGATATCCATCCCACAGATCGGTGGCATAGAGCGGTTCCCGCGCGTCTGCGGAACGCAGGTCGATGGGCATGACCATGATCTGCTGCGCCAGCAGATTCCATGTAGCGCCATTGCCCAGCCCTTCGTCCAGCCAGTTTTCCTGCGCCTTGCCCAGCATGTCCGGCTGCATGCGGGCCGCAGGCGGACAGGGGTTCTTCACGGAATCGTCGCCGCAGGGCTGGTCCGACCGATAGGAACGCGTGTCCAGCACATGCATCCGCATCAGCCGTCCATAGTCGAGGCGGCGATAGGCCGTCAGCCCGGCGGGCGTCGGGAACTGCGCCTTGCGGACGGGCATATGTTCATACCAGGCCTGAAGCGCGATGAAACGGCGCAAGGCGAAGATCGCCGGATCGGTGCCGTCCTGGTCGAAGTCGCTCGCCCAATTATTGTCGACCTCATGATCGTCGAACGAGGCGGCAAAAGCGCAGGCTGCGTGGGCCGCCTGCAAATTCGGATCGCTCCGATATTGGGCGTGGCGCCGACGATAATCATCGATGCTGTAGATCTCATTGCCGACATGCTGGCGCACTGCGGTCCAGCCTTTGTCCCGTGGGCCGAGCGGCGTCGCGCCGCCTTCATAGATATAGTCGCCATAGTGGAAGATCAGATCGAGATCAGGTTCGGCGGCGAGATGACGCCAGGCATCGTAGAAGCCCATTTCATAATGTTGGCAGCCCGCGACCCCGATCCGCAGCCGATCGACCACTGCGTCCGCCGCCGGTGCGGTTCGTGCCATGCCCACCGGGCTGCTGTCCGAACCTGCGACGGCGAACCGATACCAATAGGGACGATGCGGTCGCAGCCCGTCGACTTCGACATGGACCGAATGCGCGAGCTCCGGCATGGCCACGGCCTCGCCCTTGCGAACCACGCGCGTAAAGCCCTGATCCTCAGCGACTTCCCACCGGACGGGCACATGAACGGCGGGCATGCCGCCATGCTCGTCCAGTGGACGAGGCGCCAGCCGGGTCCAGATGACGAAGCCGTCGGGCCATGGGTCGCCCGCCGCGACACCCAGCGTAAAGGGGTTGGCGCCGAGCGGCGCGGCGAACAGGGGTGAATGCGAAACCCCGGTGATCAGGGCAAGGCCTGCGCCAGCCTGGATGAGTTGGCGACGATTTACGGTGAACATGTCGATCCCTTTCAGTCTGGCGAGACGGCTTGTCTAAAGGGTGCTTGTGACTCTTTTGCGCGCCATGCCGCTCGCGTGACGACTTCAGTGCGCGGTCTGTTCCTGCTTCAGGAACGCGATCAGTCCCAGCGGATCGTTGGTGAACAGCGCGTCGTCCCCACGGGCAAGATAGGCCCGCCAGCCCGCCGCTGTATCGTCGACATCGGAAAAGACCTTCACCCCTGCGGCGCGCAGCCGTCCGACCTCGGCCGCGTCGGCATCCTGTAATCTCAGCAGCATGCACATGGCATGATGTTGTCGGGCGAGTTCCAGATAATCCGTCTTTTCGCGCCATACGCCCAGCAGGCAGGTCTGGATGCGGGGATTGATCGCGTGCATGGCGTCGATGGTGCGCCAGTCGAACGACTGAAGGATGAAACGGTCCTCCAGCCTATATTTGCGCACGGCCGTGTCGACCAGCCGGGCGAACGCCGTCGGGTCGACATCGCCATCCTGCGGTCCCGGCATCTTGGTTTCGCCGAAGAAGAGCGGCTTTGTATTTTTGTAGCGCGCCAGAAAGGCGTCCAGCGTCGGCATCTTCGTGCCCGGCACCGCTTTCTGGGTGGGATAGATGGCCCGATGCCGCGAGCCGCAATCGAATTTCAGTACATCGGCAAGCTTCATTGCGCGGATCGGGCCGGGCGCAAGGCCGGAATCGGATGGCGCGCTGCAGAAGGTTGCGTTGACCGTCGGGTCATGCTGGATCACCAACTGGTCGTCAACGGTCATGACCATGTCGAATTCGAGCATGTCGACGTCCAGTCGGACCGCATTGTCGAAGGCCGGCAGGGTGTTTTCCGGCATCAGCAGCGCACCGCCGCGATGAGCGACGACGAGCGGCCTGTGCTGCGCCGCTCCCGGTGCTGCGGTGGCGGCCACCATGGCGCAGGTGGCCAGCAGGATGCGGACAGATGAGGTCAGAGAAGGGATTTTCATGATGGAACTCCTCCTGCTGGCGCGCTTCGTTCCCGGTCGGGGAAGGAAGCGCACCTTCAAGCTTGGCTATTTTCAGAAATTCGCGTCGATCTTGGCGAAGAAATAGCGCCCGATCGCATCATAATAGGCGCCACCGGCGTTGGTGCCCGCGCTCTGATGCGGGCTGATGGCGACATCCCGCAGGGTAAGCGGCGGGGCCGTATTGCTGATATTCTTCACGCCCAGGCTGAAGGCATATTGCTCGTTCAGGCGGAAGTTGACCGTCACGTCATTATAGACATAGGCCGGGATACGGGGGATTTCATAGGTTTCATCCGACTGGGCCGTGGCATTATATTTGGCGCTGCCGGTCAGGCGCGTGTTCACGCCCAGGGTCAGTCGGCCCAGCGTAAAGCTGGTCAGCAGCGTCGCCTTGAAGCGCGGATAGTTCCACTGGCCCGCATAGTCTATGCCGGGGGTGCCGACTTGCGAGATGGTCGTCTGTTCCAGCAGATAGGTGCCGTTGAAGTTGATCCGGACCTGACCCTTGCCCAGCGGAATACGGTAATTCGCCCCTATGTCGATGCCCCGCGCCCGTTGTCCGGCGAGGTTCGCATATTGCGCCTGAACATAGTCGACCTCGCCGGTGACGGGGTCGCGGTGAACGAACTGGCAATAGGCCATGTCCGGCCCGCCGGTGGCGTTCACGCAGTTGTTGAGGATCGTCGTATAGGCCAGCGATGTGATGACATTGTCGATCTTGATGTCCCAATAATCCATCGTCAGGTCGAACCCCTGCAGGAAGCGGGGCTGGAACACCGCGCCGACGGTGAGGGAGTTGGAGGTTTCCGGCGTCAGATTGGGATTGCCGCCGCTAAAGACCCGGGGCGCATTGAGGTTCGGATTGGGTAGCGGCCCGGTCCAGTTGGGCACGGTGGCTGCACAATTGGCCGCGCGGTCATTGTCCTGGGTGATGAGCTTGTCCTGACACGGATCGCTGATATGCCCCAGCGTCACCATGCCCACGGGGGAGAACAGCTCACCGAAATTGGGCACGCGGACGGAATGGGAATAGGTGCCGCGGAAGGTCAGGCCCTGTACCGGCTCCCAGCTGCCGCCAGCCTTCCATGTGGTGGTGTCGGGGTTGTCGCTATAGTGCGAATAGCGGACGGCGCCCTCGATTTCCAGCCGCCGGGCGAAGGGCAGGTCGCGAAGCAGCGGGATCACCGCTTCGCCGTAAAGCTCCGTCGTGTCGCGGCGGTGAGAAAGCGCGGGATGCAGCGCAAGGTCCATGCCCGGCGACCAGATGATGTCGGCAAGCTTGGCGGTGTCCGGATCGTCGCGGGTGTGCAGGGTCTCGCGCCGCCATTCGAAACCGGCGGCAATCGACAGGTCGCCATAGGGAAGGGGCAGCAGGCTGCCGTCGATATTGGCGCCGGCGTTCAGCATGCTGTTCTTGGTCCACTCATACCGTTCCTTTTCGGCATAGTCGATCCAGGCCTGGTTCGGCGCATCGGTGGTGTAATAGTTGAAGGGCACGCAGCCCGCCGCCCGCGCGGCGGCGTTGGCGCAGACGATCTGGCCGCTTGCCGGATCGACGATCGCATTGCGCGACTGGAGCCATTCGTCCCGGCCGACCGTATTGGTGGTGGTGATATTGTCGATGATCTGGCCGTAGCGGACGAAGGTCTGCCAGTTGAGCTTGCCTGCCAGCTTGCCGCCAAGGTCCGTGCCCAGCGTGAAGGCGTCGCGCTCGTGGATTTCCCAGGAGGTCGGAATATTGGTATATTGCCGGTCGAGCGAGATCTGCTTCAGATTATTGGCGATCATGAAGCTGCGCAGCGAATCGGGCAGATAGGGATCGGTCAACCGCGCGATTTCGCCTGTGGTGCCGACGCCATTGGTGCCCCACCAGTTGGTCGGCCGGGCATCGTCACGATATTGCGGCCATTCGGGATTCATGCGGTTGTAGCTGTGCGCATAACCGAAGACGGCGTTCCAGGTGAGGGCAGGCGTCAATTCATAGGAAGCGTGCGCATAGGTCGAGGCCTTGGCCGACTTGGCGCGCAGCAAGGTCAGATCGTAAATGCCAAAGGCGCTGTCCGGTCCGCCATTCTGGATGCCGGTATCGCCGCTCGTCACCACCGTGTAGCTGTCCTTGGGGATCGCCACGACAGAGTTGTCGATCAGCTGATACCAATTGCCGTTATTGGTGCCGCACATGCCCGCCGTGCCGTAAATGCAGAATGTCGGATAGTGCGAGCGGTAGAATTGGTGATAGTCGATCAGAATATTGTCGGCTATGCCGTCATTGGGGCCGGTATTCTTCGGATTGGGCTGATAGGTGTAGCGCTTGTTCCAGCGGTCCAGCTCGGCCAGAGGTGCGGTATCGCTATAGTTGCCGCCGATCACGAAATGGCCGCGCCCGCCGCCGAAATCGAAACCTGTGGCCACCGAAATGTCCGACTGGCGTGCATCGCCCTGTTCGGAAATACCGTTGGTCGCGGTCAGATGCAGGCCGGTGACATTCTTCTTCATGACGATATTGACCGCGCCCGTCACCGCGTCCGCGCCGTAGATTGCCGCGGCGCCGCCGGTCACCACCTCGACACGGTCGATCAGCGCTGTGGGGATGGTGTTGAGGTCGACCGCCGAAGTCCGTGCGCCGCCCGATACCCAGCGATGGCCGTCGACTACCACCAGCGAGCGGTTCGCGCCCATCTGGCGCAGATTGATATTGGCGACGCCCTGGTCATATTCCTGGCCGCCTGAGTTCATTTCGCCAAGGCCCGGCCCGACGGCGGGGTTGAGCATCAGCGCGTCATAGATCGTGTTGCGGCCGAAATTCTTCGCATCCTCCATGCTGGTGACGCGGATCGGCATGGCGGATTCCAGCTCGGGCCGGGCGATATGCGTGCCGGTGACGATGATCTCGCCGCTGGCCTGTCCGCCATCATCGGACGGAGTGGAAAAGGGCGGCGAGGCATTTTGGGCATAGGCGGCTGTGCACCCTGCAAGAGTACCGAGCGCCAGTGCGAAAGTTGCTACGCCCGCGTGAAGCGGACGACGGATTGTGAGCATTGATAATCCCCCTTGCGGATGAGCAAAAACAGTTTGGGGGAAAGCCGTCGCCGGTGACGAAATCTTACAAAGTTTTTTGTTTCACTTTTATTGCGATAAATGAGTCTGGGATTTACCTGGATGGAATTGATTTCATCCGGTCAGAAATTGACTTCGACCTTGCCGAAGAAATAGCGGCCGACAGCATCATAATAGGCCGCGCCGGTCGGGACGCCGCCCGATCCGTGAGGCCCGGGGGCCGTATCCCTGAGCGGCGCGAAGATGCCGACATTGCTGATATTCTTCACACCGATGCTCAGGCTGAATTGGTCAGCCGGGCGGGTTTGCAGCATCAGGTCGGTGCAAAGATAGGCCGGCACATGGTTGGGGTCCCGTGTTTCGGGCGACGCGTCCAGGACGCTATAGACGCTGCGGCTGATGAAACGGCTGTTCAGCCCGAAACTGACCGTGCCGATGGAATAGCTGGCCATCAGCGTGGCCTTGAAGCGCGGATAGTTCCACTGGCCCGCATAGTCGATGGGGGCGTTGCCGATCTGGGCGATGCTCGTCTGTTCCAGCAAATAGGTGCCGTTGAAGCCAAGCCGCAGCAACCCGCCGTGCAAAGGCACCCGATAAGTGGCGCCGAAGTCGATGCCGCGCGCATGTTGCCCGGCGAGATTGGCATATTGCGCCTGGACGGAGTTGACCGTTCCGTCGGCGTTGCGCTGGATCAATTGGCAATAGATCTGATTGGGACCATTATTGCCATCAACGCAGTTGTTCAGGATCGTGATATAGGAGAGGGACGTGATGATGTTGTCGATCTGGATGTCCCAATAATCCACCGTCAGGTCGAAACCGCGCAGGAATTTCGGTTGAACCACAGCGCCCAGCGTGAAGCTGTTGGATGTTTCCGGCATCAGCTCCGGATTGCCGCCGCTATAGATGATGGGCGCGTTGAGATTGGGATTGGCCAGCGGCAAGGGCAGGCCCGGTAAGAGGGCCGCGCAATTCGTTATCCTGTTTGCGTTCTGGAGAATGGTCCCAGCCTGGCAGGGGTCGTCGATATGCCCATAGACCGCATGGCCGACAGGGGAGAAAAGCTCACCGAAATTGGGCACGCGAACGGAGCGCGAGAACACACCGCGCAGCGCAATGCCGGGAAAGGGTTCCCATGTCGCACCGGCTTTCCAGGCATGGGTGTCGGGATTGTCGCTGTAGCGCGAGAAACGATAGGCGCCTTCGATGTCCAGCCGCCGGGCGAAGGGCAGGTCCTTCAGCAGCGGCACCTCAAATTCGCCAAAAAGTTCGGCGGCGTCGCGGGCGGCGTCGAGCGCGGGATGAAAGGCATAGTCGGAGCCGGGGGAAATGATGATGTCGCTGAGCTTGGCGGTGTCGGGATCGTCACGCGTATGCAACGTCTCACGCCGCCACTCGAACCCCGCCGCGAAGGACACATCGCCATAGGGCAGGGCAAGGACGCTGCCCTGAAGCGTGAGGCCGGAATTCAGCAGCGAATTTTTGGTCCGCTCATGGCGGCTTTTTTCGATATAGGCGAGGAGCGCCGGGCTATAGCCATCGGTGCTGAAAAAATTGAGCGGCACGCAGCCATCCGCGCGCGCGGCGGCATCGGCGCATTCCACCTGTCCCGTCATCGGATCGACAATCGAGTCACGGGCCTGGAGCCATTCGGCCTTGCCGATCATGTTGGTCGTGACGATCCGGTCCGTCACCTGCCCATAGCGCAGGAAGGCCGACCAGTTCAGCCCGTTCCCCAGCTTGCCGCCGATATCGGTGCCCAGCGTGACATTGTTGCGATCGTGGATTTCGAAGGCCTGGGGCAGGTTGAAATAACTGCGGTCGAGCGGGAGCGCGGTCAGGTTCCGGGCGACCATGAACTGCCGGATCGCATCGGGCAGATAGGGATTGGTCAGCGTCGCGATTTCGCCCGTGGTGCCGCCCCACCAGTTGGTCGGCCGGGCATCGGTGCGGACTTCGGGCCATTCCGGCACTGCGCGGGTATGGCTGTGCGCGGCATTGAAGGTGGCGTTCCAGATGAGCGCCGGCGCCAGTTCATAGGAAAGATGTGCATAGAGCGAAGCCGTCCGCGAGGCATTGCGCAGGAGATGGTTTTCAAAGCCGGTGGTGACGGGGCCACCGTCGCCCGTTCCCGTTTCGCCGGCCGTGACCAGATGGGTATAGGCGACGGGTGTGACGGCCCCCTCCCGATATTGATACCATTGGCCATTGACGTAAAAACTCGGGACGGCGGACCGATAGAAAGACCCGAAATTATAAGCCAGGATATTGTCGGCTATGCCGTCATTTGGGCCTGTATTGGCGGGATTGGCATAATAGCTCTGGCGACGGTCATAGCGATCGGACCATGCCAGCGGTGCGGTATCGGTATAATCGCCGCCGATCACGAAATGGCCCCGTCCGCCGTCGAACTGGAAGCCGGTGGTGCCCGAGATGTTCAACTGATTGGCGTCTCCCTGCTGCGAAATGCCGTTGGTCACGGACAGATGCAGGCCGGTGACAGTCTTCTTCATGATGATGTTGACCGCGCCCGTCACGGCATCGGCGCCATAGATCGCCGCGGCGCCGCCGGTCACGACCTCCAGCCGGTCGATCATCGCGCTGGGAATGGTCTTGAGATCGACCGCCGATATCCGCGCGCCGCCCGACACCCAGCGCTGCCCATCCACCAGCACCAGCGAGCGGTTATTGCCCATGTTGCGCAGGTTGATATTGGCGACGCCGGTATCATATTCCTGCCCCTGGGAATTGGAGTCGCCCAGGCCCGGCCCGATCGCGGGATGGAGCAGCAAGGCATCATAGACCGTGTCGCGGGCATAGGTCCGGGCATCGGCCATCTGGATAATGCTGATCGGCATGGTCGATTCCAGTTCGGGCCGGGCGATATGTGTCCCCGTCACGATAATGGCGGCGGGCGGTGCCCCATTGCCTCCTTCACTGCCGGGGCGTTCGGCCTCCTGTCGGGGGCGCGCAATCGGACGGGCATAGGGGCGTCCGCCTGTCCGGCTGGCACCGTCGCGTGGGCGCGGATGGCTCCCCTGAACGATCAGGAAGGTTCCGCCCCGCTTTTCATAAGTCAGTCCCGACCTCTGCAGCAGTTGGATCAACGCGGCTTCGGCCGAGGACGCGCTTCCCACCGCGGGCGCCCTTTTCCCACGCAACAGGGCCGGGTCCGCCAATATCTCGATACCGGCGCCCCGTGACAGGGCATTGAGCGAATCGGCCAGAGCGGCACGCGGCAAGGCGAGGCTGGCGGGAGTCCGGGCGGCAGCAGGCGGCGAGAAGGCCAATGCAATGGCCGCAACGCTCGCATGAAGCGGGCCACGGAACATGGACACCCTGATTTCCCCTCTGCGGACCGGAACGCCCGGTTCCCGAGCCGTTGCAGGCTGTTTGTTTCATTTGTATTGCATCGCCGCAGAAGCCGACCGCTTCATCTGCGCATCCGGCCTATTGGTGAGACAGGATGACGGCGTCCTCGCCCCGCTGAACGGTGAAATGGTGGATGAAGGACAGGTTGTCGACCTGTCTGAGCGGGTCGGTCAGACGAATGCGTCCGCTGACCCTCAGATTGGCGAGGGTCCGGTCGGCAATGCGGATCGGCAGCGGCGACACGCTCTCCAGATCCCCGACCACCTGCGACAGGGGTGCGTCGCGATATTCCACCCACTCGTTTCGCCAGCGCGCGATGCTGTCCCGGCTGACGTCGGTCGTCCTGCGCGGCTCGGCCCCGGCCATGATGCCGGCCTGATCGGCGAAGAGATCTATCCGTTTCCCGAACCAGCTTTTCGCGCCGAGCCGAACGGCCCCGGATTCGACTGTCACCCGGACGGACGAGGCTTTACTGGAAACCTCGAACCGCGTGCCGAGGTCGGTGATGCGGGCGTCGCCGGTATCAATGCGAAACGGCCGATTTTCGTCATGTACGACATCGGCGAAAATCGTGCCGCCGGTCAGTTCCACCAACCGATCGCGCCGCGTGTAGCGAACCCGGACGACAGCGCCGCCAGCCAGAGTCAGGCGCGTCCCGTCCTCCAGTGAGATCTGGCGGATGGTGCCGCCGGCAGCCGCATAATCCTGCGGTTGCGCCATGAACAGTTCAACCGACGGCCAGGCCCCATATCCCCCGGCCAGCGCCAGCAGCCCGACTGCACCGGCCGCCAGCCTGTTGCGCCTGGAGCGCGCCTGCGTTCCATAGCTGTTCAGGGCCTGATCCATGGCCGGTCCCATGATGCGATGCCACATGGTGTCGAACAGGGGCTTATGTTGGGAATCAGCGGCCAGCCATGCGTTGAAACCTTCCATGTCGAAAGGTTCGTTGCCCATCTGGCGGGCAACCCACTGGGCCGCTTCCCATTCCGCCGAACTATCCTCTGACAATTCCGCCACGCTTTTCGATCTTTTCCATCGCCAGATGCAGGTCCAGTACCGCTCTGGCTATATGCGCGTCGACCGCGCCGGGGGAAATCCCCAATGCTTGGGAGACTTCCTTCGCCGACTGTCCTTCCACACGACGGCGGAAGAACACTTCCCGGCGAAGGCGCGGCATGGCCTTCACTACCCCGGCCACAATCGCAACAAGCTGCCGCTGCTCGAGCCGTTCCTGTATGCACGGCTGCGGGCAGAGGAGTTCATCCGACAGAGCGACGCTGCGGTTTCGACCGGCACGACGAAAATGATCGCGGGTCAGGTCAAGCGAGATGCGGCGGAGCAAGGCAGCGATATTCGCCACGGTAATGCCGGGCTTGGCCTGATAGACCAGCAGTCGGGTGATGGCTTCCTGAACGATGTCATCGCGGAGCGCGACATCGTCCACCCGCCGCCCCACATAGCGCAGCAGATCGAAGCGGTGAACGCGCCACTCTGAATCATCGGATCGCATCGCGCTCGACGCCTAGGGGCATGATGTGACAATCAGATTGCGATCGCCAGAAACTCCGCATTGCGGGCGAGACCGGCAACGATGTGCCGGTCCCGGATTTTGCCGGACAGGGTCCGGGGATCAGGCCGTCTGAGCCTCCATTTCCTTCTCCACCGCTGCCCAGTTGCGGCTGACCAGCTTTTCCTGGATCGCGGTGCGCGTTTCCAGCAGGCCGTTGCGGATCCAGTGCCAGGTGCGGCAGCGCGTCCGGCCGTCGTCCGCAAGCTGGATCATCTCGTAGAGATAGAGGCTGGGGTCGCCCTGACGCTGCCAGTAGAGCATGACGGTGCGGTTATATTCGTCCAGCCCGACCTCGGCGGCCCAGCCCTGGATCAGTTCATTGTCCCACCAGATGCGCTGGTCGCGATAGGCGGCGGGGAAATCGCGGACTTCGGTGCGGCCATCGTCCCACAGATAGTGGTTGGTCTGATGATAGGGGAACTCGCCGTCTTCAGGGAAGCGGCAGAACAGGCGCGACTTGTGCTCGTCAATCTTCTCGCCTGCCGCATTATAATAGGTGTAGACCCCGTCCCACACGCCTTCATGGCGCGCGAGCAGTGGCATGTCTTCGCGAATTCCCATTTTATACTCCCTTTCAAAACCCTCGTGGCAACCAGATGTCGGTGCGTGCCTGCGCCCAGTCGGCGCGTTCCCATCTGAGCGGCGCGGGCGCGGCGGCGATCAGAGCGTCGCGATCCACCGATGCCAGCACGGTCAGCAGCGCGCGGCCCGCGCGGGCGCGAATCAGGCTGCGATGCTCAATGGCGAGCGTTTCCGACGCGATGTCCGCTGTGGTGAAGGGAATGGCGTTGGCGGCCTTCGCTTCGAACCAGGGCCAGAAGAAATGGCCGGCCCGCACGGCGTTCCATGCGGCGTTGAGATAGGCGCCGTGGCGGTCGGGGGTCTGGTCCGGAATGGCTCTGTCGGCCCATATCAACGAATTTTCGGGTAGCGGGAGATGCGCGTCGACCGCGCCCCAGCCACGGGCTCCGACCTGCGCTGCCACCTTTGCGGCGAGCAGCGCGGAAAAGCCTTCGCCGATGATCACCGATGTTTTTGCCTTGCTGATCCCGCTGATGGTGGCCGCCACGATTGCCGCCCAGCTTTCCATGTCGGGTGCGAAGCCCGGCTGCCAGTCGTCCGACAGACCATGGCCGGGTAGATCGATCGCCAGCGCGTCGCCAATGTCGAACAGTTCGGCGGCGCGGCCGGGTGCATGGATCAGCATCGTATCGGCCTGCGGATTGCCCTGCCAGTGGATCAGTCCGCTGAAACCGGCGCTTTCGACAGGGATGAAGCCGCCGTCCCGGCTTTCCACGATGACGGGGCATGGCAGGACCGGCGTGGCGCGCAGATGCGCCAGACAGGCGTCTTCCAGATCGGCGGGGGTCGCCACCGCTTCGGCCCGCCAGCTTGGCGGCATGGCGCCAAGGCGGGCGATATGGGCCTGCAAGGGATCACCATTATAGGCAGCGATCAGCACCGGGATCGTCTCCGCATCGGTCGCGGGGATGTCGCGCGGCGCGCGCAGCACCGCGCCATAGCCGGCGCGATAGGCATCGCCGCTGTCGAGCATGTCGCGGATCACCGCGTCGGTCTTGACCGGATCGTCATGGGCGACGCTGATGCGCGCGCCGTCGCGCACGTCGAACCAGGGGAAGAACCAGGTCTGTTCGATGATGCGGTTCCACAGCCAGGTCAGATGTTCGCCATAGCCGCTGGGCTGGAAGGGCGGCAGATAATCCCTGTCGAAGATCGCCATCTCTTCCGGCGTCCAGACGGCGTAGCCGCCGGTCGCCAGCGCGGTGAACCGTTCCGGATGACGCTTGACCGCGCTGACCAGGATGATGCCGCCTGAATGGAAGCCATAGGCCGCCGTCTTGCTGATGCCCAGCGCGTCCAGCAGTTCGACCAGCGCGGCGGAAAAGGCCTCTATATCGGGATTGTCGGGCAGCGGGTCAGACTGGCCGAAGCCGGGCGTGTCGGGCGCGATGCAGGTGAAATGCTGCGCCCATTTGCGCATCAGCGGCTCATATTCGGCCGAGCTGCGCGGGCTTTGGTGGACCATCAGCAGGGTCGGTCCCGAGCCTGCCTTGCGATAGTGGACGCGGCGGTTGCCGACGCGGATGAAGTGGCGGGTGATCGTCATGTCGCCTAATTTGTCCGGACAAATTCCACTCGACAAGTCTTTTTTGCAAACTACTGTACGAATCACGATTTTGCAGGAGTTTGAGATGGTGCTGATCGGTGCGGACATGGTCTGTGACGGGTGGACTGCGCGACAGATTTTCGCGGAAATGATGGCGAGTCCCGAAGTCCGGTTCATGCCCGGTAAGGACAAAGCGAACAGCCGGGAGGGGCGGCCATGAGCCTGACCGTTATCGATCCGCGCACGGGGCAGGTGGATTATAGCATCACCCCGCTCGATGAAGCTCAAATCGCGCAGCAGACCGCCGCATTGCGGCGGGCGCAGGTTGGATGGGCGGAGCAGCCGGCGGAGCAGCGGGCGACTGCGCTGCGCGCCTTTGCCGAAGCCATGGGACATCATCGCGCGGCGCTGATCGAGGCGCTGACCAACGATACCGGGCGAGCGGCGATCTCCGCGATAGAAGTCGATGCCATGACCCGGGCGCTGATCCGCTGGGCCGACAGCGCGCCCGCGATCATCAGGGCGGCGCAGGTGCAGGACCGGCCGACCGGCATTCCCGCCATCACGACCACGACCCGGCTGGTGCCCTATGCGCTGGTGGGCGTGATCAGCCCGTGGAACTTCCCGCTGACGCTGGCGCTGATCGACGCGATCCCTGCGCTGGCGGCTGGATCGGCGGTGATCATCAAGCCTTCCGAGGTGACGCCGCGCTTCATCCGTCCCCTGATGGCGGCCATTGCCGAGGTTCCGGACATCGCGGGCGTCCTGACCCTGATCGAAGGGGACGGCGCGACCGGCGCCGCGCTGGTCGATCATGTCGACTTCATCGCCTTCACCGGATCGGTCGCGACCGGGCGCAAGGTGGGCGAGGCGGCGGCGCGGGCCTTCATCCCCGCGAGCCTGGAACTGGGCGGCAAGGACCCGATGCTGATCCTTGCCAGTGCCGATCCGGAAAAGGCGGCGGACATCGCCCTGCGCGCGTCGGTACTCAACACCGGGCAGGCCTGTCAGTCGATCGAGCGGGTCTATGTCGCCCGCGCCATAGCCGAGCCGTTTCTGGTGGCGCTGGCGCGCAAGGCGCAGGCGGCGCGGCTCAACTATCCCGATGTCCATGCGGGGGATATCGGACCGTTCATCTTCGGCAAACAGGCCGTCATCGTGCAGGCGCAGATCGACGATGCTGTGGCGAAGGGCGCGCGGATACTGGCCGGTGGACAGGTCGAGACGCTGGGCGGCGGCCAATATTTGCGCCCGACGGTTCTGGTCGACGTGACGCCCGGCATGGCGATCATGGAGGAGGAGACCTTCGGCCCGGTCATCCCGGTGTCGCTGTTCGATACCGAGGATGAGGCTGTGGCGCATGCCAATAGCGGCATTTTCGGGCTGTCCGCTGCCGTGATCGCCGGAAGCACGCAGGAAGCCGAAGCGGTTGCTGTGCGGCTCAACGTCGGCGGGGTGTCGATCAACGATGGGTCGCTGACTGGACTGGTCTGGGAGGCCGAGAAATCGAGCTTCGGCAAAAGCGGCCTTGGGCCGTCGCGCATGGGGGAAAGCGGTTTGCTGCGTTTCTTCCGCAGGCAGGCGCTGATCCGTCAGTCGGGCAACGCGTTGCCGCTTGCCGCCTATTCGGAGGAAGCGCTGGGCGGCTGATCCAGCATGAAGCCGGGGGCGGGTGCGGCGCCCCCGGCTTGGAACGCTAAGAGCGATGCTTTTTAGCGCTCCAGTTCGAGAAGTTCGTACCAGGTCTGCATATAGCCGCCGACGCCGCCCTGTACGAAGATGGCATCCGCGTCGGCCGTGACCCACACATCATAATGGGGATGCGGCACGCCGCCCATGCCGGGGCCTTCATCATCGACGAAGCGGAAATGGTGGCAGTCGAACGTGCCCGCCGCCACGGTGACGGTTTCGTCGCGGACATATTCCAGGCCGATTTCGACCTCCGTGATCAGGGGTGGGGTGGCGCCGCGATGATCGGGGGAGGGCATAAAAACCCGGATCTTGCGGCGATGGGGTCCCTTGGTCACATCCATGCAGCGCGTCGTATAGCCGTCGCCCGCAATCGGATGTGTGCCGAAGCCGTCAATGAGGCCTGCATAGGGCATTTTCTGCGAGATGCGCCCGATGGATGGCCCGTAGCTTTCGCATTCGATGAGGCCACCCTCATCGCCGGGCGTGTGATGCAGCCAGCCCGATCCCATATAGGCGTCGCCCACGGTCAGATGGACGTGCAGATCCTGCGGCCGCCCTTGGCTGTCGAGCACATAGACGATGTCGCGCAGTACCGTGGGTGCGGGTTCCTCAATCTCGCAGCGGGCACGGAAAATGGTGCTGCCATCGCCATGATGGGTGAAGCTGAACCATTCGCGCCCGCGCTCCTGATCCAGCATGTCCGGCTTTTTCGACGTGTAGCCGATGCGGCCGATGACGGTGCGGTGCTGCATCAGCTGTTCTTCAGCTCGATGCTGATTTCGGCCGTGGGGCGTTCGGGCGCTGCCTGCATCGCTTCCATTTCCTGCTGCACGCCGCGCATGATCCGGGCGACATATTCCTTGGTGGAAAGGGCGCGTTCATAAGCGGCCTCGCCCGTCGCCTGATAGGCTTCGATATCGGCGCGGCTGATCGTGCCCTTGGCGTCCAGCAGACGTTCGACCGTGTCGAGCCGTTCCTTCAGTACGGCCACTTCGCCCGCGACCGCCATCAGGATGGACAGCGTCCGTTCGGCATTGAAATCATGCAGGGTGTCGGGGCGCTTGCCCTTGGCCCGCGTGCCCGCGCGGGCGATATAATCTACGCTCTTGTCACTCATGCTTCGGGTTTCCACGCTCCATAGGCATTCCAGGCGGCGGCACGGCCATGATCTTCCTCCGCGCCCTCCGCGGCGGCCGGGAAGATGGTGCGGTCGACGACGGCCAGCACGCGCGCCGTGAACTGGCAGTCGCGCGGCAGGCCTGCTTCCTCCATCACCTGTTTCAGGTCCAGTGCATGCATGGCCGACCAATAGGGCTCATTATTGTTGAAAGCGTCCCAGTCGCGGATGAACTGCTCATAAAGCGGCATGTCGTCGCTATATTGCGGCTGTTCCAGATGGAACATCAGGCCGCCCGGCGCCAGCACGCGTTCGCTTTCGCGGATGATCCGGGGCAGGGCCTTGCCCGACAGTTCGTGCAGATACATGGTGGTCTGCACCCAGTCGAAATGGCCGTCGGGGAAACGGCTCATATCCTCGGCATTCATCTGGATGAAGCGGATGTTCGTCGCGCCCAGCGACTGGGCGCGGGCATGGGCATAGCGCAGTACGGCCGCGCCCGTGTCGATGGCGATAACCTCCGCATCGGGGAAGGCGAGCGCCAGCGGCACGATATTATGGCCGACGGTGCAGCCCAGATCGAGGATGCGGCGGGGTTTCCAGTCGGGGCGTTCCTTGCGGACCCATTCGACCAGCGCCTGCCCGCCACCGTCCGACAGCGCGCCAAGCCCGCCTGCGGTGGTGGCGAACAGGCCGCTGTCATAATTGGCGCCTGCCGACATGTCGCCGGGGCGTTCCTCCCCCTGATAATTGCCGGGCATGCAATGGATGTCGACTGCATCCATATAATGCGGGATCGGGAGGGACGGATCGAGCTGCAGCGTCCCCCGGCCCTCATTATACTGGCGCACCATAGCGCTCAGCTCAGCCAGTTGGCGCAGCGTGATCGAACGGCCGTTCTGCTGGCGCATTTCCATCGAATTGCGCTTCAGCGCCGACCAATAGCGATGCCAGGGGTCCTGGTTCATCGCGTCGCGGATCTCGAAACGGTCCTGCGGGTCGCGGCCATGTTCCGCCTGGAAAGCGGGCAGGACGCGCGTGTCATAGGCGATCCTGTTGCCTGCTCCGATCGATCCGGACAGATATTTGTTGAACGCCGTCAGAAAATTATAACGCGCCGCTTCATCATGAGTGGGCTTGGGGAACACCGCATGCTGGGCGACGGCGGTATAGGGCGGGGGTACATCCTGTTTCATATCAGTCCATCCTTCGAAAGACGGTCGATCACCTGTTCCTGCACCTTCAGGAAATGGTCACGGTCGGGTACCTTTACCAACCCGTCGGCGATCAGGCTGTTGGCGGGCTGGGGCGCCTGGCCGCCATAGATGGGGGCGAAAAGCTCCAGCCGCTGGCGGGCGAGGAAATTGCTCATGCCGGGCTTCCGCCGCTGGGCGCGCAGGGCGTTGATGTCGAGATCGGCAAAGGCGGTGAAGGTTTCGCCGGGGCTCGATTCCGCGAGCGGATTGCCCTTATAGTCGATGACGATCGAATTGCCGTCGGCGGACGCCAGCGGCATCGCTGATCCTTCGATCCCGGCCGTGTTGGCGGAGATGACATAGGCGATATTCTCGAACGCGCGGGCGCGCTTGGCGATCTGCTTGGGCGTGGCGAGCGGCGATCCGACCTCCGAAGAGGAATGGACGAAAATCTCCGCGCCGCGCAGGGCATGGGCACGCGCGATTTCGGGGTAGAGGATTTCTTCGGACGCAATGGCGGCCAGATTGCCGATCTCCGTCCGGGCGACGGGGAACACGCCGTTCAGCCCGTAAATGTCGAGATATTTCGACCAGACGTCATGCGGTGTCGGCGTGAACATCGAATTGAGGCGGCGATAGCGCAGCACGACCTTGCCCGATGGGGCGACGACGAAGCTCGTCTGGAAATAGAGGCCGGGGAAATGCGGATCGCGTTCATAGGCGTTGCCCGCAAGGAACAGGTTCTGCGCAGTGGCGATCCTGCCCAGCGCCTCATATTCAGGGCCGTCCATGTCCAGCGCCGCCTTTTCCGCGAAGGCGGGAATGGAGATGCGGCCGGGGTAGCTGGTCAGGAAATATTCGGGCAGCACCGCAAGGTGCACGGGGCTGCCGCCATATTGCTGGATGAAGACGGAGGAGGCGCGCAGCTTGACGCCGATCTCCTCGATCATCGCCAGCATCTGGACGCTTGCGGCGGCGCGGTCAGGCAGCCGCTCGACCGAACGGGCGGCTATCTGAAGGGCGAGGGCGGCATAGGGCTTGATCATGCTCATCCTGTCACAACCCCAGGCTGCCGGGGTTCATCAGCCCCCTGGGATCGACGGTCTGCTTGATCGCCTTCAGCATGGTCCAGGCGCGCGGATCGCTGGCTTCTTCCAGCGGGTAGGTGCGGGCGACCTGAAGATGGGTTGCGCCCAGATCCCGGAAAATGCGGACGATTTCCCCGCGCAGCCGGTCGACCACGGCGCGCGACGTCGCATTGGCGGGGAAGCGGTTGAGCTTGGCGAGATGGGATGCTTCCAGCGAGCGGCAATGCAGTTCCTCCAGCGCGTCGGGCCAGAAGAAGACCGGCTCGATCAGGCAGGTCGACCGGCTGACCGCAGCGAGCATGGCGCCGGCGGCGACGCCCTGCGCTTCCATTTCGGCCTTGTTCGCTTCGAACAAGGCCTGGATGCGGCCCCATGCCTCGATCAGCCGGCTGTGGGGCAGGAAGCCGTGGACGGGAACCCAGCGCTCGCCCTCTGGCCCGACCATCGAATTGACGGGCGGGAAGGGATTGGCGCGCATGATCTTGGGAATGGTGTTTTCGATGGCCTTGCCGCCATGTTTCACCGCAATCGCCTCGATCGCCTTCATGTCGGCGTCGACCGCGCTTTGATAGCGGCCCTCGCAGATCAGATGCAGCGAGAAGGGCACGTCGTCGAGGAAGGATCGGCCGGCCGCGACGACCTTCGCGCCTTCCTTCAGCGCCTTCAGTACGGAGCCTTGCGCCTTCATCATGTTGACGAGCGACTTGGCGTCCTTGGCCAGGCTGTCGCGCTTCATGCGCTGGGCCTGAAGATAAGGGTCGAAGCCGAAGCTTTCCGAGGCCAGCCCTTCGCGGGCGATGGCGCTCATCGCGCTGAAGAAGGCATTGGCGTCGGGGAAGGAGAAGGAGCCATAGGAGAAGGCGGTGCCTTCGCGCACCAGCTTCAGGGTGATAGTGGCCTTGACGCCCAGCGCGCCGCAATCGGCAGCGAACAGCCCGGTGATGTCGGGGCCGAAGGGGCGGAAGAAATTGCTGCCCGTGGACAGGATCGATCCGTCGGCCAGTACCACCTCAAAGCTGAGCGCCGCGTCGACCACCGTGCCGCCCAACGCGCCCCAGAATACGCCATTCTGGCTCATGCCGCCGCCGACCGTGGCGTTGATGCCCGACAGCGTGCCCCAGGCGAGTGCGCGCAGCCCCCTGGGCTTGAGCATCCGCTGAAGCTTGTCCCAGGTGCAGCCGGCTTCGACGGTAACGGTCATGTCCTCTTCATTAATGTTGAGGATGCGGCTCATCGATGCGGTGTCGATCAGCAGCGCCCCGGCTTCCGGCGCGAGATAGCCGCTGGTATAGCTCATGCCGCCGCCGCGCGGGATGATCGCCACGCCCGCCGCAGTTGCCGCCGCAATGCCGCGTGCCAGCATCTCCTTGTCGGTGGGGCGGAAGACGGCGAGGACGGTCGGGCCGGTGCTGAACACGTCCTGCGAATAATAGGCGCGTTCCGCCGCGTTGGTGATCAGGGCTTCCGCGCCGACCGCTGCGGTGATCGCTGCAAGGGCGATATCGTCTTGGGGAACAAGGGTTTCCACGTCAATTTCCTGAATGGCTTGTCTTGAGGTCGGGATAGCGGCCCAGTGCCAGTAGCAGCACGCCGCCGATGGCGAACATGGCCATCGCCACGCCAAGGATGAGGTCGTAGCTGCCGGTGCGGTCGCGCACCATGCCATAGACGATCGGGGAGATGGCGGAGCCGATGGCGAAGGGCATGTAGAGCACACCATAGATGCGCCCATAATGCGCCATGCCGAAATATTTCGAGGCGAGATAGGCGATGATGTCGGATTCCGTGCCGGCGGCAAAGCCAAGCAGGAAGCCGCCGACGATGACATGGCTCAGCGTTGCGTCCGTGCCCATCAGCAGCCAGCAGGCGGCTGCGGGCAGCAGCAGCGCGGGGAAGGCGACGCCCGGTGCCCAGAAACGGTCGAACATATAACCGACAAGCAGTCGCCCGACGAGGATGCCGATGGCGACCACGCCCAGCACACTGGCGGCGACCTCCGCAGAAAAGCCGTGCAGGCCGACGATCTGGGCGATGTGGATATGTGCGCCGCCATAGGCGAAGGCAGTCAGCAGGATCGATGTGAACAGGATCCAGAAACGATGGCCGCCCATGGCTTGTTTCAGCGGGATGCCGAATATCGTGCCGCTCGGGTCGGCGACGCCTTCGGGGCGTTCGTCGGGACGGGGTTCGCGAAACCAGAGGAAGGCAATGGGAATGGCGACGAGCAGGGGCAGCAGGGCCACGATCGGGAACGCCATGCGCCACCCGCCCATAGCGATAGCCTTTTGCGCGATCTGCGGCACGACCATGGCGGCGAGGCTGGTGCCCAGCAGCATGATGCCCAGCGCAAGCCCGCGATGGCGGTTGAACCACATGCTGATCGCGCGGCTCCAGGTGACCGGGGTCGAACCGATGCCGATCGCGCCCAGTACCGCCCAGAAGAGCAGATAGCCGATCTTCGACGCGGGCAGGAAATAGAAGGAACCGAAGACGATGCCGAACAGGAACAGCGACCAGAGCACCACCGGGCGAACGCCGAAGCGGTCCGACAAGGCGCCGTAAAGGGGAGCGAGCAGCGCGGCGATGATGCCGAAGACAGTGACGCCCGCACTGGTGGCGGCGAAATCCCATCCGAATTCGGTACTGACTGGCCCCATGACCAGCGGCAGGACGTTGAAGGGCAGAGGGGATGCACCGCAGGCCACCCCGATCAACGCTGCCGCAAGCGGCTTCGCGCCCAGCCTGAATTCCGAGCGCGCGCCGGAGGCGATTGTCATGCCTGGACCATTCCCTTGTATTGCAGTGTCAAAACGCGACATCTCAGAGCCATTCCAAGCTGCCGCCCGGCGGGGATGCGGATCGCATCCCCGCCGGGCGGGAAGTTACTAGAAGTTGTAGCGAGCGCGCGCCACCCACATCATCGGCGGGTCGATATAGCGCGTGTTCGCCAGCGATGTGTTGGCCGCCGTCTTGTTCAGGCAGTTGGTGCAGGACACCGAAAGCTGCCACTTCTTGTCCGCTCCGTTCAACGCCAGGCTCGCATTGACGAACCAGGCCGCTGGGGAGAAGGAACCGTTCAATATCTCTTCGCCACCATAGGGATTGGCCGGATAGGTGCCGTTGGTGCCGGTGATCGACCCCGAATAGATGGTGTAGTTGGCGGCGTTGGTTTCCTGGCTGGTGCGATAGCTGCCGTTGATCGACGGGACCAGCGATAGGCCGCTGCTGCCCAGGGGCACGGTATAATTGCCGCCCACGGCGATCGTCCATTTGGGCGTGCGCGTCGGATCGGCGATCCTGCCGTCGGGCGTGACGATGCCGACGCCGCAGGCGGCGGTGGTGCCGGTGCCGCCCGGAATATTGCCCGCAGCGATCAGGGCCTGACACGCCTTTTGCTGCGCATTGACCGACTGGATGCCATATTCGTCATAATCGGGCGCGTTGCGATTGATCTTGAACTTGGCGTCCTGATAACCGGCGTTGACGTAGAGGTTCAGCCCTTCGACCGGCACGACGGTGAATTCGGCCTCAATGCCCTTGTTCGTCATGTCCGCGAAGTTGCGGGTGATGAAGGTGGCAGACCCATTGGGGTTGACCAGCGCGGAAGGCGTCTGGAGATCGTTCACGTCCATGTAGAAGAAGGTGAGGTTCGCACGAAGACGGCGATTGAACCATTCGGATTTGATACCGGTTTCATAGCTCCAGACCTTTTCAGGGCCGAAGGGCAGGAAGGACGTTACAGATGTCGCGCGGGCATTCCAGCCGCCGGACTTGAATCCACGTGTCGCCGAGGCGAAGAGCAGGATATCGTTATTGACCTTGTAATTGATCGCGAAGCGCGGCGTCCACTGCTTGGTCTTCAGCTTGTCGGGGATCTTCAGTCCGGAAGGCCCGACAAGATTGAAGGTGTCGAGGCAGGTCGCTTCGATTGTACCGTCATTACAGCTTGCGCGATTGTCCTGGACCTGCAGAGTCTTGGTTTCGTCGGTGTAGCGGATGCCGCCGGTCAGCTTGATCTGGTCGGTGAGGTTGACGTCGATCTGGGCGTAGCCGGCCAGCGCCTCCGTCTTGTTGCGCAGGATGCGGTCCGCCAGGATCAGCGTGCTGGTCGGCGAGAGCGTGAAGGTGTCGGCGAAATCGGTGCGGTTGCGCTCCACGAGATAGAAGGCACCGGCAACATAGTCGATCAGGCCGTCGGCGACGCTGCCGTTGATCTTGGCTTCCTGGCTGAACTGCTGATGCGTGCCGTCGTTCAGGATCGCGAAGCCGCCCCGCGCATAGCCCATGACGACCGGATTCGGATTGGCCAGCGAAGGACCGCTACGACCGTCATAGAAGTCGAGCGCATATTGCTGGTCCTGGCTGACAAAGCCCGTGATCAGGTTCAGCGTCATCTTTTCGGCCAGATCGACTTCGAAGTTCGACGTGATCAGATTGGTTGTCGTATAATTCCCCATCAGGAAATATTTCTTCCGGCCGCTGATTGGCAGAGAAGCGAAGGGAGAATTGGACGAACTCTTGCCCACTGGAATACCGGTGGTAGCAAAACGTCCATTGCAGTCCGAAGGATTTGCCGGGTTGCACTGGAAATTCAGGATATTCTCGCCATTGGCGACGATATGCGCATAAGAACCGTTCCAGCGGACTGACGGGCTCAATTCGCCGTGGATGCCGATGCGGGCGCCCCAGCCGTCATCGTCGTTGAGGCGCTGGCCGGTGGTGACGTCCTTCACATAGCCATCGTCATTCTGCCAATAGCCGCTGAGCTTGACAGACAGGGTGTCGGCAAGAGGCACGTCGACCGAAGCGCGCGCGATTTTCTTGTTGTAACGACCATAGCCGACTTCCGCGAAGCCGCCAAATTCCTTGCCCGGCTCCTTCAGGATCACGTTGACGGCGCCGCCGGTGGTGTTGCGGCCGAACAGCGTGCCCTGCGGACCGCGCAGAACTTCGACCCGCTCCACATCGAACAGATTGATATTATTGGCATTCTGACGGCTGAGATAGATTTCGTCGACATAGGTGCCAACCGGCGGGTCGAAGGTCGGAATCGTTTCCGTATTGCCAAGGCCGCGCAGGTAGAAGGCATTGGCCGAACCCACGCCGGTATTGTTCATCGACACCAGATTGGGAACGAAGCGGCCCAGTTCGAGCGTGTTGGAAACGCCCTGACTGCGGAGCTGATCGGCCGAGAAAGCGGAAACGGCGATCGGCACATTCTGCAGGCTTTCCGAACGGCGCTGGGCCGTCACGACGATTTCCTGAACACCACCGCTCGACTGGTCTTCGGCCTTGGCCGTCGTCTGGGCGTGCAAGGGCGCGACCGCGATGCCTGCGCTGAGCGCGGTCGTCGCGACGAGCAGAAGACGCTTCATATTATTCTCCCTATTTTCTGATTCCGGAAATGGCAGTTCTGCCTGCGGACGTTTTTTCTAATTTGTCCGGACAAATTTTCATGTAAGCAGGAGGCTGTCAAGCGGCCCTGAGCCACGGAGGAGAAAAATTAGATGGCACTCGCTGATCTGGCTTACCCAAGCCTTGTCTATTTTCACTTGATTCTCTTTGTTTTGTGGCTCGGCGGCGACGTCGGGGTCTTTCTGGCAGGGCAGCATTTCCGCAAGCGTCATCTCTACACGCTGGACCAGCGAATCGCGTTGCTGAAGCTGCTCGTCCTTATCGACATGACGCCGCGCACGGCATGGGCGCTGATGGTGCCGGTGTCGCTTTCGGTGGTGACGCTGGGCGGTTACTGGGCGGTTCCGTCCCTGGTGCTGGCGGGGGCCTGGCTGGCGGGGCTGTTCTGGCTCTGGCTCGTCTGGGACGCGCATTTCCATGACATGACCCCGCGTGCGGCGCGCAACCGGAAGATCGAATTCTGGCTCAAAAATGTGATCACCGTCGGCTATCTGGGCCTTGGCATCGTGTCGCTGGCGACGGGTGCGCCGCTGGCCGAGAAATGGCTTGCGTCCAAGGCGCTGCTGTTCGGGCTGATTTTCGTCGCCGCGATCATGATCGACGTCGCGTTCAAGCCGGTGGGGCCGCAACTTGGCCGCCTGCTGAAGGAAGGTTCCAGCGATGAGACGGAGGTGCCGCTGCGCCGCACCATGGACCGGACCCGTGTGTGGGTGTTCATCGTTTATGGACTGCTGATTGTCACCTCCTACCTTGGGACGGTGAAGCCATTCTGACGGAAAAATGGGGGTTGGCGCTTTTGTGCTTGACTTATAAGTTGTCCGGACAAATTTAAGTGGACGTCAACAGGAGGGGTTCCTTGGTGAACGCACCCATCAGCCTTTCAACATTGCTGTTCGTGCCCGGGTCCAAGCCGGAACGCTATGGCAAGGCGCTGGCCAGCAATGCCGACGCCGTCTGCATTGACCTGGAGGATTCGGTTCCTGAGCCGGCCAAGGGTCAGGCGCGCGGGGTGGCTGTAGCGGCGATCGACGGGGGCGATCCACGGCTTGTCCTGCGGATCAACGGCATGACGACGCGGGCGGGTCTGGAAGATCTGCTCGCGCTCGCCGATGCGTCGGTGCTTCCCGCGCTGCTCTTCGTGCCCATGGTGGAAAGCGCGGTGGAGATCAGGATCATCGCGTCGGTTCTGGGTAAACGCACGCCCGGAATCGTGCCGTTGATCGAGACCGTGAAGGGATTGCGGGTGGCGCCGGAAATCGCCGCCGCACCGGGCGTGGTGGCGATGATGTTCGGCGGCGGCGACTTTGCCGCCGAACTGGGCGTCGCGCTGGCATGGGAGCCGTTGCGTTCGGCGCGTGGCGCCTTCGTGATGGCCTGTGCCGGGGCGGGGGTTCCGGCGATCGACGTGCCCTTCATCGCGCTCGATGACGAGCAGGGGCTACGCGACGAGGCAGAGGCCGCAAAGGCGCTCGGCTTTACCGGCAAGGCGGCGATCCATCCCGCTCAGGTCGACATCATCAACGCGACATTCCGTCCGACGGTCGAAGAGATTGCCGAGGCGGAAGAGGCGCAAAGGGTTTTTGACGCAGCCGGTGGTGCTGCAATTCGTTTCAACGGCCGCATGCTCGAAGCACCGATCATGCGGCGATATCAAAGGATATTGGCAATGCGGAGCAAGCAAGATGCGTGAAGGCGTTGTAGAAGTCAGCCCCGGGCGCTTCCGTGAAACTTTCGGACGCTATTATGAAGACTTCGTGGTCGGCCATATCTATGAGCATCGCCCCGGACGCACCATTACCGATGCCGACAATGTGCAGTTCACGCTGCTGACGATGAACACGCATCCGGCGCATTTCGACTATGAATTCGCCAAGAAGACCGAATTCAAGAAGCCGCTGGTCTGTTCGCCGCTGACCGTGGCGCTGATGGTCGGCATGAGCGTTTCGGACGTCAGCCAGAAGGCTGTGGCGAATCTGGGCTGGGACAATATCCGCCTGACCCATCCGATGTTCCCCGGCGACACAATCTACGCCGAAAGCGAAGTCATTGAGAAGCGTGAGTCCAGTTCTCGACCGGAACAGGGCATCGTCACCGTCAAGACGATAGGCAAGAACCAGCATGGCGATATCGTCTGCACTTTTAACCGGACCATGCTGATCTGGAAGCGTGGTTTCGGTCCCGTCGACGATTGAGGTAAGAGTATAATGTCTGAACATATTCAGCGGCATATCGATCCCGACGATGAAGCTGCTCTGCTGGAAACCATTGACCGCTGGATCGAACGGGATGTTCGTCCGGTGGTCATGTATCATGATCATAACGACATCTGGCCCGCCGAACTGGTGGAGCAGATGAAAGATATGGGGCTTTTCGGCGCCACCATTGGGCAGGAATATGGCGGTCTCGGCCTGCCGGCGACGACCTATTCCAGGATCATCATGCGCATTTCATCCTATTGGATGGCGATTACCGGCATCGTCAATTCGCATCTGATGATGGCGGCGGCAGTCGAGCGTTTCGGTACCGAAGCGCAAAAGCAGAAATGGCTACCGAAATTCGCCACCGGGGAAATCCGTGGCGGGCTGGGGCTGACCGAACCCGATGCGGGCACCGATCTTCAGGCGATCCGGACCCATGCGGTGCGCGATGGCGACGATTATGTCATCAACGGCACCAAGACATGGATCACCAACGGCATTCAGGGCAGTTGCATCGCGCTTCTGGTGAAGACCAATCCCCAGGCCGAGCCGCGCTATAAGGGCATGAGCCTGTTCATCGCGCCGAAGGGCGAAGGTTTCACCGTCGGCAAGAAGTTCGACAAGCTGGGTTACAAGTCGATCGATACCGCGGAACTGGTCTTCGACAATTATCGCATTCCGGCCGAGAACCTGATCGGTGGCGTTGAAGGGCAGGGCTTTTTCCAGGCTACCGGCGGGCTCGAACTGGGTCGGATCAATGTTGCATCGCGTGGTGTCGGACTGGCGGAAGGGGCGCTGCGGCTGGCCACCGAATATGCACAGCTTCGCAAGACGATGGGCAAGCCGATCGCGCAGCATCAGGCGATCCAGCTCAAACTGGGTGAGATGGTGACGCGTGCCGAGGCGGCGCGGCTGCTGGTCAGCCAGGCGGCCCGGGCCTATGATCGCGGCGAACGCTGTGACATGGAGGCGGGGATGGCGAAATATTTCGCGTCCGAGGCGGCCGTCCGCAATTCGGAAGAAGCCATGCGCATCTTCGGGGGCTACAGCTATTCGAAGGAATATGAGATCGAGCGCTATTATCGTGACTCTCTGCTGATGTGCATCGGCGAGGGCACCAATGAAATGCAGCGGATGATCATCGCCAAGCAATGGCTGAAAAGGAACCCGGCGTGACGCGAAGACTTCCCCTGGAAGGATATCGGATACTGTCCGCCGAACAATATGGTGCCGGCCCGTACGGCACCATGTTTCTCGCGCAGATGGGGGCGGAGGTCATCAAGATCGAACCGCCCAAGGCCGGAGACACGGCCCGCGCCGTGGGCCCGCATTATCTGCGCAAGGGTGAAAGCCTCTATTTCCAGAGCTTCAACCTCAACAAGCGTTCGCTGACGCTTGATCTCAATTCGGTCGAGGGCAAGCAGATCCTGCATCGGCTGGCCGCGTCCAGTCACGCCGTCGTCAATAATCTGCGAGGCGACCTGCCCGAGAAGATCGGGCTGACCTATGCGCAGTTGAAGGACGTCAATCCCGCGCTCGTCTGCGCTCATCTTTCCGCCTATGGGCGCGATAATGAGCGGGCGCGCTGGCCGGGCTATGACTATCTGATGCAGGCGGAGGCAGGCTGGCTGTCGCTGACGGGCGAACCGGATGGCCCGCCGACGCGTGCGGGCCTGTCGCTGGTCGATTTCATGACCGGCACGATCATGACCATTGGTCTGCTGGGCGCGCTTGTCGATGCGCAACGTTCAGGCGTTGGCCGGGACGTCGATGTCGACCTGCTGTCCACCGCCATCCATCAAACCAGCTATCCGGCGGTCTGGTATCTGAACGAAGGCGACGTCACCGAGCGTGTCGAGCGTTCGGCGCACCCGTCCGTCACGCCGAGCCAGATGTTCCGCGCGGCAGATGGCTGGGTGTTCGTAATGGCGCAGCTTCCCAAATTCTGGGACGTGCTGGTCGATCGCATCGGTCACAGCGAACTCGCCGCCGATCCCCGATTCGGGACGCCGGCCGATCGGCTGGCCAACCGCGACGCGCTGACCGCCCTATTGGATGGCATTTTCAGCGAGCAGCCGGTGGCGCACTGGGTCGAACGGCTTGCCGGTTACATGCCGGTGTCGCCGGTCTATGGCCTCGATCAGGCGCTCGACAACCCCTATCTCCGCGAAACCGGCATGATCGATACGGTGTCGCATCCTGACAGGGATGCGCTGCGCGTACTCGCCAACCCGATCCGCATGGATGGGGAGCGTTTGCCCAACCGTGCGGCCCCGTTGCTGGGCGCCGACAGCGAAGCGGTGCTGGCGGAGGCCGGCTTTAGCGCAGAGGAAATCGCCTCCTTCAAGGCAAAGGGAGTGGTCTGATCCCATGGGCAAGCTTTCGGGGCTAAAGGTCGTCGACCTGTCGCAGTTCCTGCCGGGGCCGATGCTGTCGGTGATGATGGCGGATCAGGGGGCCGAGGTGGTGAAGGTCGAGCCGCTCAGCGGCGAGCCGTCCCGCGAACAGGCCCCTTTCGAGGCGGGACAGTCGATCTGGTTTCGCAACCTCAATCGGGGCAAGAAGAGTGTCGCGCTCGACCTCAAGAGCGATGCGGGGCGCGATGCGCTCTGGGCGCTGATCGATGAGGCGGACGTGTTCATCGAAGGTTTCCGGCCGGGCGTCGTCGCGCGGCTGGGCTTTGGCTATGATGCGGTGTCGTCGCGCAATCCGCGCATCGTCTATTGCTCGATCTCGGCCTTTGGGCAGGCTGGGGCGCTGGCGCATCATCCCGCGCACGACATGGCGGTTCAGGCCATGGCGGGCTTCCTTTCGGTCAATGACGGTCCCGATGGCATGCCGGTCGTGCCGGGCGCACCTTCGGCCGACATGGCGGCGGGGCTGACCGGGCTGTCGGCCGTGCTGATGGCGCTGATCGGCCGGGAGAAGAGCGGCCGGGGCGACTATGTGGATGTCGCCATGTTCGATTCCATGCTGCCCTGGTGCGCGCACATCGCAGGCGCGGCGATCGCCGGTGGCGAGCCGCCGCGATCGGCCAGCCAGCGGTCGCTGGGCGGCGCGGCCTTCTATAATGTCTATGCGACGGCGGATGGAAAGCATGTCGTGCTAGGCGGGCGTGAACTGAAGTTCGTCGCCAACCTGCTGAACGCGCTGGATCGGCCCGATCTCATTGCGCTCGGCGCGGCGGCGCCCGGTGAGGAGCAGGCCTTGCTGGTCGGGTTTCTGCGGGAGATATTCCGCACGCGGACGCGCGACGAATGGGTTGCCTGGTTTGCGGACAAGGATGTCGCCTTCTCCCCCGTGCTTGATTTTCAGGAGGCTTTTTCGGAGCCTCATATCGCGGAACGCGGGCTTATCGTCGAAGCCGATGGGGCGCATCATATCGCGCCGCCCATTCGTTTCGCGGGGGAAAATCCCTGGGTCCCGACATCGGCGCCGGAGCTTGGCGCCGATGGCTGAACCCTTGTTACTCGACGTCGATATGCATGGTGTAGGCGAAGCGGTCACCGGGATGGTGGCTCGCGGAAATCTCCATGATGCGGCCTTCGGCGTCGAGATAGCAGCGCAGGATGCGAAGGCAGGGGCTGCGACGGGGCACGCCCAGTTCTGCCGCGACCGTGCCGCTGGCGGCTACCGCCTGGATATCCTGTGTCACGGTCGCGATCTTGACGCCCGACAGGCGCTCAAGCTGGCGGAAAAGTGTGTCTTCGTTCGTCCGTATCTCTCGTGCGGCAGCTTCAAGGTCCGGATGGATATAGGCGTCGGTCAGGGCGATCGGTCCGGCCTGTCCCTGCCGGGTGCGCAAGCCGCGAAAATGATACCAGCGCCCGCTTACCGGCTCCGCAATATGGGCGGCGAACTTCCTGGGCAGCGATGCCGGCCCCATGGTGGTGAAATGAATCTGGCTGTCGCGAGCATATTGCAGAATTTCGCCGACGTTGGACAGCGGCTGGTGCAGCGCGCCGCCGCGCGCCGAGGCGGGCTTGATCACGGTGCCCGATCCGCGCTTGCGCTGGATCAGGCCTTCGGTCTGCAGCGAGCGCAGGGCTTCGCGCACAGTGAAGCGGCTGACCCCGTAGCGTGCGCACAATACGCTTTCGGTGGGAAAATGCGCCGGATCGGGATAGTCGCCACGCAAAATTCCCGCGCGCAAATCCTCGGCAAGTTCCTGATAGCGTGGCTTCTTGCCACCATTTCGCGTAATCTTTTGAACTTCCGCCGACAAATTCACACTCCCCTGCCAATTCGTTACATGTCGGAGTATCTCCGATGACTGCGATAGACCATAGCCTAGTTGAACGCATTGCACAGCATCTCCATCGTCCGATAGAAAAAATTGTCCGGACAAAGGCGAGGCTGCATCTACTGGATTGGCTGGCTTGTGTTGCAGGAGCAAGACAATCCGAAGTCGCTCGATTGCAGGCGGGGGACAGGGGAGCTGCTGCCGCCGACAAGGCGGCGTGGCTGGGCAATGTGCTGGAGATGGATGATGTCCACCGCACGGCGATCCTGCATCCCGGCCCGGCCGTCTGGCCCACGGTACTCGGCATGGGCGGGGATGCGCTGGACGACGCACTCGATGCGGGTGTGCGGGGTTATGAGGCCATGATCGGGATCGGCGCGATGCTGGATGGGCGGCATTATGCCTATTGGCACAATACGGCGACGGCGGGCAGCTTTGGCGCTGCTGCCGCTGCAGTATTCCGCCTCGACGCAAGCGAGGCGCAGCTTGTATCGGCGCTGGGGCTGGCGGGATCGGTCACGGGCGGCCTCTGGCAGATGCGGCATGAGCCGGTCATGGCCAAGCAGTGGCATCTGGCCCATGCGATGATGACGGGCACGGCAGCGGCCCGGCACGCGGTTATGGGTATCACCGGGCCGCGCTTCATCTTGGAAGGGCCGCAGGGGTTGTTCGCCGCGACCTGCGACGCGCCAAAGCCGCCGGTGCTGGGCGAGGGCTGGCGGATCGATCAGGTGAGCTTCAAGCCCTGGGGTGCCTGCCGCCATGCGCATCCCGCCATCGACGCGGCGCTGGAACTCAAGGCGATGGGGGCGCTGGAGGGGGCAGTGACGGTCGTCACCTATCGCGATGCGCTCATCTTTTGCGACCGGCCCGATCCGAAAAGCGTGATCGACGCGAAATTCTCGCTGCAACATGCGGTCGCCATCGTCATGGAACGGGGCGTGCCGCAGCTTGCTGACTTCGAACCCGATGCGATTGCCGCGCTGGCCGATGCGCGCAGACAGGTGACGGTGGTGGAGAGCGAGGCGCTGACCCGCGCCTATCCCGCGCATTTCGGGGCCACCCTGTCGAGCGGGAAAGGCAGGATCACGCTGGCCGACGCGCGCGGGGACCCGGAGCGGCCCTTGTCCGAGGCCGGGGTGGTTGAAAAGGCCCGCGCGCTGATGGCATGGGGAGGCGTCGAGATCGATGAGGCCAGCGAAATGATCGTGGCCACGCTTGAGGGCGATCGGGTGTCGGACATCATGCGCATATTGGAGGGCTGGCTTTGAGCGCGACGCATCGCATTCTTGATTTTGTTCGCGCCGGGCACCGGCTTCCCCCGGTGGTGCGGGAGGCTGCGCTTCACCTGCTGGGCGATACGCTGGCGACAGGGGCGGCGGGTTCGACCGCGCCGGGCGCCGACAATGTGCTGGTTGCGGCGCGGAGCTGGGGGCAGGGGAGCGACGCCCGCCTGATTGCGCGGGGCATGCGCCTGCCCGCCGCGGGCGCGGCCTTTGTCAACGCCTTCCAGATCCATTGTCTTGAATGGGATGCGGTGCATGAGCCCGCCGTGGTCCATGCGCTGTCCACCGTGACCGCTTCCGTCATGGCGGCGATCGACCGGCGCGGCGGATGCGATCCGGACGAAGCGCTGACGGCGCTGGCTATCGGCGTGGACATTGCGAGCGGCCTTGGCCTGTCGGCGGACACGCCGCTGCGCTTTTTCCGGCCCGCAACCGCAGGCTGCATCGGCTCCGCGCTGGCGGTGGCCCGGATCGACGGCGTCGACCGGCTGGAAGATGTGCTGGGTCTTGCCTATTCGCAGTGCGCGGGCACGATGCAGGCGCATGTCGAAGGATCTATTGCCCTGCCGCTCCAGATCGCAGGGGCGGCGCGGGCGGCCATCGCGGCGGTCGATCTGGTCAAGGCGGGGCTGACCGGCCCGCATGACGCGCTCGAGGGCCCCTTCGGCTATTTCCGGCTGTTCGATGAGGGCGATCTGACGCCCTATGCCGATGCGCTGGGTCGGGTCTGGCGGATCGCGGAAGTCAGCATCAAGCCGTTCCCGTCGGGGCGGGCGAGCCATGCGGTGCTCGCGACGCTCGACACGCTGCTGCGCGAGGGGGATGTCGATGCCGGCTCCGTCGTGAAGATCGAGGCGTTCGTGCCGCCCCTTATCCAGCGGCTGGTCGGGCGCCCGTTCCAGGCAGACATGACGCCCGCTTATGCCCGTCTCTGCCTGCCCCTGCTGGTGGCGTTGATGTTGACGGATGGGCGGATCGATCCGCGCCGCTTCACGCCCGTGACCTTTGCCGATCCGGCGATCGCCGCGCTGGCGGGCAGGCTGGTCATCACGCTGGACGGCAACGACGATCCTAACGCCCTGTCGCCGCAGCGGCTGGTGGTGACGCGTCGTGACGGCTCGGTGCTGGAACGCGTCATTCCCGCGACGCTGGGCCATCCCGACGCGGCGATGAGCCCCGCGCAGACGCAGGCCAAGCGCAGCCTTGCCCACGAACTGGCCGCCAGCGAGCCCGATCCGCTCCTGTTTTCCGATCCGCTTTCCTATTTCACACGTCCGGAGCAATTATGACTTTCCCGACCTATTTCGAAGCTTTCGACGCCAAGCAGATGCTTCAGGACTATCCGGTGGGTGATGCCTTTGTCGCGCGCTACACGGGCATGAGCCGCGATGAACTGCACGCGCTCCAGAATGAACGCTTCCTCAAGCTGATGAAGCGCGGCTGGGAAATTCCCTTCTACCAGCGTCTCTGGGGTGCCAAGGGCATAGAGGCGGGCGATATTCGCGGCCTTGAGGACATTGCGAAGCTGCCGGTCTATGACAAGACCGACCTGATGGCCTCAATCGCCGACCATCCGCCCTATGGCGATTTCGCTGGCCTGGGCGGCACGGATCGTCCGCCGACGATCTTCCACACCACGTCGGGCACCACCGGGCGGCCGCAGGCGCTGTTGTTCGGTCCCAAGGGGCGCGAGATCACCAACCTGCTCGTCGGGCGCATGTATCGCTGGCAGGGAGTAAGCCCCGGCGACGTCGTGCAGTCGGTCTATGGCCACGGCATGATCAATGGCGGCCACTATATCCGCGAGGCGGTGACGCATTTCACCAACTCCATCTTCCTGTCGGCGGGCACCGGCATCGAGACGCGCTCGATCAACCAGGTCGGGTTGATGGCGGATTTCAACGTGTCGGTGTTGATGGGCTTCATCGACTATATCCGCAAGCTGGCGGAGGTGGCTGAGGCTGAAGGCCTGCTCGACAGGATCAACATCAAGATGATCTGTGGCCATCTGGGGACGGAAGACCGTTCCAGCGTCGAAAAGGCATGGGGCGGGGCCAGGGCCTATGACTGGTATGGCGTGGGCGACACCGGATCGATCGCGGGCGAAGGTCCGGAGCGCGACGGCCTCTATGTCTGGGAGGACGCGCAATATCTGGAACTGCTGGATGTCGACACGGGTACGGCCGTGGATGCGGGCGAAACCGGCGACATGGTCGTGACCTGCCTGTTCAAGGACGACATCGCGCCCTGCATTCGCTTCAACACGCATGACATCACCCATGAGCTGACCAGCGCCAACCAGACCGGCATCGCCTTCAAGCGGATAGCGGGTTTCAAGGGGCGCAGCGACAATATGGTGAAGCTGCGCGGCATCAACGTCTTCCCCCATGCCATCGGCGCGCTGATCGAGAATCGTGCCGACATGACGGGCGAGTTCGTCTGTCATGTCTCGCGCGACGGGGCGGGCCGCGACGACATGCGGGTCACACTCGAAAGCCGTGGCGGTACGGATGAAGGCCAGCTTGCAGGGCTGCTGCGTCAGGGGCTGGGCGTCGAGGTTTCGGTGAAACTGGTCGGACCCGGCGACACGGCGGCCCTGACGCAGATCGACGTCAGGCAAAAGCCAATCCGCCTGATCGACGAGCGCAAGTCGTGACGCCATTGCATCGGCTCGACATAGCTGGACTGCATGCGGCCTATGCGGCGGGCGAAACCACGCCCGCCAAGGTCGTCGACCATTATCTCGCCCGCGTAGCCGCTCATGATGGCGCGATCCGATCCTATGTCGAGGTCGACCGCGCGGGCGCCGCGGCGGCGGCCGAAGAAAGCGGCCAGCGGATTGCGGAGGGCCGTGTCCGCGCGCTGGAAGGCGTGCCGGTTGGGGTGAAGTCCAACATCGCGGTCAAGGGCCTGGAGTGGAATGCCGGGATGGCGGCGCGGCGCGGCATCATCGCTTCGGAAGATGCGGAGGCTGTGGCGCGGCTGCGGGCGGCAGGGGCGATCATCCTTGGCACGCTCAACATGCATGAAGCGGCGCTGGGCGCGACGACCGACAATCCCTGGTTCGGCCAGACGATCAATCCCCACCGAGAAGGCTATACGCCCGGCGGTTCCTCGGGCGGCAGCGGCGCTGCGGTGTCGGCGGGCCTGTGCGTCGCGTCGCTTGGTACCGACACACTGGGTTCGGTGCGCATTCCGGCGGCCTATAGTGGCGTCTATGGCATCAAGCCGACGCCGGGCGCCATTTCCGACAAGGGTCTTGTACCGCTCAGCGAATGGCTGGACAGCATCGGTCCGATCGCCCGGTCGATCGACGATCTGGAAACGGTGCTGGCGGTGCTGAACGGCGCTGGGGATGCCGGGACCGTGCCGGAGCGGCTGGTGCTGCTCGACAATTTCGATGACCTTGGTTGTGAGGCGGGGGTTGTCGCCGCTTATGAGCGGGCGGTGGCGCTGGTTGACGACCTGCCCTCGCGGTCGCTCCAACTGGCGGATAGCGCTGCGGATGTGCGCTTTGCGGGTTTCGTCGTCGCGGCGCGAGAACTCATCACGCATCTTGGCGCAACCCGGACGAAAGCTGCCGACCGGCTGTCGGATGAGTTGCGCTTCATGCTCGACTATGCCGAAGGCCGGTCCGAGGAGGATGTAGCGCGCGCCCAGCAGATATTGGCGCGTACGCGGATGACGGTGCGCGATGCCGTTGGCGAGGATGGCATATTGCTGATGCCGACGGCCCCGCAGGCGGCCTTCCGCCACAGCGCCCGTCCGCCCGCAAACCAGTCGGCCTTCACCGGCCTTGCCAATATTTCCGGCCTGCCCGCGATCAGCATTCCCGCCGGGCTGGATGCCGAGGGCATGCCCGTGGCGGTGCAGCTGGTCGGTCCCCCCCATAGCGAGGCGGCGCTGATCGCGCTGGCCCGCAGGTTCGATGCCGGTCTTGCCGGTTTCGTGTCGTCCCCCCTGATCTGATGAACAAGAAGGAGAGCCCTATGCGCATCATCGTGCTGTTCAACCTGAAGCAGGACGCCGATCCCGCCGCCTATGAAAACTGGGCACGGACGGTCGACATTCCAGGCGTCAATGCGCTTTCCTCCGTCAAGGATTTCCAGGTGCACCGGGTAACCGGCGTGCTGGGCAGCGACGCGCCATCGCCCTATGCCTATTTCGAGGTGATCGACATCACCGACATGGCGGCCTTCGGCGTCGATGCGTCGAGCGAGGCGGTGCAGAAGGTCGCCGCCCAGTTCCAGCAGTTCGCTGACAATCCGCAGTTCATCCTGACCGAGACGCTGTGATGCGCCGCTTCGAAGGGAAAACCATAGTCGTCACCGGCTCGGGCCGTGACAAAGGGCTGGGGCAGGCGATCCTGCAACGCTTCGCGGACGAGGGCGCGAACTGCGTCGTCTCCGACCTTGGCAAGCCGGCCGAGCATATGGGCGCCAGCGACATCGGCACCACCGACGAGATGGAGGCCGTGGCCGAGGAACTGCGCCAGCGCGGCACGAAGGTCGCGGTTATCCCGTGCGACGTGCGGTCGGAGGAAAGCTGCGCGGCGCTGGCGGCGAAGACCGTCGAGGCGTTCGGATCGCTCGACATCTGGGTCAATAATGCAGGCATCGGCTATATCATGAAGCCGCTGCTGGAAACGACGTCCAGCGAGTGGGAAGCGGTGATCAGCGTGAACCTGTCGGGCGCCTTCTACGGCACCAAGGCGGCGGCAAAGGCCATGATCGCGGGCGGCAAGGGTGGCCGGATCATCAACATCGCCAGCCAGGCGGCCAAGTCAGGCTTCCCGCACATGGCGCCTTATACCAGTTCGAAACATGGCATGGTCGGGTTGACCCGCTCCAACGCCATCGAGCTTGGCCAATATGGCATCACCGTGAATGCGGTGTGCCCCAATCATGTCACGACGGGCCTTGGTGCGCGGCAGAATGAGTATTTCTCGAAGCTGCTCGGCTTCGACAGCGTCGAGGCCTATATCGAGAACATGCACCGCAAGAACCCGATGGGTCGCCCCGGCAAGGGCAGCGACACCGCGGGCGCCTGCGCATGGCTGGCTTCCGACGACGCGGTTTATGTGACCGGCGAGGCACTGAACGTCTCGGGCGGTGAGGAGATGCATTGATGATTGAAGAACGTATCGACTGGCCGAATGATGCGAAGCTGGCGCTGTCGGTGGTCGTGAATGTCGAGGAAGGGTCGGAAATGACCGTGGCGCGTGGCGACCGCGGCATGGAGCCTGTCGATGAACTGGGCATCCACATCAAGTCGGCCATCCGCAACTATGGCAATGAATCCAACTATCGCTACGGCATCAAGGCGGGCGCCCCGCGCATCGTGAAGCTGCTGCGCGACTATGACATCAAGGCGAGCTGGACGGTAGCGGCGCTGAGCCTCGAAAATCATCCGGAAATCGCCCAGGCCATCGCAGAACTCGGGCATGAGCCGGTCAGCCATGGCTGGCGCTGGGTGCACCAGTTCAAGATGAATGAGGAGCAGGAGCGCGAATTCATCCGCAAGGCGGTCGCCTCCATCGAGAAGACCGTCGGCGTGCGCCCCTATGGCTGGCTCAGCCGCTATTTCCACACCGACAATACGCGGCGCCTGCTGATCGAGGAGGGCTTCGCCTATCATATGGACGATTATTCGGGCGACGTGCCCTTCTGGGATCGGGATACCGTGCCCGGCAAGCCGATTGCCATCGTCCCCTATCAGCTCGATTCCAACGATATGAAGATGTGGACCGACCCAGCGATGACGCCGACGCAGTGGCTGGAATATGCGAAGAACTGCTTCGACCAGCTCTATCGCGAAGGGGAAGCGGGCCATCCCAAGATGATGTCGCTGGGCCTGCACCTGCGCATCATCGGCCGTCCGGGGCGCATCTGGGCGCTGGAGGAGTTCTTCCGCCATGTGACCGCGAAGAGGGATGTGTGGATCACCACCCGCCACGCCATCGCCCAGCATCTGGCAAAGGTCGATCCGGCATGAGCGTTCGGATCGAGAAACAGGGTGCGATCGCGCATCTACTGATCGACCGGGCGGAAAAGCGCAACGCCTTCACCCAGGCGATGTGGGAAGAATTTCCCATATTGCTGGGGGAGGCGATGGCGGATGAGACGATCAAGGTCGTGCTCCTCCGTTCGGCGGCTTCAGGCATCTTCTGCGCGGGCGCGGATATTGGGGAATTTGGCGCGGGTGCGCTGGATCCCGAATGGCGCGCGAAGAACCAGGACGCGATCAGCCGCGCCCAATATGAGCTGGCGCGGGCAGAAAAGCCGGTCATCGCCGTGATCGACGGCGATTGCGTCGGCGGTGGCTGTGGCCTTGCCATCGCCTGTGATCTGCGCGTTGCGTCGCCCCGGGCGCGTTTCGGCATCACGCCTGCCAAGCTTGGTCTGGTCTATTCGTTGCACGATACCAAGCTGCTGGTGGATCTGGTCGGGCCTGCACAGGCCAAGCGCATCCTTTTCACCGCCCAACTGCTCGCGGCCGAGGATGCGCAGCGCATTGGCTTGATCGAGATGCTTGATGAGAACCCGGTTGCTGCGGCATCAGCGCTGGCGGGCACTATCGCCACTGTCTCGTCGCACAGCGTCCGCAACAGCAAGAAGATCATCCGCAGCATCCTTGACGGCCAGTCGGAGGATGATGCCGGGACGCAGGCGCTGTTCGCTTCGGCCTTTACTGGCGCGGACTTCAAGGAGGGGGTTTCGGCCTTCCTCGAAAAGCGCAAGGCTGTGTTCCGGTGAGCGGCGCCCTGCAACATGGTCGGATACTGGGCGGGGTCGTTTCGACGCCCCACCTCGATGCGGCGCTGGCGGACTATCATGGCTGTCTGGGGCTGATGGTGGTTGAGCAGGGCTTGCTGGATGCCGATCTCGCGGCGAGCTGGGGATGCCCGAAAAGCGCTGGTGCGCGCTTTGCGACGCTTCAGCCTGCAAGCGGCGCGCCCTGCTTCATCCGGTTGGTGGAGGCCGTGCTGCCGCCGGATTTCACGCCCACGCGGACCTATGGCTGGGCTGCCTATGAGCTGACGGTACAGGATGTGTTCGGTTGGCCCGACCGGCTACAGGGCAGCGGTTTCGACATTGTGGGGCCGCCCAAGGCTCTGGAAGGCCTGCCCTATTTCGTTCCCATGCAGGTGACGGGGCGCGGGCGCGAGATGATCTATCTCAACGAGGTGGCGGACAATACGCCGACCTCCGACCTGCCCAGGGCGCAATCGCTGGTGGATCATATCTTCATCGTGATCCTTGCGACACCGGATCGCGAGGCGAGCCTTGGTTGGTTCGAAAAGGCGCTGAAGCTGGATATTTCGTCCAGCTATATGCTGGCCTATTCGATGATCAACAACGCCTTCGGGCTGGGCAGCGATTACCGCACGACGATCACCATGGTGCAGAAGGGGCGGTTGCCCATTGTCGAGGTGGATGATTATCCGCCGCAGGCGACCGGGCGACCGGGCGATCCGGACATGCTGCCGCCCGGCAATGCGATGATCTCGCTGGCAGTGGATGATCTGGATGATCTGGATGATCTGGGTGCGGACTTCATCGTGCCGCCGGTCAGACGGGAAGGGGCTTTATATGGCGGGCGGCGTGCCGCCACGGTGCGCGGTCTGGCCGGTGAACTGATCGAGCTGATCGAAATCGGACGCTGAACGGATAGACGATGGGCCGGGCACCTTGGAGCAGGCACCTGGCCCTTTTTGTGCGTTCAGGGAAGCAGGAGCGTCGAACCTGTCGTCTTGCGCCCTTCCAGATCGATATGGGCCTGGGCGACGTCTTCCAGCCGGTAGCGCTGGCCGATGGTGATCTTCACCTTGCCTGCGCGCAGCATGTCCCACAGACGGGCCACGCCCGCCGCCCGCTCTGCCGGATCGACATAATAATGGTAGAGCATGGGCCGCGAATTATAGAGCGAGCCCTTCATCGCCAGCACGCCCAGATTGACCCCGCCCACCGGCGCGTCGGCACTGCCATAGTTCACGATGAGGCCGCGAATGCCGCAGCTGTCGAGCGAGGATTCCCAGGTCGACATGCCGACGCCGTCGAAAACGACGCGCACGCCCTTGCCGCCGGTCAGTTCGCGGACGCGGCTGGCGGTGTCCTCGCTCTGGTAGAAGATGATATGGTCGGCCCCGGCGGCGCTGGCTTGCACGGCCTTTTTCTCGGTGCTGACGGTGCCGATCACGGTCGCGCCGATCGCCTTCAGCCACTGGACCAGGATCAGCCCGACGCCGCCGGCCGCCGCATGGACGAGGACGGGCCAGCCTGCCTCTACCCTGGCGCAGCGTTCGACCAGAAATTCGGCGGTGCAGCCCTTCAGCAACGCCGCTGCCGCGCTGTCATCGTCGATATCGTCGGGAATGGGGAACAGCGAGGTAGCGGCAATATTGCGATGGGTGGCGTAGGCGCCGCGTTCCGGCCCGAAATAGCCGACACGTTGGCCGGGCTGGAAATCGGTGACGTCTTCGCCAGTCGCTTCGACCACGCCGACGCCCTCGACGCCCAGTTCGGCCGGCAGTGTCACCGGATAGATGCCCCGCCGATGATAGGTGTCGATGAAATTGAGGCCCAGCACTATATGCCGGACGCGTACTTCGCCTGCACTGGGGGCGGGAAGGTCGACATCGTGGAAGGTGATGACTTCCGGCCCGCCATTGGCCTCTATCCTTGCGACGCGCGCCATATTCTGTTCCCCCTTTACCAGGTCTTACCGCCGACCCAGTCGCCCGCTGCCGCACCGAAGGCGCGGATTTCGATGTCGGACCAGATGTCCGCCTTGTAATAGGGATCGGATTCCAGCAGCGCGCGTGCCTCGGCCTCGCTTTCGGCCTTCACCACCAGCAGCGAGCCAGTGAAATTGTCCTGCTCGTCGCGCAGCGGCCCGGCGACGGCCAGCCGGTCCAGGCCTGCCTCCACATGGGCGAGATGGTCCTTCAGCTTTTCCATTCGCGTGGCGGTGGCGCCTGGCTTGTCGCGGGTAATGATGGCGTAGAATTTGGACATGATCGTTCCCTCTATCAATAATCGGATTAGCCGGCGATTGCCGGTGCTTCAATCAGCAGAACCTGGCATTCGGCCACGCCCTGACGCAGCGTCCGGGCCGCGCCATATTCGGGCGATTTCCAGAATGCGAGCGCCGCTTCCCGGCTGGGCCATTCGGAAATGACGACCGATCCGCCATCGCCGAAATGGCCTTCCAGCAACTGGACGCCTGGCGCGCGCATCAGATATTTCCCGCCAAAGGCCTCGACCAGCGACGCGACCTTGGCGCCATAGCCGGCCAGAAAGGTCTCGCGGTCGGAAATGGTGGCCGTGACGATCATATAGGATGGCATTGGAAAAGCTCCGGGCTGGAAAATGAAAAGGGGACAGGCCGGCTTTGCGCCGTGCCTGCCCCGGATTCTTTCAGTTCATGGTCATGCTTTTAGAAGGACTTGCTGACCGTCAGGCCATATTCCGGCTTGCGGGCCGGGGTGATGGCGAAGGCGCGGGCATAGTCGCCGGTCGGCGTGCGCGCTGCGGCAAAGTCCAGATAGCGTAGGATGCCCACAGGCGATTCATCGCCCAGCACATTCTTGCCATAGACGCTGATCCGCAGGCCATGGCTGTCATGCAGGCCGAACTGTACGTTGAGCTGCGTGGAATCGCCGCTCTCCGCATGGTTGAGCACCTGGTCGAAATAGCTGCTGCGATAGATGACGTCCGCGCCAGAGAAGACCGTCCAGTTGTCGTCGACGGGATGCTGGAAGCGCAGCCCGACCGTGCCGCTATGCTTGGAAACGAGTGGCGGGCGGTTGCCGGCGATCGAGGCCGCGTCGCGGCAACCGGGCAGGTCGAGGTTCACAGTCGAGCCGGTCTTGCACGAACGGCCGAGCAGTTCGAGTGCCTTTTCCGCCTCCACGCCCTTGCGGATTTCGGCGTCGAGGAAGGTGTAGTTGAACTGCAGTTTCAGGATATCGCCGACCAGCGGCAGCTGACCTTCCAGTTCCACGCCGCGAATACGGGTGCGGCCGATATTGGCACTGTAGGAATCGACCACGTTGTTGGCGATATAGGTGTTGGTCAGAACCTGATTCTTGTAATCCTGCCAGAAGGCGGAGATGTTCAGATAATCGAAACCGAACTTCGACGTCTTCATGCCGATTTCATAGTTGGTCAGCTTCTCTTCCTTGAAGACCGGATCTGGCGCACTGATCTTGTTGAAACCGCCCGGTGAGTTGCCCTGCGAGAACTGGGCATAGAAGGACAGGTTGCGCTCAGGCTTCCAGTTGATGGTGACGCGCGGCAATGTGGCCTTGAACGTCGCCTTGCGGGTCGCTGCCGTGCCGACGACCTGATTGGGGTTGGGCAGCACGACCGTTGCCAGATAGGCGGCGCTGAACACGTCCCCCACGCGATAGGTCGGGGTTTCGTTGCGCACCTTGTCGATCTGGTGGCGCAGTTCCGCGCCGACCGTCACCGTCGGGGTGACATCAAAGTCGACGCCCCCGAAGAAGGCAAGGTTGCGCACGCGCTTCGTATCGTTGAGCAGTTCGGGGCCAACCTCGTTCAGCTCCAGATATTCCGGCATGTCGCTTTGCTTGTCGATGCTGTGGAACGCGCCCACGCGCCAGCGGAAACGATCGGTTGCCGGCGATGACAGGCGGAATTCATAGGTCTGCGTCTTGCGGCGCGTTCCTGTTGTGGTTTCGAAGCTCGATTTGCTGCAATCCTGATTGGGCAGCGCATAGAAGGAGCGGCCGCAGAGCGACTGGGGCAGGAAGTAGAAGCCGCGCGCATCATAGGTCTGATCGAGGCCGGTCACTTCCGTCAGGTCGCTGTAGCCGGCCTGGAACGATGCTTCATAGCCCGAACCGGCGATGTCCCAGGAAATGTCGCCGATGAAGCGGTCGGCATTGCGATACAGGCCGGGACGAAGCAGGCGGTTGGTGTTCGCGGCGAAATGCGTCATCGTCGGTACGACGCCGCAATAATAGGGGCGTGTGGACAGGAAACAGTTGTTCGCGCTTGCCGGCTGGAGGCCGATTGCGAAATGGCCGTCATCGTCGGTCTGGTGCAGCCAGCGCACAGAGGCCTTGATATCGTCCGTCGGGTCGAAGAACAAGCCGGCGGTATACTGCCTGCTGCTTTGGTCGCCCAGTCGTTCGCCGGGAACGGCTTCGTTGCGCCACTGGCCATCGGTGTCGAACAGCTTGAAGCCGGCTTGGAAGCCGATGCCGTCCATGATCGGGCCGGACAGCGAGGCGCTGAGTTCGCGGCGGTCGAAATTGCCGAGCGTGCCGACGACGCGGCCTTCGAAATCCTTGCCCGGCCGCTTGAGAACTACGTTGATCGCGCCGCTGAGCGTTCCTCGACCGAAGACGGCCGATTGCGGGCCCTTGATGACTTCGACCCGTTCGATATTTGCGAGATCAAGCGATGAGAAGTCACCGAAATAGGGCGCGCCATCCAGAAAGATACCGACCTTGCCGTCGCTGAACAGGATGTTGGAGGCGCCGCGCATGACCGGACGATCGCCGCCACGGCCGAAGGATTGCTGAATCTGGAAACCGGGCGTGAAGGCGGCGAGATCCGTGATATTCTGTGCCATTTTGTCCTGGATCAGGGCGCTGTTGAATGCATTGACCGCGATCGGTACTTCAAGCAGCGTTTCCGCCCGCTTGCGCGCGGTGACGACGATGGCGTCCTGCGAATCCGCGCTGGCGCTGGCCCCGGGATCATTGGCCGCATCTTGTGCGGAGGCCGGCATCGCGGCCGAAGCGAGTATGGCGGTAGAGATGATGAGCGCGATCCTGCGCGCCGAAAATGCTGATTTTTTCATTTCCGAAAATACTCCCCCTCAGTAGAGCGGCGCTTTGCCGACATCTGTAATGCAGCATTGCCGTCACGCGTAAAGTTGTCCAGACAAATTTTAAAAATTTGTCCGCATGTTTTGCGGCGTCCATACGGATTTTTACGGCGAGTTGCGGAAAAGCGCTATGATTCCATATTTTGATTTGGCGCCAATAATGGCTGCGACGCTGCCCTTTTAGCCGGGCGCGCCCGAAGGAGCCTGAGAGGATTTGCGGAGGTCGCTATTCTCTGATTTGGCTACAAACGCTGTCGAACCATAGGCGCCACGTCCTATCCGATTCGGGTGTGCCCTCAATGTCCCGGATGGGCCGTCTGCGGCTGGTTCTGGCGGCGTTCGTCCACCCATTTCTTGAAGGCGGTCCAAGTGGTTTCATTGGGTCGCGCGTCGTCCGTGGGCGGCGCCTGCACATAGGTCGGATAGTTGGCGGTGATTTCGTCCTTCAACTGTTTTGGCAGCGCATCGAAACTGTCCAGCTTCGTTCCGACGGCGTTGAAGACCAGTTGTCCTTGTCGGCCCCGCATCTTCATCCACGGCATCCAGTCGGAAATGCGCACCCAGGATATCGAAGGATGTACGGTCGGATTCTTCGTGTCGAGAATTTCGTTCGCAGGGGCGATGAAGTCGAAAATCTCCATCGCATGATATTTGCCGCCGACATAATCCTGATAATCGCCCGCAAGGACATTATGATAGAAGAGCGGCACTTCCAGAGGCATGGCCAGCCACGGACCCATGCGTGTATAGCCCGGGCGAAAGGGCTTGCCGTCGGCGGAATAGGGAAAGGCGGTGGGCACGTTCACCGGATCATTAGCGACCTGCATCACCTCCACCGTCTCTCCGGTCCATGGATTGGTCCAGTTGCGGATCACTTCGCCTGATTTGGGGTCGGTGAACAGCATGATTTCACGGCTGACCTGGCGATATCCCTTGCCCCGTTTCGGGTCGATGACGGTCACGCACTGGCGGATATTCATGCCCTCGCCGGTGAAGAGCAGCCGATCCGGCTCGCCCTCGACCCGCGAGAAGATCTTGCCCGACCATTGATAGACCGCCGGCGTGCCGTCCTTCGCGCCGCATTGCGCGCGCTTCATGATTTCGACGGCGTCTTCGGGCTTGCCCGGATCAAGCGCCCTTGCGAAGGCAGGTGTCGCCGCGAGAATGGCGAAAGTGCTGAAACCAAGCAAAAGGCTTTTGATCATCCTATTCATCCCTTTTGATCCGGACAATGCTGTCGTGATGCTTATTTGCTGCCTTCATTCTGCAGATAGTCGATGATCGCTTTTCTCTTCGCGGCATCCTGTACCCCGGGAAAATTCATGCGGGTGCTCGGAACGAGGGCTGCCGGTCCGGCAATGTAAGCGTCGAGTTTTTCAGTTGTCCAGACAATTCCGCTGCTCTTCATGGCACTGGAATATTTGAAATCGGGCTGGCTTGCCGCCGCCTTGCCGATGATGCCGTTGAGATTGGGGGCAGACAGGCCCGGCGCGCCCTTCTTGAAGCTGTGACAGGTTTTACACTGGGCCACAGGATTGACCGGTTCGGCGGCCTTTTGTCCGCCGCAGGCGGTCAGCGTCAGGCCGGAAAGTGCAAGCGCGGCGGAACGGATAAACTTCATGATGGCCATTTCCCTGGGATATGTCAGGCGAAACCCAGAACGCCGGGATTCATAAGTCCCCGAGGATCGAGCGCCTGTTTGATGGTGAGAAGCAACTGTTCCGGCGCGGGCGAAAGGGCCGCGCGGAAAGGATAGGTGCGCCCGATCTGGTTGGACGCCGCGCCAAGACTGTGGAATAACTCCACGGTCTGCTGACGGAGCCTGTCGACGAGCATGCGGCCTGCTGGATTGGGTGCTGGTTCGGTGAAGCCGGCGAGATGGACCGGCTCAGGCGCTATACGATGCAGAGGCTGCCAGCTGTCCTGCCAGTGGAAGACGGGTTCGAAGCTGAAACAATGGTTGGCGAGCGCGGAGACAAGGCGGGTATGGCTCACACCGCATGCCGCCATTTCTTCGGCATGGGGTGCGATCATGGCGTCGAAGGCGTCGATCAGGCGATGCGCGTCGGAATGCGCGATCTTGGCATTGAGCGCCGCCCAGCGGCCGCCCCGCGGGCCAAGCACGCCGTTCAGATTGGCGAAGATCTCCGCCCGCGCGACACGGGGAATGGTAGGCGCGACGACGATCCCGCCCCTTTGCACCGCGATGCGCTGCGCCGCGTCGAGGTCCGCTTCCACCGCTGGGGCAGAGCGTCCGGCGGCCGTCAGGTGAAGGGAGAAGTGGCCTTCTGGAATGAAGTCCGTGCCCCCCTTGGCAAGGGATGCGAGCGCCTTGACGGCCTTGAGCGCGCCACCGGCTTCACGGGCGACCGACATGGCGGTTTTTGCCATGGTGGTTGCGTCGGTATGGACCGCGCCCGCCGCACTGGGGTCCAGAATATAGACTTCCTCCGCCAGATCGGCGCGTGCGATCTCGCACAGCGCATCGGCGGCCTGCTTGATGCAGGCGAAGGCGAAGCTGGCATAGCCCTGCTCCGCAGGGGTGCGGATCAGGCGGAAGGTTGCTTCGGTCTTGATGCCGAACATGCCGCCATCATGGGTGAAGAGGCCCGTGAGGTCGGGGCCGAAGCTGCGCAATATGGGCTTGCTGGGCTGGGCAAGGGCGCCCTGGCCGGTGCGCAAGATGATGCCGTCGGCCAGGACGACTTCCATCCCCAGGACATTTTCCGCAGCTGATCCATAGCGCGCCGAACCGAAGAACAGTGCGCCATGGCCAAGCCCGCCGCCCACTGTCGCGCCGGCACCGGAAAATGTGCCGATGAAGGGCAGGCGCAGCCCGTGTGGCTTCAGCGCGTCGTTGATCTGCTTCCATGTCACGCCCGCCTGGACGGTGATCGTCATATCTTCTTCAGCGATGTCGAGGATGCGGTTCATGCCGCGCATGTCGACCGTGACCGTCCGGGCGGAGGGCGGGGCATAGCCGCCGGTATAGCTGAGGCCGCCGCCGCGCGGGACGACGGCATGGCCCTGCGCCGTGGCCGCCGCGACGATGGCGACGACATCGGCCGCATCGCGCGGCACGATCATGGCGGCGGGGCGCTCGGCCATCACATGGACGTCGTTCGCCGCCAGCGTCAGGGCTTCGTCGTCGGTGCGAACGGCATCGGCGCCAAGGCGCGCCGTCAGCATGTCAACCAGGGTGCGATCGGTCACACGGGCTTCCAGACGCTGACGAAGGTGATCGCGCTGATGAAGACCCACAGCAGCAGCAGCACCGACGTCGCCCGCACATAGGTCCGCTTGATGATCGCATTGGTCTCATCGGTCGGCCCTTCGCGCGCCATGATCGCCCAGGTGCGGAAATGCGCAATGAGCGCAAGGCGGATGCCGACGCCGCACATCATGACGCAGGCGAACAGCGCCAGTTTCCAGCGCAGCCATTGCGGCATGTCCCATGCTCCGCCGATCAGCCCGGTAGTGACGCCTAGCAGGACCGCCATCAACAGATAGCGCGAACCGCGATCGATAACGCCCAGCGTCTTGCCAATGCGGCTGTGACGCAGGCGATGGACCAGTTCGACAAAGGTGAACCAGAGCGCACCGAAAATGCCGAAGCCGATCGCCGTTGCCTCTCCCCCGGGGATATAGCCGTAAAGCGCGGCGATCGCGGGACCAAGGCTGGCCTGCAGCACGAGGGCATAGCGGACATGCTGGTCCACATGCATCACATGCTCCATCAGCCGCGAACGCTCCTCGAACGGCATGCGGTCGCTGAAGGACACGTAGCGATAGGTACTGTTGATCACGAATTCGGAACCGAGCCAATAGCCCAGCACGGCGATATGGGCGGCGAGCAGCCAGGTGACGATCATGCGGCCGTCTCCGTCCGGTCATAGGCGGTCAGTTCATAGGCGGTCTGCATATAGCCGCCGACTGCCGCCTTCAGCAGCACATAGTCGCCATCGTCGGTGCACCACAGGTCGTAGGGCGGGTGTTCCAGCAACAGGCCGGGAATGTCGGTGAAGCGGAAATGCAGCGCATCGAAGCGCCCCGCCGCGACCTTCACCGTTTCCCGTCCGACAAATTCGATGGCGAGGTCGATCGGGAACAGCATCGGCCCGGTCGCGCCGCGATGGTCGGGGGAGGAGAGCAGGATGTTGCAGAATACCTGCACGCCCGGTCCCTGCGACAGGTCGTAGAGGCTGAGCAGGAAGCCATCATTCACCATTGCATGATTGCCGAAGGCCGCCAGCGGCGCGTCCAGCTCCATGCGCTGGGAAACGCGCCCCTCGATGGTGGTCATCGCCTCGCACTCGGCAAATGTGTTCGCGAAACGGAACCAGCCCGACCCACGGAACTCGCCGCCCACGGCGATGCGCACGAAGCTTTCCTTCGGCCGCCCGTCGCTGCCGATGCGCAGGTTGACGTCGCGCACGACCGAAGGGGCGTCGTCGATCTGCCCGTGCGCGGCGATGGTGCGGCAGCCGTCGGCGTGGAAATCCATGCGGAAATGTTCACGACCACGGCCCTGGCCCATGCGTTCCGGCTTGGTGCTGGTATAGAGGATCGTGCCGGTTACACTGCGGGTTACACCATTCATTTCCAGACACCTTTGTCTCGCAGATAGCGCCCGGCGTCCTTCAGATCGCTGGGCAGATAGTTATCGAACAGGTTCGGCGGGAAGCGCGGCGTATAGCCATTGAACACATCCATATAGAGTTGCGGATGGATCGTCGGCTGGCGGTGCCGCGCACGGAAGGCGCCGATGGAGATGTGCGCCGTCACCATCGTTTCATTGGGCGATTTTGCAATCGCCATGACTTCGCCATCGGGTCCGTAAATGGCGGAACCGCCGGCGTTCGTATCCTCGAAGAAAGGTGATCCGGGCGAGATCGCATTGTTCGAAACGGCGGTATAGACGCTGTTGTAGAGAGAGGTCGCGGCAATGTCGGCGGGCACGAAACCGCCGGTCGCCGTGCGCAGGATGACTTCGGCTCCCTTGATCGCCAGGGCGCGGAACAGTTCCGGTTCGCGCTGGACCGAGCTGGTCGCCAGATTGCCGATCGGCGTCTGGATGACGGGCAGGATCGCGTCGCGCCCGTACATTTCGACGAAACGGTCGAGTACATCGTAGATGGTCGTCGTGAACAGCTCGATCTCGCCGCCGAACGCGCCCTTGATGTTGCGTGCCTTCCAGCCGCGCGAGAGGATGCGGCCATCGGGACCGATGACGGTGGTGATGGACAGCGCATGGCCGGGCCAGTCGGGATCGCGCACATAGGAGCCGAATACGACATAGGTGCCGTATTGGCGGGCCTTTTTCGTAATGGCTTCGGTCTCCACGCCGGGGATTTCGATGGCGACCTTCAGCACGTCCTGCCGCGTCCAGCCCGCGCCGAAGCCGGTGATCGGAAATTCGTGGAAGAGCAGCAGATCAGGACCGCCGCCAAAGGCGAAGGCGGCGTCGATCAGGCTCAACATATGGTTGAGGTTGTCGCGCCGGCTCGCCTCGACGCGGGCAAGGTCGACGGGGATGGAGCGCGCCTGCACCACGCCCAGCGTCCAGCTTTCCCTGGTCAGTGGAGCGATGGGATAGCGACCGTCAGGGCTGACGCTGACGTCTGCCTTGGGCGCGGAGGGGGTGGCAGCGGCCTGGCCCGAAACGCCGAGAGCGGCAGAGAGGCCAATGCCTCCCGCCGCACCCAACAGCGCTCTGCGTGAAAGCGCCGCTGCGTTCATAGCGCCGCCCGGGGACGGTAGCTGTAGTAGCTCGGATCGTCATAGGCCTGCCAATCGCGCGAGACCCGGTTTTCGTTGATCACGGTGCGCTGGAACAGGCGGCCCTTGCGATACCAGTGCCAGGTCCGGTTCTTGGCATCGCCGTCTTCGGCGACGGTGATCATCTCATAATAGCGGAAGTCGGGCTCGTGCGTCCGCGTCCAGCCGACCATGATGGTGCGGTTGGTTTCGTCATAGTTGAGCGCGCCGACGAAGCCGTCAATCAGCTCATTCTTGATCCAGATGCGGTCACCCTGGAACGTGCCGTCGAAATAGCGGATTTCCTGCGTGCCGTCGGCCCAGGTGTAGATGTTGGTCTGGCTCAGCTTTGCAACGCCGTCGGGGCCGTCGGTCAGGCGGCAGACGAGGCGTGACTTGTGGCGGTCGATGATGTTGTGGTCGGCGTCGAGATGGACATATTCGCCCTCCCAAACACCGGCCTGATCGGCGACGATCGGTTGCTTTTCGGTAATGATCTGCATGGGCCCTCACTCTCTCTGTGCTCCGATCATTGCGCAGGGTGGGATATGAAGCGAACAACAAATGATCTATTTGAACAACCATGGGTTGTGTATTAGATGGCTATGGAATCACGGCAGGTACGGCATTTTCTGGCCGCATATGACATGGGCACCTTCGCTTCCGCTGCGGAATGGCTGGGGCTGAGCCAACAGGCGATCAGCAAGAGCATCCTGCGTCTTGAAGCGCAGTTGGGTGTGCGCTTGTTCGAACGGGACGGACGTCGGGTGCGTCCGACCCCCTATGCGGAACTTTTCCTGCCCCATGCCCGTGCCATTGCGGCGGAGAGTGATCGTTTTCGCGCCGACCTGACCGACATGCTGGGTGGGCGGCATGGCCGTCTGCGGATCGGCGTGGGCCCCAGCGCTGCGGCGGATGTCGTTGCCAGCGCGGTGAAGATGTTGACCGCGAACCGGGCCGATGTGCGCCTGACCGTGCTGGCGGGCGTCTACGAAATGATGGTCAACGATCTTTTGCTCGGCAAGCTGGATGTAATCGTTGCGGTCCGTCAGGTCGACCGCCACGACCCTCTCATCCATGAGGAGGTGCTGGGTGACATCCGTTATGGGGTCTTCGCCGGCGCAGGACATCCGCTGGCGAACAGAGGGCGCGTGACGCTCCAGGATCTGAAGAATGAGCGCTGGCTGGCCGGTGCCAATATCGGCGCGGTGGAGCAGGCGATCAATGCCAGTTTCCGTGCTGCCGAAATGGTGCGGCCGCAGCCCGAAATCGAGACGACATCGGTCATCTTCACGCTGGCGGTGCTGGAGGGTGGAATGCACCTGACGATCCTGCCCGAAATGCTGCTGGCGCGCGATCTGCAGGCTGGGCGGATCGTTAGGATCGATGTCGATGTCGAACCCTGGACCCGGCCACTGATCGTCGCGACGCGGGTCCGGGCACCCAAGCCACCCATTGTGGACAGCTTCATGGCCAATCTTCTGGAGGCCATAGGTTGAGCGGCGGTGTAGTGTTTAGGGGTTGCTCTTGATGATCGAGCGCATCGGCATCTTGCGGACGTGCATCACGCCCTTTCTGTCATGCATATCGGCAGTCGCTTCATTCCCATGAGGAAGACAGCCAATAAAGGCTCCATCTTTCCTGAAGAATCATCCTAGGTCAATGTATCGACCCTTGCTGCGATCGCCTTGAATGTAGCGATGAGTTCTATGCGAGCGAGTGGTGCACCTTGGCAATGATGAATTCCATAGCCGAACGTCATGTGGTTACGCGGATTTGCCCGATCCAGATCGATCAAGGTCGCGTTTTTGTAAACAGTGCCGTCGACATTGCCAGCTCCCCAGCGCAACATTATGCGGGAGCCCCGCGCTATTGTTACGCCACCAACTTCCGTATCCTTCGTAGCGACGCGGAACAGGCCTTGAGCAGGCGCGTATATTCTGAGGATTTCTTCGACAAAGCTCTCGACCTTCCGTGGATCGTTGCGTATCTCGTCCAGCAGTTCAGGCTGTTTCACCAGGGCCTGCATGCCCATGCTGAGGGCATTGGTCGTTGTCTCTGCTCCCGCACTGACAAACTGCTCAATCATCGATAGTGCTTCGACCATCGACAAGAGCTTTCCGTCGTCAAATTTCGCCATGGAGATCGCGGTGACAAGATCGTCCGGCGGCAATGGGCTGGAACGCCTTTCTTCCACCAGGGCAGCGAAATATTCATGATATTCGACGATGAGATGAGCGCATTCGATTTCGCGCTCCGCGGTTATCGGACCTTTGAGATTTTCCGAAAATGCGTCCGCCCATATCCGCATCTTGCCGAACATCGACGGGTCAAGACCCATTAAGGTTGATATGACGGCAAAAGGCAGCGGAATGGCAAATTCCTCCACAAAGTCGCCGCCGCCCTTTGCGAACATTCTATCCAGGGTCTGGGACACAAAAGCTTCAACAAATGATTTGGAATTCGTCATCCGCTTTGGCGAGAGGGCGTTGTTCATGATCTTGCGATAACGCTTGTGAAGCGGAGGATCGGTTACAACGGTCAATGGTTCGGTCACATAGCTTGTTTCCCGAATCTTCCGGGCTTCTTCTTTCGCACTCGATGTGAAGACCAGGTCAAGGGATCCCTTGCTGGAAAATGTATCGGTATCGAGCGCGCATTGTCTGATCAGATCATTCGTCGTCACGACATAGAGATTGAGAACATTGTCCCAGTAAATGGGATGGTTTTCCTGAAGTTTCTTATAGAAATCATAGGGATATTTCTGAACAGTAGAATCCAGAAAGCCGCTATACTTCACAATGTCGGCTCGGGCGTGTGAATTTCCAATGTCTGAATCACTATTCATATATTGTCTCCTAATCTCATGACTATGAGCAGAAACGCGGATGAAGGCTCCTCGATCATTTGCAAGAAATCGAATGATATTCAAAGCCTATCACGCCATCACGCCATAGCGGCCTCTTGTAAAATGATATCCTGTTATTCTTGGGCGATGCTGCGTTCCCGTTCGTCGATCCGAGCAGGTAAAGCTCATAATATTGTCAATATTGCCTCGTAATAGCCTCTTTTACCGCGCGCCGGGTCATGACCTCTACCAGATGCGCGCGATATTCGGCATCGGCGTGGATATCGCTGTTCATCACTGATATGTCGGTCTTGATCTCATCCAGACTGTCGGCCGAGAAGTTCTCGGTCAATGCCTCTTCCGCCTCGATCCAGCGATAGGCGCCCATCTGGCCGGCGCCTGTGATGCCCACGCGCACCAGTCCGCCAAAGCGCGCCACGAAAACGCCGGCGAGGGCAAAGCGGGACGCGGGATGGCGGAATTTGACATAGGCGGCTGTATCGGGGACGGGAAATTCAACGGCGGTGACCAGTGCGCCATCGGTCAGCGCAGTCTCGAACACACCGAGGAAAAAATCATCCGCCTCGATCTCGCCGGCGGTGGTATGGATTCGGGCGCCCAGGGCGAGGCAGGCCGATGGATAGCAAGCGGCGGGATCGTTGTTTGCCACGGACCCGCCCAGCGTGCCCTGGGCGCGGACCATCGGATCGCCGATCCAGCCTGCAAGATCCGCGATGGCCGGGATCGTTTCGCGCATCAGGGCGGACCGGGCGACATCGGCGTGCCGCGTCAGCGCGCCGATTGTGATGACCTCACCGTCCCGTTTGATCCCGCGCAGTTCTTCAAGGTCGCGCAGGTCGATGATGTTTTCCGGGGCGGCGAAGCGCAGTTTCATCATCGGCAGCAGCGACTGTCCGCCCGCCAGGAATCTGGCATTGTCGAGCGTTTCGCGCAGCCTGCATGTCCCCTCGATACTGGCGTCGCGATGATAGGCGAAGGAATACATGCATCTCTCCTGCGCGGACGGGAGTGTCAGGGCGTGCCTGTCGGATAGGAAGCGGCGTCGGCGCTGCTGCCGGCCATGACTTTCGCGCCATCACTTATGGCCTTTACGATGTTCACATAACCGGTGCAGCGGCAGATATTGCCTTCCAGTTCTTCACGGATGGTTGCCTCGTCAAGCTCGAGGCCAAGGCGTCTCACCATGTCGATCGCGGCCATGACGAAGCCGGGGGTGCAGTAACCGCACTGCAAACCATGATTGCGGCGAAAGGCGTCCTGCATGGGATGCAGTTCGCCGCCATGGGCGATCCCTTCGATTGTCGTGACTTCGGCTCCGTCGCAGGACATGGCGAGCGTGGTGCAGCTTTTCACGGCGCGGCCGTTGACGTGGACGGTGCACGCGCCGCACTGCGTCGTGTCGCAGCCGACATGGGTGCCGGTCAGGCGCAATTGCTCGCGAAGGAACTGCACGAGCAGAAGTTCACCTGGAATTTCGCGTGTCAGCCGCGTGCCGTTCACTGTCATGGCTAATGGGTAAGATCGCATCGGCATTTCAGGCCGCCGGTTCCATGTGCTGTGCAAGATGTTCCGGTTTCCCGGCGTCGCGTATCGCCTTCCACAAGCGTTGCGGTGTCGCGGGCATGTCGAAATGCCTGATGCCCAGCGGCCGGAGCGCGTTGCAGACCGCGTTCAGTCCGGCGGGCAGGGCGCCGACAGTGCCGCTTTCGCCCGCGCCCTTTATGCCCAGCGGGTTATTGGGGGAGGGCACATGATTGCTGATCGTCTGGATCGGCGGCATATCGAATGCGCGTGGCATCTGATAGTCCATGAAGCTGCCGGTCTGTAGCTGTCCGTCCTGATCATAAACGATGGTCTCGCCCAGAATCTGGCCAAGTCCCTGGAGCACGCCACCATGTATCTGCCCAGCGACGATCATCGGGTTGATCGCATTGCCCACATCTTCGCAGACCCAATAGCCGATATAGTGCATCTGCCCGGTTTCAGGATCGATCTCTACCTCGCAGATGTGGCAGCCATTGGGGAAGGTGGGGCCGGCCATGCTGACAAGCTGGCTATGCGAAAGGCCTGCTTCCATGCCGGGCGGCAACCTGGCCGGCTGATGGGCGAGGGCCGCGATTTCGGGGAATGTCGCGCTTCGGTTCGTGTTCCGCGCAGTGAACGTGCCGTCCTGAAATTCAATCTCCTCGACATTGGTTGCCAGCAGGAAGGCGGCAATGGCCGTCGCCTTCTCGATAATCCTGCCGGCGATGGTCTGGATCAGGACGCCGCCGACTGCCGCAGCCCGCGACCCGCCGGAGCCCATGCCGAATGGCTGGATATCGGTATCGCATGGCTTCATGCGTATCCTGTCCGGCTGAACGCCAAGGAATTCCGAAACGAGCTGGCGCATCGTCGTTTCCTGTCCCTGCCCGTGATTGTGGAATCCCGTGCTGACCGTCACTGATCCATCGGCTTCCACGCTGATTGCACCCATTTCGTCTTTCATCGACGCGGCGATTTCGACGACATGGGCCATGCCGATCCCGCGCAGCTTGCCCCGCCGCATCGCCTCCAGCTTGCGCTGTTCGAAACCGTCCCAATCCGCGGCGGCTTGTGCCTTGGCCTGGCTGGTCGGGTAGTCGCCGCTGTCGTAGGTGAAGATGAAGCCCGTATCGTAGGGAAACTGGGAAGGCTGGATGAGATTGCGCCGGCGCAACTCGGCGGGGTCCATGCCGATTTCATGGGCTGCCACGTCGATTGCGCGTTCGACGACAGTGATTGCCTCCGGTCGTCCGGCCCCGCGATAGGCGCCGATCGGCACCGTATTGGTGAAATAGGCGCGCACCTCCGCATGGATGGCGGGAATGGTGTAGACGCCCGAAAGATGTCCGATATTGCCAAGCGCGCAATTCATACCCGTAAGGCCGATATAGGCGCCCAGATTTGCGCGGGTCTTGACCCGCAGGCCGGTGATCATGGCATTCGCGTCGAGCGCGATTTCGCATGTAGCGGACTGGTCCCGGGCATGGCAGTCCGAAAGGAAGCCTTCCGATCGCTCGGATGTCCAACGCACGGGCCGGCCGACCTTTCGCGCGGCCCACAGCACCAGTGCGAATTCGGGGTGGGGCGCGGCCTTCAGGCCAAAGCCCCCGCCCACGTCCAGCGCTCTCACACGCACTTGGTTGGGGGGTATCTTGAAAATGCACGCTGCCAACTGGTTCCGCACCAGATGCGCGCCCTGAACGCCGGCGGTCAGCTCATAACGGTTTTCGGCCTGGTTCCATTCGCCAAGTGCAGTGCGCGGTTCCATGGAGGACACGGCCACGCGGCTGATGCCGACATCGACCCGTGTAATGGTGGCGGCCTCCGCGAAAGCCTTGTCGACGGCCTCCGGGTTGCCGAAACGGCCGATGGCGCACAGATTGCTTGGGCATTCGGGCCAGATGGTCGGCGCATTGTCGGCGTCGGCCTCAGCCAGTGAGGAAACCGTCGGCATCGTTTCATAGTCGACTTCGATCAGTTCCGCGGCATTTTTGGCCTGGGTGATGGATTCGGCAATCACGATCGCGACAGGTTCACCCGCATAGCGCGCGACATCCTTTGCGATCACGGTGAACGGTGGTTCGAAATTGGGGCTGCCGTCGGGAGCTGTGCTGCGCGTCAACGAGGGAAAGCCGCCAAGGTCATCCTTCGCAGCATCGGCGCCGGTGAAGATCGCCAGCACGCCCGGGCAACGGCTTGCTGTGCCTGTATCGATCCCGTTGATCCGCGCGGCGGCATGAGGGGACCGCAGGACGTACATCATCGTCGAACGCGGCGGCGCCAAGTCATCGGTGAACTGACCAAGACCGCGTAGCAACCTTGCATCCTCGGCCCGTGGGACCGATTGTCCGATACCGAATTTCCTCATCCGTTTCAGGTCCTCATCCTCATCCGTCCGCGACATGATTTCAGTTCATCACCGATTTCGGCGCGGTGCGGCTACGTCCTCCCTCATTTTTCCCGGGCATTGGGAACAGTCGACAGCTATTTTCCGGTAGATGCCGGTATCGGAAAATTGGGGCATGACTTACTCTCATTAGTGTGAGTCCTGATAGCGGGCGTTTGCACATATGCTCATAACCTGATTCATATGGTTATTGCCGCGCGGAGCAGGAGCGGTATCGTGGACCAGGCTTCAGGCGGGATGCTCAGATGGCTTTCAGGATGGATGGCGAATTTCTCGTCCCGGCATCGCGCAGGGAAGTCTGGGCCGGGCTGAACGATCCGGACGTTCTGTGCAGGTGCATCGACGGGTGTCAGGAGCTCCGCAAGACCGGAGACAATCATTTTCTTGCCAAGGTCGAGATCAAGATCGGGCCGGTTGCGGCGGTATTTGATGGCAAGGTCGAGTTGCGCGACATCGATGAACTCAACGGCTACCGGATTGAAGGGCAGGGCGATGGCGGCGCGGCTGGCTTTGCCAAGGGCGGGGTCAATGTCACCCTGTCGGATGCAGAGGGCGGTACTCTGCTGCACTATGATGTGAATGCGGATATCGGTGGACGGCTCGCCCAGCTTGGCGGGCGGTTGATCAATGGCGTGGCGAAAAAGCAGGCGGATTTGTTCTTTGCCAATTTCGTCGTTCAGTTTGGCGAGAGGGATGGCCTTGATGGCAAGGCATCTGCAGAGGCTGTTGAAGTGGACGTCCTCAACACTGTTCCGGCTGCTCCGCAGGCGGTCCGCGCGGCTCGCCCGACGCCGTCTGATCCAGTTCCAGTCCCCTGGGCGACGATGGTCGCACTGGTTCTGGGCGTGATTGCGGGCTTTCTTCTGGGCAGGAGCAATGCCGGGGACTTGTGGGTTCTGGCCGTCGTCATTTTCGGCATTGCCTGCCTGGGAGTCGGTCTCAAGATCGGGCGAAGCGCTCTGGCCTGAGGGAGTGCATGGATAGGGACGCGTGCTGGGGGGCAGGCGTCCCTATCGGGGCTTAGCAGAAGGACAGAGCATCTCCTTTGCTGTGGCGACGTCCAATCACCCGGCCGTAATCACAAGATTGTCGCCATCCACCGTGTAATGCGTGGACAGCTTCTGATCTGCGGTGATCTCGCGCAGATAGTCGAGAACCTGCTGGAAGCCGGGTTGATCGGCATTCTGCGGTACGGGTTGGGCACGCGTGTTGATGAGGACCGGGCGGCAGACGATCCGCTGGATGCTCGCGTCCGACGTCAGTTCGACCGAGGCGATCATGGACAGGATCTGATCGGGACTCATCACATAGGCCGCGAACCATTCATCATAGTCCGTTGCTGTCTTGATCGTCCTGTGGGTCTCGATGAGATGGCGGAACTCGGGATTGCGGGCCATGCCCGCCTCAAGCAGATCGAGCGGCATGTCGAAGCAGAAATTGCCCAGACTGTAGAATATCGGCTTGCCGCGATAGATTTCGATCCCCTTCAGGATATGCGGGCCATGTCCGATAATCATGTCCGCGCCTGCATCGATTGCGGCGTGGGCGACCTCTCTCTCATAGTCCGCGATGACGCTCTTGACGAGGTGAACGCCCCAGTGCAGCGACACGGCAAGGAAATCGCTCTGCTTCTTCGCGGCGGCGATATCGGCCAGCAGGGCGGCAAGATCCTCGCGGTCGGCGAAGGTACGTATCCGTGGCGCTGTTCCGGGCTGGTAATCCGTTTGCTCATACAGGGTGTGCGCGCGCATCGGGGCGGCGCCGGGTTTGCCCGGACGGGCCTCATAGCCTTTTCGCAGGACCGAACTATAGGCAAGAAAGCCGAGGCGAAGCCCATTCCGCTCCAGAATGGCGGGGGTTCGCGCTTCCTGAATATCCTTGCCCGCTCCGATCACGGCGAAACCTTGGTCCCGCATCGCGCCGACAGTCTCCATGAACACGTCAGGCCCCAGATCGTAGCAATGGTTGCTCGCAAAGGACACCACATCGAGATGACCCAGACGCAGAGCGGCGACATGCTCGGGCCGGGTCAACTCCGTGAAGCCGACGTCGGGCAGGTCCGTCGTGTTGCTGTACAGGCGCTCATTCTGAGCAAACACCGCATCATATTTCGCGAGTTCCGGTCCGGCGTGTACCCAGGCCGACTCAGGTTCGCGATGAAAGGCGGTCACATCGCCCACTGCGGCCAGCCGGATCAGCTGTACTTCCTCCACATCTCTCTCCAGAAACTGAACATTCATTTGGGTGATGGAAGAGGACGGCATGCGGTTCCCGTGCCGTCCTCGCCCCCGCTCAGGCAGCCTGCGGCTCCAGCTTGAGCGCACGACCCTGGCGACCATCGATGCCGACCGGAACGGAGCCGGCCAGAGTGGCGCGTTTCATGACGCGCAGCTGTGATCCGAAATCGACGATGGCGCGATGCTGCGAGGCGCGATTGTCCCAGATCGCGACGTCGCCGGGCTGCCAGCGCCAGCGCACCGTGTTTTCCGGCCGGGTGATGTGGTCCTGGAGAATCGCGATGAGGTGCCGCGAATCCGACCCGCTGAAGCCCGCGAACCGCTGCATGTAGAATCCGGTCAGCAGGGCGCGCTCGCCGGTTTCAGGGTGGACGCGGACGACCGGATGTTCGCTTTCATACACTTTGGGCCGGTAGGTTTCCTTCCATTCCTTGTCCTCAGAAACATTGCCTGTCACCTCTGAGCTATCAAATGTGCTCTTGTGAATACCCCACAGATTGTCGGCGAGTGCCTTGAGAGGGGTGGGCAGGTCGGTGTAGGCGGTCGCCGTGTTCGCCCAGAGCGTGTCCCCGCCCGCTGCAGGAGAAACAACCGCGCGCAACATGGTCATGTCTGGCGGCGCCGGCATATAGGTCTGGTCGGTGTGCCAGATGTCGGCGGCATAGCCGTCCGAGGCGGAATTCAGCTCATAAAGAAAATGCGATCCGCCACCGGCTGCAATCGCTGACCCCATGCGGGCAACGAGGGCTTGCTGCCCCTCATCGTCCAGTTGTTGGTTGCGAAAAAATACGACCTTATGCCGTGCGGTCGCGGCACGGATGGCGGCGATCGTGTCACTGTCCATGTCGCCGGAAAGCGCGACACCCCGGATTTCCACGCCGATGCGTCCCCCGACCGGCGCGATGTCGAGCGGGTTCGCAGGGTCGGGCATGTTAACATAGGTCGTTTCGGACTCGGCCAGATCTATTTTGGTCATGGATATTTCCTATCAATATTCGCCAGTTCCCGTCGCGCGGTCACCTAAGGCCCATCGCGAAGTCAAAGGCCGGTCACGGCATCCGATGACAAAAGCCATCGAACGACATGACCGCGTTTCTCCAGCAGGAGCTTCCTCGAATGGTCGATGAAGTCTCCTTCCCCGCGGCGGTCTTGCAGAAACATCGTCCTCAAATCCGAATCGGGTCGAATGGACAATAGCGCGATCAAATCATGCTGCTATGTGACCAGTTGTGCTGGTATAATGGCTAATATGATCGCCTTTCGGGCTTCGATGGTTCATCGTTCCCTGTGTGTTGCGGTTTCGCGAATGGCGCCATCATTTATAGGCCAGGCCGTCTCGGCAGACGCTGGCTGAAGAGAGAAGCGGCGATGACCATTCGGCCGAGCCATGTCCCGGCTTTGCGCCAGCCGTACAGGGTTTGGACAAAAATATCGTCAGAATTAGCAGGCCATGAACATCAGATGGCTGAGTCTCATGAGGTCGGATTTGGCGGATTCGATATTCTCATTCTTCGCCTTGGGCTTGCGCCTGAACGCATCGAATCTGTCGGGATGCGCGCAAATGAAAAGCATCGACGCCACCAGATAGGAGTAGGCATTCACCAGCGTTTCACGGTTGGCATGAGGGAGAGCCGCCATTGCCCGGTCCAGAAACGCATCGGTCACATAATTGAAGTCCTTTTCAATCAAGTGCCCCCATTTGTTCATGTTAATGAGCTGGGAGAGTAATTTGATATAGGCCTTCTTCTGCCTGGACCTACCAAATCTATATTCGAAGATCGGTATGCTATAGGCCTCGACGATGCGTTTCATCGCTTCGGAAGGGGCCAACTGCGCTACATCGATTGCCGCAAGATTGGCCAGTCGTTCCTGTCCCAGGATCACCGCGCGGCGATGAATGACCTCCTCGAACAATAGTTCCTTCTTTCCAAAGTGATAAGTGCAAAGCGCAATATGCAGATCTGCTTCCACGGCGATATCGCGCAACGACGTTCCATCATATCCGTGCTCGGCAAAAAGCCGTTCGGCCGCATCCAGCAGCTTGGTCTTTGTCGCGGCCCCCGTAGGCGACTGCTTGCGCGATTTCACGGTGTCGGCAACGGATGCCTTCGTTTCAGTCTTCATTATCCGGCCACACAGAAATTTGGACGGAGCAGGATCGTCAACATAATGTCACCCATTGGACGCGATCCACCCACTTCCAGAAATTCGCATTGTAAAACGACTACTTCTTCGACAGGCAGGATATTGATCGGCTCAACCTCCGTCAACCGAGCTTTGGATGCCGGAGCCCGCATCAGTGCGGGACGTCTCGATCGGTGCATGTTCGTTCCGCTTTCATTGGGGTTCGGATCGGCCGGTCGGCTGACACTCCATGATCCGCTCCAGTTCGCTTGATGTCATAATTTGATTGGTTGACCAAATAAATAATTTGACTCCGGCAATTCCAGACCGATAACTAGGCGCAAAGACAAGCCGACAAGTGCGGCCGGAGGATGTCATGGAAGAAGTCGGGGGCATTCTGCCGTGAGAGTGGCCCTGCCTTGGCGTGCGCCTGTGTGACTGATGACGGGATTGTTGCAATCTTCCGTCCCGCCGTGGCGCGACGCGGCAGCAATTGAGATGGGAGTTTTTGTCGTCCTTTGATCGTTCCAAGAAAACGAAAGGAAGTCGAAGATTTTCTAAGAATAAAGGAGAGAAAAATGGCTAAACCGACCCGCGTGGCGCTGCTCGATATCGGCGAAATGTATGCCAAGGAATATCAGCTATTTTGGAACGTGCCGTCGGAAACGCTGGCGACCATGCCTGCCTATGGCGTTCTGATCGATCATCAGGATGGACTGTTCCTATATGATACGGGCCTGGATATCGACCTTTACAAACAGACCTTCGGGGCCGATGTGGCGTATGCGAAGCAGGCCCCGGAGCAGACATTGCATGCCCAGCTCAAACTGCTCGGCTTGACGCCTGGCGATGTGACGCATGTCATCAACTCGCACTACCATCTCGATCATTGTGGCGGGAACAAACATTGCCACAATGCCACGACGATTTGCCATGCTTGCGAACTGGAGGCGCTGGTTTCCCCCGAACCGTTCGAAGCCTTTGCCTATACTGATCGGTCTTTCCTGCCCGAATTGCCGGGAGAGCCGACACTGGACATGTACACGCCCTATTTCGAGACGCTGCGCGGCGATCAGGAGATCGCAAAAGGTCTCCACCTGTTCGAAACGCCGGGCCATACGGCGGGCCATTACAGCATGATGGTCGAACTGCCGGGGCGTCGCCCGATGCTATTCACGGGGGATGCCTGCTATGCGCAGCGCGGCCTGGACATGATGGCGATACCATCGGCTCATGTCGATCCGGTCAAGGGATATAAGTCACTAGCCCGCCTTATTCGTGACGCTCTCCCTTCTGCCGCTCACTGGCCTTTTGCACCATCGGGCTTATGATCAGGACAAGCGATCATGCTGCGTCTATTTCAGCGCGAGTGTCTGATAGGCTTTCGGATTGAGGGACGGGGCTTTGCGGTTCGGCGGCGCGGCCGCGCGGGCTATGTCTGGGTGGCCCTGAGCGCGGTGGCGATGGTCCGGAACACGGCGGCGTCGGGACAGGCCGAAGCGAAGGCGACCCGGACGCGGGAGGCGGTTTCGATGACGCGGGCGGCGATCTTGAGAAGCCGCAGGCGCAGGGTTGCGAACTCGGCGGTGGCGAGCGCGGTGGTCTTGGGGATGACCTGCTGGATGCGCCACATTAGCCAGTAGGCCGCGGTGTGCAGAATGAGCCGCATCTGATTTGCGTTGGCTGATCGGCACGAAGTGCGATCACTGCTGAGCTGTGTCTTGTGCTGTTTGATCAGGTTCTCGGCCTGGCCGCGGGCGCAATAGAGGCTGTCGTAGATGTGTTCAGCGGAGCCTTCTGCCAGGGAAGTGACGACATAGCGGATATCCATGCCCATGATGCTGGCTTCGATCCGGGTTACGACGCGGCGCTGGCATTTCCAGCTTTTCGCCCCATAGCGGATCTCGGCATAGCTGCGCAGGACAACCCGGTCTTGCTCGGCGCGCTTGACGGCGCAGGCATCAGCGGCAGCGACAATGTCTGTATTGGCGCGCAGCGCGGCATTGGTGGGAAGGCCGAAGACATAGTCGATGCCGTGCGCCTCGCAGAAGGCCATGACCTCTGGCCGGCCATAATGCCCATCGCCGCGGATGGTGATGTGCGTTTGCGGCCAATGCCGACGGATATGCCGGACAAGCCGTCGAATGTGCCCCGCAGCCTCCGCGCCTGACGGCGTCTTGCCGGTACGCAGCAGCATGGCGACCGGCCGTCCCGTCGCCGTGTCATAGATGTGGATCGGCAGGAAGCAGCGCTCGCCGTGATGGCCGTTCCAGAACGAAAGCTGTTGGTAGCCATGCACGACATCACACGTATCATCGATGTCCAGTATCACCGCCTTGGGCGGCTCGGGGTAGCTGGCGCAGTAGATGCCGACCATCGCGACCAGCATCCGCGCCAATTCGCGCGTGGTCGGCGCATTCTCCCAGCGGCTCATTGTCGGCTGGCTCGCCAGGCCTGCGCCTGAACCCAACAGTTTGCCCAGCGCCAGGCGAAAGCCTGGGTCGTCGCGCAGGGCGTCGAGATCATCGGCATCCTCGTAGCCGCAGGCAATAGCCAAAACCCGCGCTCGCAGAATGTCATCGAGCCTGTGGGTCACACGGGAAGGATCGCGCGGATCGGCAATGCAGGTGGCGAGCTGCCGGCAGATACCCATCTCGCGCTCGGCTTGCGCCAGTAGCAAAACCCCGCCGTCCGAGGTCAACCGGCCACCATCAAAGGCGGCCGTGACTTTCTTGCGCGCGACCGCTGGAAACGAAATCAGAGGCGCGCTATCGTCGCCCCCGGCGGGTGTGGCCTGTGGCATTTTTTGCCTCGTTGCAGGTTGGTCTAGACATCCAATTTCCTACAACAAGACAAAGTCTTACGCCACTCCCGCCACCCCTTCACGTCCAGCCTCATGAATACGACGGGCTAGAAAGGTTGAAGGAATTGGCCGAAAAATATGATGCCGAGTTGTTCTTCTCCCATGATTCCGAAAGCTATAAAAATTACGAGAAGGCGCCAGTCTGGTATTCTTGACGTATTCGGTAATCAGTTTGGAATTTGGGAGAAAATGTTAGGCCGAGCGAATATTTACAGCCTAGTCATCATATAAAAGATGCGCGTAAATTTCAGCGGAAGATAATCCAAACCGGACTCGCCTGGAATTCCCGGAAGGATGGTCTGCGTCATTTGAATAAGGGGCTTGTCGTGAGAAAGTTCATCAATCATGTGGACCATATTGTCTGGATAGTCCGTCCCGAAAACCAGCAACTCTATGTGGATAAGCTGTCGAAGCTGTTCCGTGTCACTTTCGAGGGGCCGGTTCTGCGCGAGGAATTTGGCGCGCAATTTTGGGTGAGCTGGGAATCCGGTCTGGAAATCTTCGCCCCGCATGGCGATGGAGACATGGCCAAAATGTGGCTCCAGCGGCTGGAGGAGCGGGGCGAAGGCGTCCTGTCTATGGTGTTTGGCGTGCCCGACATGGAGGAAGCCTGCGAACATGCATCCCAGTTGGGCTATCAAGTGTCGCCTGTCATCGGTTTTGGCGGGAACGAACCCTGGAAGCACAAATTACCAGTCTTCAAGGAAGCGACTGTTGTCGATATGCTAGGTACTATGATGGCCTTTGGTGAGATTGGCTATGCTGATGGCGTGATCGCCGAAGAATGATCGGCAATAGATGGGGCGCGTGCCGATCGGGCTACGCTCCCCCTGCATGACGCCCCATCCCGGCAATGTGGTCGCGAAACCGGCCCCATCCCGGCATGATCCGGTTGATCACTCTCTGATCGCCGGTCGAAGTCGAAATGTCCGCCGTGAACCGGCGAGCGATTGCTGCCCCTATCCCGTTGGTGCCCCCGGTCACAAGCACCGCTTGCCGAGGAACTCGTCGTCGACAAGCGGGAAAGGATATTCAGTGCTCAAGATTCACTCCATATTTCGACGAATTGAATCATGAACGAAATATTGGGTAAAAAAGGGAGATCGAAATGCCAGTATCAAATTCTGGAAAATCGAAATCTGTATTCTATTATGATATGGGGATGGATAGATAATCACCATCTACTGTGTATTGCGTGGATATTTTTTGATGCGCTGTTACCTCGCGAAGATATTCAAGCACCCGTTGGAAGCCCGGATCGCCAGCTGATTGCGGAACGGGCTGAGCGCGAGTGTTGATGACGACCGGGCGGCAAAGAATGCGTTGGATGCTTGCATCGGGTGCCAATTCGACTGACGCGATGACCGATAGAGCCATTTCGGGGTTCATTGCATAGGCCATGAACCATTCGTCATATTCCGTTGCCGCCACAGTCTCTTGATGAGCTTCGATGAGTTCACGGAATTCGGCATTGCGCGCCATCCCGGCCTCGATGATTTCGCGGGGTGAGTCGATGCAGAAGCCACTAATACTGTAAAATATGGGTTTCCCCCGGTAGACCTCGACTGCTTTTAGAAGATGTGGGCCATGTCCGATGATCATGTCCGCGCCCGCGTCGATGACCGCGCGTGCAACCTCTTTTTCATAGTCGGCGATCACACCCTTTACCAAGTGTACGCCCCAATGCAGGGAAACCGCGAGGAAGTCAGTCTGTTTCCTTGCCGCAGCGATGTCGACCAAGAGCGCGGTAAGGTCATCGCGGTCGGCAAAGGTGCGGATCCGCGGCGCCGTCCCGGGCTGGTAATCGACCTGCTCATAGAGCGTGTGCGCACGCATCGGGGCCGCGCCCGGCTTGTTGGGGCGAGCCTCGTATCCCTTGCGCAAGACGGAGCTATAGGCAAGGAACCCTATGCGCAATCCACCGCGCTCCAGGATCGCCGGTGCGCGCGCCTCCTCGATGTCCTTGCCGGCCCCGATGACGGCGAAACCCTGACTCCGCAGCGCCTCGACGGTTTCCAGAAATACGTCGGGACCAAGATCGTAGCAGTGGTTGCTTGCAAACGACACAACGTCAAGGTGTCCTAACTGCAATGCCGCGGCATGTTCGGGACAGGTCAATTCGGTAAAGCCAACGTCGGGTAGGGCGATTGTGTTACTATACAGGCGCTCATTCTGAGCGAAAACAACGTCATATTGCTCGAGAACCGGCCCAGCATGAGCCCACGCCAATTCCGGTTCGCGGTGAAATGCTGCCACATCACCTACTGCAGCCAATCGAATCATCCCAACTCCCTTCTGATAACTTTCTTTCTCGGTTAGCGATACCAAATCGATGCTGTCCCTGGTAGCAAGAACAGGCTCCGCCATAGCCGCGAGCGATTTTTGTGTTGCGCCGGGGCGCGTTCCGCGGCTGGCTATCTACCTATCTTATTCTGCAGTGACTGATTTGTGTCGCGCCCATCAATTTCGAGAGGGGGCAAGTAAATCGGCGACGCTAACGTACGCGATCAGCATGCCGGTTATTTACGGCTGCAACGGTCACATAACGATAATAAACTCACAGTTGGAGAGGCCGACGATGGATATTCGTCTGGACGGAAAGGTTGCGTTGGTAACTGGCGGTGGCGCCGGCATCGGGCGCGCGATCGCCGAAGCCTTCGCCGAGTTGGGAGCCAAGGTAGCGATCGCTGAAATCGATGGAGAAAAGGTCGAAGCCTTACGCGGTGATCCTAAAATTGGGGCTGACTCACTTGTCATCCAGGCTGACGCTCGCAAGACCGAAGATGTCGCGCAAATGATCTTCGAGATCGACCGGAAGTACGGCCGGCTCGATATTCTGGTGAACAATGTTGGCCATCACCTTAGTTGCTTTAAATCGCTCGATATGATGGACGAGGCGGAGTGGGATGCGTTGTATGATTACAATCTCCGTCACCTTTTCGTCGTTACGAAGGCGGCCATCCCCTTGATTCGCAAGGGCGGACGGGGTGGCAGTATCATCAACATTTCATCGAACGAGGGTTTCCGGGGCTATCCCTCCAACGTCGTCTATTCGGCTTTCAAGCACGCGGTTACCGGCCTTACCAAGGGTTTGGCCGTAGACTTGTCGAGCGACGCTATTCGCGTGAACCTCATCGCACCGGAAACGACGGACACCGAGTCGGTGCCGCTGAACGACCTCATCGCTCCGGAGTATCGAGAGGCTGCGGAACGCTGCATACCGCTACGCCGCTATGGCAGACCCGCTGACCATGCCGGCGCGGCGGTCTATTTTGCCGTGGATGATCTTTCGTCCTGGGTTACGGGCACGTCCATGTTGGTTGACGGCGGTTCAGGTGCGGCGGCGGGTTTTTATTCCCTGCCAAATGGACACTGGACCAACGCGCCGGTCGTTGAGCGAGAGGTCTTCAATTCAGGAAATATATGACCTGCGCTGCGACCCGAGACTCGTGGAACTGCTCGAAGAAGATCCTTGCCGATCGAATTAATAAGAGGAATTCTGTGTGAAAAACGCGCTCATTTTTGATGGCCTGGAACATTGGCGTCACGAGACGCCAGATAAGATAGCACTGGTGGAAGAGGGGGAGAGGGCTGTCACTTACGCCGAACTTGGGCGGTGGACAGATGGCGTAGCGGCGCAATTGCAGGCGAAGGGCGTGATGCCAGGCCAGGTGGTGGCCGTAACGGGTGCCAATTGTCTGGAATGGGTTGCGGCGGCGTTTGGAGCGTTGAAAGCCGGCGCAACCCTTATCCCGTTTAACGAGCGGTTCGTTCGCGACGAAATGTCGTACCTCCTGGAGACCACTGAACCCACGGTCATCATTGCAGACTCCATTCGCACCGGAATTTTGCGCGCCGCAAACGCGAGAGCACAGATATTGGCTATGGAAGACCTCGGGATCTATCGCGACGGTGCACCGGGTTGGGCACCCCCTCATATCGAATCCGATGCAATCGATTTGGTCGTTTTCACGAGCGGAAGCACGGGTAAACCCAAGGGGGTGATGTTCTCCCATGGCGGACATGTTTCCAAGATCTATGAAATAATCCTGAAAGACCGTGCACTGGATTCAAATGTACAATATTTCCTGGCACCTGCGCTGCAAAGTGGTGCCGGGTCTATGCTTGCATGCCCCATAGTACTCACCGCCGGGGGGACCTTGCACTTTATACGGAAACACGATCCTGATTTGATACTCCGCCTTTTGGTGGAGCAGCGGATTACCTTTATCCCGGGGTATCCGTTCCTGTTTGAAGAGCTTTCACGTTTGCCGGGCTTTGACGAGGCCGATCTGACGTCCCTGCGTGCAGGGCATACTGGCGGCAACCGAATACCCGATGAGTTGCTTGCCAAATGGCGCGCAAGGGGCGTTGGTCTGCGTCAAATGTATGGTCAAACAGAGGTTTGCGGTTACGCCTGCATTGCAAGCGATCGGGAGATTCTTCAGGGTAAATCATCCTGCGGCCAAGGCATGGTCCACACTGAGTTGCGGGTGGCGCGTCCTGACGGGTCGGACTGTGAGCCCGATGAACCGGGGGAGGTCTGGGTTCGCGGCCCGGGTATGATGGAAGGCTACTGGCGCAACCCAACCGCCACCGCTCAAACCATAGTGAACGGCTGGATTCGGACTGGCGATCTGGGATTGCTGGACGAAGATGGCGACTTCCGGTTCATTGATCGGGTCAACGACATGATCAAAACTGGTGGACTCAACGTTTCCCCCAGCGAAGTCGAAGGAATTATAGGAGCATTCGAAGGGGTGGTGGAGTGCGCCGTCTTTTCAGTGCCGGACAGGAAATTTGGCGAAGCGACGGCGGCTTGCGTTTACGCTGATCCGCTGCTCGATCCACAGTTGCTGTTTGCACATTGCAAGCAGCATCTCGCTGATTTCAAGGTGCCGAGTTACATCGTCCCATTTGATAAGCCGCTGCCGAGATTGGGTAACGGGAAGATGAATAAGCTTGGCCTTAAAAAAGACTATGCTGACATGGAAGATCGTTTTCATAAGTGTAGATAGATTTATGCGATATAACCATTTCTGTTATTGAAATTATAAATTGGGGAGGAGGTTTATGCGTTATTTAGAAAAGAGAAATAAGCTGGTATCGCTCACGGCAATTGCTTTGGTGATGGCGGTCTCTTCTGGTACGCGGGCTTATGCAGCAGGCGAGGCGGCGGGACCAATCCCTCAGGATATCGCCGAAATTGTGGTTACGGCGAACAAGCGTGAGGAGAGTCTGAGCAAAGTCGGCTTAACGATCAAGGCTCTTGGTGGCGAGCAACTCGAACAACAGAAGGTTACAACGCTGCAGGATCTGGCGACGGCAGTTCCGGGTCTGAGCTATAGTCAGACGGACAGTTCTACGCCTGTTTATACGCTGCGTGGCATCGGCTTTTTTGACTCGACCTTAGCTGCCTATCCCAGCGTCAGTGTTTATCTGGACGAAGCGCCGCTGTCGTTTCCAATGCTGACGAATCAGACCTTGTTCGATATTCAGCGGATCGAGGTTCTCAAGGGGCCGCAGGGTACGCTGTTTGGCAATAATGCCACCGGCGGCGCGATCAATTACATCGCCGCCAAGCCTACCGAAGACTTCCAGGCCGGTATTAGCCTGGATTATGCGCGCTTTAATACCTTCACAGCTGATGGTTTCGTAAGCGGCCCAATCAGTGACAATCTATTGACCCGAATTGCGGTCAAGGCGGTAAGCGGCGATGGCTGGCAGAGAAGCATTTCCCGGCCGAGTGATACCAACGGCGCTCCCGAGACTTTCGCTGCTCGTTTCCAGCTCGACTGGCACCCCACTGAGCGCCTTCGCATTCAGACCAACCTGAATGGTTGGCGTGACCGGACGGAGCCGACCCAGGCCCAGTTCCAGAAATTTATTCCAAACTGGCCAACTCTGCCGAACAGCGGCTTTGTGCCCTTTGTGCCGAACATCGTCGATAATTCACGGCTGGCTGATTGGACGCCCACGGACAAGCCCTTTGCTGATAACCGTTTGCTCCAGGGAACAGTGCGCGCAGATTATGATTTGAGCGGGTCCATCGTGCTGACGTCGCTGACATCCTACATCGATTACAAGCAACGCCAGCGGCCAGAAGCAGACGGGCTTGCGCAAGAGCGCGCTGATATCACCAGAAACGATGGCTATATTCATAGCTTCTCGACGGAGCTGCGTCTCGCGAACAACAGTGATCCGGTATTTCGTTGGACGCTCGGGGCCAATTATAGCCATGATGTCGTGGATGAGTACGACGATACGCTATTTCATGACGCCACATCTGCCTATACTACTGTTTTTGCCGGTCTTCCGTTCGTATCAAATGCCTTTTCCAATCATCAGGTTATGAGCAACTACTCTGCTTTCGCATCGGCAGAGTACACGATCGGCCAGATCACACTGAAGGGTGGCGCGCGATATACGCAAGCTGACCGTCAGTCAGAAAATTGCAATCTGGGATCTATATTGCCGGGTCAACCGAACTACATTCTGCAGTTTTTTAATTTCCGTTTGAATGCAAATTATCCGAACGGGACATGCAGCTCAGGCATCCCCTCATTTTTGAGATGACGTAGGGCAGGAAAGATGATTCAGCATCTCCGTGTCGAAGGGGGATCAGATTGAGATGAGCGGCAAGGCGAAGTTTTCTTCTGAGGCGGTGCATTCCTTTGTCGACGAACTTTTTGGCGCGGACCTGCACGCGAAGCGGGTGACATCGCTGGCGAAGGCGACGGTGGGCACGTTGCAGGCGTCGTCGCTGGCGGTGAGCGCGATTGGCCACGGTCTCGCACTGGCCCAGGGAGGGCTGTCGCGTCACGCGATCAAGCAGGTCGACCGGATGCTGTCGAATGACGGGATCGATGTCGACGCGCTGATGGCCGACTGGGCCGGCTATTGCCTGGGTAGCCGCACCGAGATCGCCGTCGCCATGGACTGGACCGACTTCGATGCCGACGGGCACTCGACCCTGATGCTGTCGCTGCTTACCGAGCATGGCCGGGCAACGCCGCTACTGTGGTTGACGGTACGCAAGGCGGAGCTGAAAGAGCGGCGCAATCACTATGAATATTGGATCGTCACCCGGCTTGCCGAGCTCTTGCCGACAGAAGTGAAGGTGCTGCTCGTCGCCGATCGCGGCTTTGGCGACACCAAGCTCTACGGCGTCCTCAAGGACGAGTTGCACTTCGACTATGTCATCCGCTTTCGTGGCAACATCAAGGTGACGGCCGCCGGTGAGTGCCGTCCGGCAAAGGAGTGGCTCGGCCCATCGGGACGTGCCAGGCTGTTGCGCGAGGCCACGGTCACGGCGCAGGGTTGCCCCGTCGGGGCGGTCGTGTGCGTCCAGGCCAAGGATATGAAAGAGCCGTGGTGCCTCGCGACCAGCTTGACCACGGTGACGGCCAAGACCCTCATTGATCTTTACTCGCGGCGCTGGGGCATCGAATGCTCGTTTCGCGATGCCAAGGACTGGCGGTTCGGGATGGGCATGTCGGCAACCCGCGTCTCCACGCCCGCCCGGCGCGACAGGCTGTGGCTGATCGCCGCTCTCGCCATTGTCCTCCTGACCGTGCTCGGCGCCGCCGGCGAGGCCATCGGCTACGACCGCCATCTGCGCACCAGCACGACATCGCGACGCGTGCATTCACTCTTCCGGCAGGGCGTGATGTACTATCAACTCATCCCCAACATGCCCGAGGAAAGACTACGCCCTCTCATCCTACAGTTCGAGAACCTTATCCGCCACCATCAGCTCCTCAAACGGACTTTCGGAATCATTTGAATGAGGGGATTCATGAGGACATGCAGTATTTTTACAGTCAGCTCTACAGGTCTCATACTCGCTCCTTTTCACGGCACACTTAACCAGAACAATGTCTCATGGCGGGCGGGTGTCGACTGGAAGCCGAATGACAATCTCTTAGCCTAGTGCCCGCCCATAAACGGGGTGTTTTTGCGATCTGGTTGGGCTTTGGGCTCGGGCTGGATCAGCATCGACAGCGCATTATGAGTTGGACGGGTCGCTGTTTTGACGCCCGAGGGCAGGATTAAGGGGAGACTGGCACTTCTGCCCGGGCAGTAGACAAGAGGGATCGCCCGGTGGCGTCCGGTGAAGTGTTCTGGGGGTGCGGATCTGACTATGTTGGCTTGAGGCGGGCGAAGATTGCGAGATTGTTGGCGACGACCGACGACCAGACATAGGATTTGAAGTGGTCGATCCCACGCCATGTGCATCGCGTCAGGCCGTAGGCTCGCTTGAGGCACGAGATGCCAGCCTCGATCCCAGCTCGGAAGTTACGCAGCTGGCGATAGATCCATTTGCTCTTGGTCATGTCCTCGATTTTTAGACCGCACTTTTTGTGGAATGCGACGTCGCGCACTCCGATTGCCTTGGCCTGTTTGAGATTGTCACGACTGGCAAAGCCACCGTCGGCAGCTGACTGGCGCGGTGGTTGGCCATACAAGGTTACATGCCGTTCGAGCATGGGCAGAAAGCGTGCCGCATCCGCCGGATTGCCATCCTCTATGACGGCGTCGAGGATCATGCCGCTCTTGCCGGTGGAGAAGTTGAGCTTGTGGCCGTATTGGACATCACGGCCGCCTTTGACGATGATTTCGGCATGCGGTTCAAACAGGCTGACCAACTTGTCGGCCGCCGGTACGCGCTCGCCGGTGAAGACCCGTCGCCGGGTCTGGTCGATGACCCGTTCGATCAGGGGCAGATAGTGTTCGACCTCAAGACGCCAGGCTGCGCTTTCGATGCTCGAGGCAAGGTGCAACGCAAGGCTCCGGAGCGATGCCATCGTGGCCTGGGTGGCATCGATCAAGTCCCGGTACAGCCGGGCTTTCCTGTCCTTGCCCCGACTGTATCGGATCGCCAGCGCCCTTTTCTTGGCGAGCCGCTGGCGATTGCGCCAGGCGACGGCGGTGCCGCCCGGAAGGCTGGCGGCCTGCTTGAGCAAGCGTGTCATGACCCGCACGCTGTCGAACAGCAACGAACTGTCGCTGGGGGCGTGCATCAGCGCCTCGCACACGGTGCTGTCGATCCGCACGGCCATCCCGCGCTCGATCTTTTCCTGCCTGGCATCGCTCAGCAACGCCCGATTGATTTGTTCCCAGGACTCCGCCCTGATCCGACTAATCGTCTTTTGCAGCACCGACTTCTTCGGGCACAATGCCAGGGGCAGCCGGGCGAAGGCGCGAAACGAAGAGGAATCCTCAAGGTGAAAGGCCAGTTCCTCGTAACTCAGCTGGCGATACTGCTTGAGCACGGCGCATCGCAGAACCGATTCCACCGGCAAACCCTGGCGCCCCGTGTCCTTGATGCCAGCCTCGCCAAGATCAGCCGCCACCAGTGTCAGCAGCTCACTGTGTGCCTCGAGCCACCCGGAAATAGCCTTGAGCTCACGTCCGATCTGGTGATCGGCAAACAGATCGAATAGGCTGCTCTGGATGATGCGTTTCTGGCGCATTGTCGGCTCCGGCGTGTGTTGATTATGCCATGATCTCAGTGGTTTGAGCCCAAAGCATAACCGACACCGTCGGGCCTTCAAAGCCCGAATTCCTGGATTAAACGCAATATTTCAATATCTTAGCGTTTATGGGCAGGCACTAGCCTATGTCAATGTGGCCAAGGGTTTCAAGGCTGGCAGCTTCCCATCGCTTTCGGGATCGGCTGCTCCCGCATTCACGCCGGTTACACAGGAATCGGTCCTTAACATTGAAGGTGGCGTGAAGGCCCAGCTGTTAAACCATAAGCTATCCATAAATCTGGCGGGATTTTACAGCGACTATCGGAACAAGCAGATAAAATCTAAATTAAACGACCCGCTGTTTGGAGCGCTCAACGCCCTTGTCAATATTCCTAAATCATCGATTAGAGGTGCCGAGCTGGAGATTAACGCGCGTCCGCTGAGAGGACTTTCTCTGGGTGCGGCGGTTACATATCTCGACACGAAGCTTGATGATGCCAATGGAATCATCAGTCAGCTCGGTTTCCCGGGCAATTGGAACGGAAATCCGCTTCCTTACACGTCGAAATGGAATGTCAGCGGCAATTTCAACTATACATTTAAGCTGGGTTCGTCGACGGCAGGATTTTTGGGAGGCCAGCTGACTTATCGGTCTCGTAGCACCTCGTCTATTGGGGACGAGCCTGACTTCTTCATGCCTTCGTACACTCTCATTGATGCTCAAGCGGGTGTGGATTTGAATGATGGAAAGATCCGCGTCATGGTCTGGGGCAAGAATATCACCAATGAGTTCTATCTGATAAATATAAACAAATATTCAGATGGAGAACAGCGCTTCACCGGGAGGCCCGTTTCCTATGGTATAACACTTGCCTACAAGTACTGATTGAATCAATTTACCGGCAGGATCGGAGATGGCTGAACATCATCGCCATTGCTCCGATCCTCGCCGGAGCCAATGAATAGGCGTGCCGTCGCGTCAATTCGGGAAGAGGGCTCTTCGGATCACGAAGAATTGTACCCCGGATTCCGCTGTTTTGTCGGTTGCGTAAGCGGGCGCCGCTATTTTGGTATGAAAAGACATGGCCGAGAATCGTCAGCAACAGCGGCAGATGTTGGGCATGTTCCTGCGGTCCCATCGGGAACGCCTGCCCCGGCCTGCCGACGCAGGGGCGCGTCGCCGCACGCCCGGTATGAGACGCGAAGAACTTGCAGAAGCGGCAGGACTGAGCACAACCTGGCTCACTTGGCTTGAGCAGGGACGAGAGGTGAACGCTTCTGCTCTGGCGCTTGCCCGACTGGCCGAGGCGTTGAAGCTGAAACCCGCAGAGCGAGCCTCGCTGTTCGATCTTGCCGAAAGGCGCGACCCCAATTCCCCTGATCGCGCGGCCGGCGAGTTGCCATGTGAGCTTCTCGACCTTCCCTCGAATTTTGGCGAACCCGCCTACCTGCTCGATTCCGCCTGGAATTTACGGGCGTGGAATAAGCCGGCCGAAGAACTTTTCGCAGGCAGTCTTGCGAACTCCAAAGACCATAATCTTGTTTCCTGGACCCTGCTCTCGCCAACCGCCCGGAGGGTAAGCGGCGATTGGGAGGATCGTGCCTCACGGCTGGTGGCGGAGTTCCGCGCCGATTTCAACCGCCGCCCGGGCGATCCGGCGCTAGGCGCTTTGGTCGACCGGCTCATGGAGCAAAGTCCGCTTTTTGCACGGCTCTGGAACTCGCAGGATGTTCGGGGACGCGAGGCCGCGACGCGGCTTTACCACCATCCTGTCGAAGGCCCGATACAATATCGCCAGGTCACATTGCTCGTTGCCGAGCGGCCGGACGTGAAGCTGGTCTGTCTTATGTCGCTTTCCGCAGTTGAAGGAGGTAAAGCCCGACTGCCAAGTCCGCCTCGCTCTCATTAGGGAGGAAGCGCGCGATCGCGCGACACAGGTGGCGCCAATCGGGTGTCCGCGAGTTGGTTCAATCCTGGGTTCCCACGGGCCTCAGATGAGCGCCTAGCTCTCAGTTATGATAGCTCTATATACCAAAGGTGGCCCATAGATGTCGGATTTCCGGAACTGGATCGGCGATCTGTTCGGCTGAGGCGCACTGTAGGACGGCATCTGCACAAGGGAAAGAAGATGAATATCAACGATGCGACACTGGTGGAAAATGAAGAGCGCGCTCGGCAGCTTCTGCAACGTTCCTGGAAGCTTTCCATCGCAGGTGAGTGCCGGCCGGCGCTGTCCGGCCGCACCTATGCGGTGACATCGCCCTATACTGGCGAACAGATCGCGGTCGTTCCTGATGGCGGCGCGGAGGATGTCGCCGCAGCGGTAACCGCCGCCCATGCCGCCTTCGAAGGCTGGCGGGCAACCCCGCCCATGGCGCGTGCTCAGCTGCTGGAAGAACTGGCGAGGGCAATCGTCGCATACGCTCGCGACTTCGCCATTCTCGACAGTGTCGATGCCGGTATTCCGATCGTCTACATGGCTGACGAACTCAGGACGGTGGCGGCGTTTATGCGCTATTTCGCCGGTCTGGCGCTCGAAACCAAGGGTGAGACGATACCGGCGAGTAACAATCTGCATTTCACGGAACGCCAGCCATTTGGCGTCGTGGCGCGCATCGTGCCGTTCAATCACCCGTTCATGTTCGCCGCCAAGAACATTGCCGCGCCGCTGATTGCGGGCAACACCGTCATTGTAAAACCGTCCGAACTGACGCCGTTGTCCGCACTGCTGCTTGGCGAGCTTGTCAACGAGATCCTTCCGTCCGGCGTGGTGAATGTGGTGGTCGGTAATGGTCCGGAAGTGCCCCAGGCGCTGGTCAGCCATCCCCTTGTCCACCGCATTGGTTTTACCGGAAGCGAAGAAATCGGACGAAAGATCGTGCGCGCCGGCGCGGATTGCGGGGTCAAGGATATCAGCCTCGAACTGGGTGGAAAGAACGCCTTCATCGCCTTCCCCGATGCCGACCCGGTAACGGTGGCCGAAGCGGCGATCCGGAACATGAATGTCACCTGGTCTGGCCAGTCGTGCAGTTCTACAACCCGGTTGCTCGTGCATGAGGACATTGCGGACATCGTGGTGGCGACGATCACCGAGCGTCTGTCGACCCATGTCATCGGCAACCCGCTTGACCCGCATTCGCGACAGGGCACAATCGTCAGTGAACGTCAGTATCACAGCATCCTTGGTTTCATCGAGCGGGCCCAGCAGGCGGGCGCGCGCGTCGCCAGCGGCGGAGGGCGACCCAAAGGGGTCGATACGGGCCTCTTCATCGAACCTACGGTGCTGGTTGACGTTGCACCGGATTCCGAGGTTGCCCAGGAGGAGATATTCGGTCCGGTACTCTCGGTCATTCGCTGGCGAGATGAAGAGGAAGCCATCCGGATCGCCAACAGCGTCCGTTACGGCCTGACCGGCATCATCTACACGAACGACATCAAGCGCGCGCATCGCGTGGCGCGCAAGATCGATGCAGGCATGATCGGCATCAACGGTTCTGGCGCCGCCTTCCTTGGTATTCCCGCTGGCGGGTTCAAGGCTTCGGGCCTGGGCCGTGAACAAAGCCTTGATGAACTGCTGAGCTACACGCAGATCAAGGTGACGTCCGTGTACCTCGATTAAGGTGCAGCCCGCTGATTGAACGGTTCCATGACAGCTCCCTTCTTCAGCAATGGTGGGGCACGCCTCCAGATGATCATTTCAAATAAGTGCCCTGTCATTATCGCGAGCCCCCTTGCGTCGCGGCGCGGCTTAGGGTGCATGCGAGAACCCCTATTGAGACCACGCGCGCTGCGACTGCCAGAGCCTTGAAACGCAACCGCGAAACGGGCGCGGCACAGGCCAGACGGATTACTTCGGGCGAAAGTGGCGAAGATTGAGAGAGACACGATATGTCGTCTGTACCCCATGGCAGGAATGGACCTGCCCGCGCCGATCTGGAGCATGGTGTGGAGTTCGATTATATCGTCGTGGGCGCCGGGTCCGCGGGATGTGTCCTGGCCAATCGCCTGTCGGCTGATCGTGCCAATCGAGTGTGCTTGATTGAAGCCGGGCCACGCGATAGCAGCCCGTTGATCCACGTACCAATCGGCATCGTGGCGCTTTTGCGCCACAAGCGCCTTAATTGGCGGTTTTCAACGCTACCGCAGCCGCTTGCCGGGGGGCGGCGTGTTTACGTGCCACGCGGCAAGGTATTGGGCGGTACCAGCGCCATCAACGGCATGGTCTACCTTCGGGGCGACCCGCGAGACTATGATGACTGGGCGGACGCCGGAAACGCCGGCTGGGCCTTCCGAGATGTCCTGCCATATTTCCTGCGGTCAGAGAATAACGAGGTGTGGACCGACTCGCCTTTTCACGGAACAGGCGGACTTCTCCCTGTCAGCGATCTGCGAAGCCATAACCCCGCCTCGGCCAGTTTCATCGAGGCGGCTCGCCAGCATCAGATCCCCCTTTGCCCGGACTTCAACGCGCCCCTCCCCGATGGCGTTGGCCTGCGGCAGTTTACCCAGCGCAATGGGAAGCGCATGTCGACGGCGACGGCATTCCTGAAGCCTGCCTTGAACCGTCCCAATCTTACGGTCCTGACCGATTGCCTGGCCGACAAGATAGTGTTTGATGGAAAGATCGCCACTGGCGTGCGCGTGCTGCGCGATGGCACTAGCGTGGATCTGTCGGCGAAGCGGGAAGTGATACTCGCCGGGGGAGCCATCGGCTCGCCTGAGATCCTGTTGCGCTCTGGCATCGGAGAGGCTGCGCACCTTCAGGGTCTTGGTATTGATGTTGTCCACTCCCTGCCCGGAGTGGGTAGGAATTTGCACGATCATTGCGCAGTCGCCCTTCACGTCGAAACGAAAAGCACGATTCCCTACGGCATTTCCGTGCCGGGGCTACCGCGTCTGGCTTGGGAGTTTGCCAGCTATGTCCTGCATCGGCGAGGGTTGCTCGCCAGCAGTGGAGTCGAGGCTGCGGCGTTCGTGCGATCGTCGCCAGAATTGGCGCGCACCGATCTGCAATTGGGTTTTGCGCCAGGGAAGCACGGCAATCCCCGGACCGGTTCCTCGTTCGGTTATGGGCATGGCTATTCCGTGACGGCGATTCTGCTCCGGCCATGGTCGCGGGGCGAAGTGCGCCTGACCGATCGATCACCCCGGAGCGCCCCTGCCATCGATCCGCGCTTCTTTACCGACGAACGCGATCTGGACCTGCTGGTGAGAGGCGTGCAGCTTTCGCGTCGGCTGCTCAATTCCGAACCGTTCAAAGTGTACCGGGGCGAGGAAATCCTGCCCGGTGAAGCGGTGGCTACGGAGGATGAGATTCGAGATTATATCCGTTCAAGGAGCGGCACGGCATTTCATCCGGTTGGCACCTGCGCCATGGGGTCGGGGCCAGACGCTGTTGTCGATACTGAACTTGCCGTTCATGGCGTTCAGAAGCTTCGCGTGGTGGATGCTTCCATCATGCCGAAGATCATCGGGGGCAACACCAACGCCCCAACCATTATGATAGCCGAGAAGGCGGCTGACATGATCCTTGGCAAGGCCCCGGCCGCAAGCATGGATTTACCAGATTGCAGCATTATGGCCGGATAAGTGGGGAGGTGCCCGGGGGCGGGGCAATCGGAACTTCAATCCTTTGTCATGCGTCGGCAAATGCTGAAAAGGCTTCGACTACGCATAGGTGGTCGACGGTGCGGCCGTCCGTGAGGTGAGAGGCTGTTTGGAAAATGCGCAGAAGCGCATTTTCGGCGCCGCAAATCCGGCTGCAGCCGGATTTGCAAACAGGCTCTGAGCAGTGCCCACTTGCTGGAGCATGATTGGCTTAGCCTGCGCGCATGAGAACCAGCCCGATCATCGGCTCTCGTATAATGGAAGGGATGTGCCGAATATGACTCCTGAAAAGCGCGAAATCACTATGCAAAGGGAAGTAAGCGTTGTCATCGGCATGGGCGGTATAGGCAGGGCGATAGCCCGGCGCGTGGGCTCCGGCACCGAGCTTGTCATTGCCGATTATCAGAAAGCCGCCCTTGAAGGCGTGACGGAGGAGATGCGCGCGGATGGCTATTCGGTCCGTGCCGTTGAGGTCGATGTCCGCTCCGCAACATCGGTCGCGGCCGTTGCGGCCACAGCAAGCGCCTTGGGCAAGCTGACGCGATTGGTCTGCACCGCAGGCGTGGCTCCGGTGCATGCCTCGATCCAAGACATATTGTCGGTCAACCTGCTTGGAGCGGCCCATGTGATCGAAGCATTTGGGGAGATCATCGCGCCACATGGCGCTGGTGTCCTTTTCTCGAGCAAAGCTGCCTATTTCCTTCCCGGCAACCTGAATGCAGAGGAGATGTTGGCTTTGGCCACTACGCCCGCGGCGGCCCTGGGGAATCTGCCAGCTGTCCAGGCAAGCCGCTTCTCCGATCGCCCTTCGGCTTATGGTTTTGCCAAGCATATTTGCCAGCGACGGGCGCAGGCCGGCGCTTCCGGGCAATGGGGGGCACGGGGCGCACGCCTCAACTCGATTAGCCCTGGAACCATCGCAACTCCGATGGGCCGGGCCGAACTCATTGGGGAAAATCGGGCGCTGGTGCAGGGATTGATTGACACCAGCCCCGCGGGGAGGACTGGGACGGCCGACGAAATCGCAAATGTGGTCGACTTTCTCCTCAGTCCTGCGGCGAGCTTTGTAACGGGTGCTGACATTCTCGCGGACGGGGGTGCCATCGCGGCGATCAACTGCGGGCGCTCTTTCCTCCGCTAGAGCGATTTCCAGTCAGATGGCATCATCTGACGGTTAAGAAATCGCGGCAAAACAAAGCAATAGAGCGGTCGATCTGTTTCGATCAAATCGCAAACCGCTCTAGTACCAGCCTCCCGAAAATCGCCAGGTATTTCAGTAATGCTTGCTCGGCCGGGCTTTGAGCGACGGCCTCACTATCAGAAGAGAGGAAATCACTATGCAAAAGGACGTAAGCGTTGTCATTGGCATGGGCGGTATGGGCCGGGCGATAGCCCGGCGTGTGGGCTCCGGTGGCGAGCTTGTCATTGCCGATTATCAGAAAACCGCGCTCGAAGACATGGCCGAGCAGATGCGCGCGGATGGCTATTCAGTTCATGCTGTTGAGGTCGATGTCCGCTCCGCAGCATCGGTCGCGGCCGTTGCGGCCACAGCAAGCGCCTTGGGCAAGCTGACGCGATTGGTCTGCACCGCAGGTGTGGCCCCGGTGCACGCCTCGATCGAAGACATATTGTCGGTCAACCTGCTTGGAGCAGCCCATGTGATCGAGGCTTTTGGAGAGATCATCGCGCTACGTGGCGCTGGCGTGATTATCTCCAGCAATGCGGGCTATTTCCTTCCCGGCAACCTGAATGCGGAAGAGATGCTGGCTTTGGCCACTACGCCCGCGGCGGCCCTAGGGGATCTGCCAGCTGTCCAGGCAAGCCGCTTCTCCGATCGCCCTTCGGCTTATGGTTTTGCCAAGCATATTTGCCAGCGACGGGCGCAGGCCGGCGCTTCCGGGCAATGGGGGGCACGGGGCGCACGCCTCAACTCGATTAGCCCTGGCTGTATCGCAACCCCTATGGGCCGGGCTGAACTTGTCGGCGAAAACAAGCTATTGGTGCAGGGACTGATCGAGACCAGCCCAACTGGCCGATCGGGGACGGCCGACGAAATCGCGAATGTTGTCGACTTTCTCCTCAGTCCCGCGGCGAGCTTTGTAACGGGCGCTGACATCCTCGCAGACGGCGGTGCCATCGCTGCCATCAACTGCGGGCGCTTCCTGCCCGGCGGGGCGTAGAGGGCTTTGCCATCGGCTTGACCTTCACGCGATGTTTCAGGGCGGCGGCTATGTGGTGCGCCGCCCTTTTTCTTTGCCGCTCTTTCCCTCAGATCGTGGGCACCGTGCCGCCGTCGACCGGGCAATCAATACCGCTGATGAAGCCGGCGCGATCGGATGCCAGAAAGCAGATGGTCTCCGCAATTTCTTCAGGCCGTCCGGGACGACCGAGGGGCAGGCTACCGAGCATGTTGATGATTTCCTGCTTCGCCTCGACGGCGGACATGCCGGTCTGTGCCATGATCTCCTCAATCACGCCCGCTGAACCGGACGTCTCGATAAAGCCGGGGGAGAGCGCGTTGACGCGGATTCCGTGCGGTCCGACTTCCTTGGCGAGCGCCTTGCTGTAGGTCGTCAACGCGGCCTTCGCGGCGGCATAGGGGACCTCTGCCTTGGGGAAGGGCATCTGGCGTGCGATCGACGATATATGGATGACCGCGCCAGAGCCTCGCTCGATCATGCCGGGTATCAGCGCGCGGTCGAACCGGACCGCCGCCATGAGGTTGAGGTCCAGCATGTCGTGCCATTCCTCGTCGGCTATGCCCTGAAAGCCGACCGCCTCTGTTTTGGTTCCGCCGGCATTGTTGACCAATATGTCGATCCCGCCCCATTCGCTGAGAATGCGGTCGACAACGGCCTCTACGCCGGCGGTGGTCGCGATGTCAGCCTGTATGAACAGGTCCGCCGACAGGTCTTTGGGCATGACTGACCGCCCGGTTGTCGCTACTTTGGCGCCCGACAGGCCGAAGCGACGCACGGTGGCCGCGCCCATACCCTTGGTTCCGCCCGTGATCAGAACGCGCTTGCCACTGAATTCGTCCGCATGGACTTTGAAAGGATAATCCGTTGTCACAATGTCTTCCTATTCCTTGTCCAGAACTTGCCCGATTGTGCCCGCAAAACGGGATGGGTACGCAAGGCGCCGGAGCCTTCCTCCCTGCAGGACTGAACCGACTCTGGTATGTCCGTCTGAAACGTGGCGGTTAAGCGAGATCGAAGAGGCGGATCGCGTTGCCGCCCAGCATTTTCTTCGCATCGCCTTCCGACACGCTATCGACAATCTCGCTGATGACTGCGCCGGTATAGCCCAGTGTGCCTTCATTATGGGGATAGTCGGCCGACCAGAGCAGCTTGTCCGTTCCGACATAGTCGACCAGCTTGAGGCCAAGGCTGTCTGCCATGAAGGTGGCATAGCAATTTTGTGCCCAATAGTCGGTCGGCCGCTGCTTGAGCTTGGGGTTCATCATCGGCCCGAACGAATCGAAGACCATCTCGGCGTCTTGGAGGATGCCCGGAACCCAGTTGATTCCGGCGCCCGCCTCGGCGAACACGATCTGGAGCCTGGGGTGCCGATCCAGAATGCCGCCGAACACCAGCTCACCGAAATTCTTGCGGAACGGCGCCAGGTTGGTGAATGTCGCGCAGGGTGCGCCGCCGGGAATTTCGAAGTTGAGCGTTTCGCCGATGTGGAAGCAGACGGGCAGTTCAGCCTCTTCCGCAGCCGACCAGAAGCGGTCCATCTCCTCACTGGCATAGAAGATCGTCTTGCCATTTACGTCCAGACCGGGTGTGATCGGGATCTGGAAAGTCTTGAGGCCCAGATCCTTGATATGCCGGATCGATTCCTCAGCCTTGGAGATGTCCCAGAAATTGGGGTAGCCGACGCCGAAGAAGCGGCCCGGCGCGCGGGTGCCGACTTCGGCCATATATTCATTATAGGCGCGGAATATCCATCCGCGTGCTTCCAGGTCAGGGTGCTGGAAATACATCAACAGTGACTGCGGAAACACCACCTCCATCGCGATGCCGTCGGCATCCAGATCGGCCAGCCGTTCGGGCATGGAATAGATGCCGGGACGATCCTCGATACTCTTGATGGCGGAAACGATCGCGGGGCCGACAAAGGATGGCTTGCCGCTTATGCCCATATTGTGGATGCCGCGCTCTTCATCCCACCAGACGCTGGGAACGCGATCGCGCATCGCGGCCGGAACACGACCCTCCCACAAATCTTCCGCGATCGACCAGTGATTGTCCGCCGAAACCACGATGGTGCCTTGCGGCACCTGCGCGCTGCGTCCATCCAAAGGGCGGTTGTAGGCCAACCCGACCTCGTTCATTGCCGGATTACGCAATGAAACCATACCCGCGTCCGTCATATATGATCCTCTTCCAGGGGGTGCCGCTGCAAAATCACGGGGCCAATCCGCTTCGCATTGTCCAGCGTCAGCCGGACAATGTGCATCATTGTCGTGCTGCCTTTGTGAGCGGCGCTATTGCCTGCCTTCTCAACGGCGACACGCATTTTATAATTTAGTTGGTCGCTCAAATCAATTATAAATCTGGCGAACCCAGATCGAGGGAGAATTTTCCGGTGTTATGGCCTGCAAGTGAAGTGTCTTCTCATGCTTTCCCGATGATGCTTGTCGGGAAGTGGGCGGGGATCGTGCGGCCGCTCATCGGTGTCACGGAGGGTCTGCGGCGGCTGCGATTATGTGGCGATGGAAATGCGCAATAAGACGATTGATATTCATAATATGAAAATTCAAATTCATTCTTGTTGACAGAATCGACAAGATTCGCAAAAATTATCCTCAAGAATGGAGAGAGCGCCTGATGAACGTCCTCGATCGCCTATGTGCGACAGGGGCTTGTGCGACGGTCGGCTGAAATGGCTCGCGGACAGATGGGGTTCCGATCTGACGTGGTCTCTCGAAACTCGGGACGGCAGTGCAAGGAGTAAGTCGCTGTGGATCAAGTCGTTGCAAATGATATCTGGGATGTTCTGCATGAGCTCGGTTGCGAGATAACGCGGGCCGAGCTGAACGAGGCAAAGAGCAAATATGCGTTGGAGAGGGACAAGCGCGTCCGCACTGATGCCGGCGCGCAATATGTTCCCACGATAGATGGCAAATTCGCCAACTTCGGCAAGGACCCCTGGTCCGATCCCGAATTTTCCCGTCCCCCGTTGAATGACCATTGCGATGTTATCATCGCCGGTGGTGGCTTTGGGGGTCTGTCGGCCGGCGCTCGACTCCGTGAGGCCGGATGCGAGACCATCAGGATCATCGAAGAGGGCGGGGATTTCGGCGGCACCTGGTACTGGAACCGTTATCCCGGCGCGATGTGCGATATTGAAGCGCATATCTATCTCCCCCTGCTGGAGGAACTGCACTATGCGCCAAAGCATCGATACGCCTACGCGCCGGAGATGCTGGAACATAGCCAGCGTATCGGACGGCATTATGGGTTGTACGAAAAGGCCTGTTTCCAGACGGCGATCACGGCCATGCGCTGGCAGGAAAAGGAAAAGCGCTGGTTGGTTGAAACCAACCGTGGCGATCGCATGACGGCGGACTTCGTCGTTCTGGCATGTGGGCGGCAGAGCTTGCCCAAGCTGCCGAATATTCCCGGCATCGACACGTTCGAAGGGCATACCTTCCACTCCAGCCGATGGGACTATGGCTATACCGGCGGTGACTCCGATGGTGGGCTGGTTGGGCTGGGCGATAAGCGTGTTGCCGTGGTCGGAACCGGCGCGACCGCGCTTCAGGTGGTGCCGGAAGTGGCGAAATGGGCGAAGGAACTGTTCGTGTTCCAGCGCACGCCGTCCACCGTCGGAGTGCGCGCCCAACAGGAAACCGCGCCCGACTGGATCGACATGAACAAGGTTGGCTGGCAGAAGGCGCGTCGCGAGAATTTCCAGAAACGGTCGGTCGGCATGATTCCGAAGGACCAGGACGAGATCCGCGATGGTTGGACGGCGGCTTTCCACGGTCTGGGGGATATTGGCGACGTGGAAGTAAGCGCCGCGCTCGGCCGCGCGCTCACCAAGGAAGAAAAGGGCATTCTGGCAGAGGTTGCGGACCTTCGCCTCATGAAGGAACTGCGTGAGCGCGTGGAGAACGAGGTCGGCGATAGCGCGGTCGCCGAGAAGCTGAAGCCCTATTACCGCTGGTTCTGTAAGCGGCCGGGTTTCCATGACGAATATCTGCAAAGCTTCAATCGGCCCAATGTGCATCTGGTCGACACCAACGGCCAGGGAATCGAAGGTTTCACCAAGGATGGCGTCCAGGTGAACGGCGATCATTATGATGTCGATTGCGTGGTGTTTGCCACCTCAGGCATCCCCTCATTTTTGAGATGACGTAGGGCAGGAAAGATGATTCAGCATCTCCGTGTCGAAGGGGGATCAGATTGAGATGAGCGGCAAGGCGAAGTTTTCTTCTGAGGCGGTGCATTCCTTTGTCGACGAACTTTTTGGCGCGGACCTGCACGCGAAGCGGGTGACATCGCTGGCGAAGGCGACGGTGGGCACGTTGCAGGCGTCGTCGCTGGCGGTGAGCGCGATTGGCCACGGTCTCGCACTGGCCCAGGGAGGGCTGTCGCGTCACGCGATCAAGCAGGTCGACCGGATGCTGTCGAATGACGGGATCGATGTCGACGCGCTGATGGCCGACTGGGCCGGCTATTGCCTGGGTAGCCGCACCGAGATCGCCGTCGCCATGGACTGGACCGACTTCGATGCCGACGGGCACTCGACCCTGATGCTGTCGCTGCTTACCGAGCATGGCCGGGCAACGCCGCTACTGTGGTTGACGGTACGCAAGGCGGAGCTGAAAGAGCGGCGCAATCACTATGAATATTGGATCGTCACCCGGCTTGCCGAGCTCTTGCCGACAGAAGTGAAGGTGCTGCTCGTCGCCGATCGCGGCTTTGGCGACACCAAGCTCTACGGCGTCCTCAAGGACGAGTTGCACTTCGACTATGTCATCCGCTTTCGTGGCAACATCAAGGTGACGGCCGCCGGTGAGTGCCGTCCGGCAAAGGAGTGGCTCGGCCCATCGGGACGTGCCAGGCTGTTGCGCGAGGCCACGGTCACGGCGCAGGGTTGCCCCGTCGGGGCGGTCGTGTGCGTCCAGGCCAAGGATATGAAAGAGCCGTGGTGCCTCGCGACCAGCTTGACCACGGTGACGGCCAAGACCCTCATTGATCTTTACTCGCGGCGCTGGGGCATCGAATGCTCGTTTCGCGATGCCAAGGACTGGCGGTTCGGGATGGGCATGTCGGCAACCCGCGTCTCCACGCCCGCCCGGCGCGACAGGCTGTGGCTGATCGCCGCTCTCGCCATTGTCCTCCTGACCGTGCTCGGCGCCGCCGGCGAGGCCATCGGCTACGACCGCCATCTGCGCACCAGCACGACATCGCGACGCGTGCATTCACTCTTCCGGCAGGGCGTGATGTACTATCAACTCATCCCCAACATGCCCGAGGAAAGACTACGCCCTCTCATCCTACAGTTCGAGAACCTTATCCGCCACCATCAGCTCCTCAAACGGACTTTCGGAATCATTTGAATGAGGGGATTCATGAGGTTTGCCACGGGCTTCGAGGCTGGGGTTCAATATACGCGTGTGACGGGCTTCGATCTCTATGGTCGTGACGGAAAGCCGCTCAGTGAGCATTGGAGGAAAGGTGTCAGATCACTTCACGGCCTGATGACCGACGAGTTTCCGAACTGCTTCATCATTGGCGGAAACCAGCACTCCGTCATGGCGTTGAATGCCGTCCATCTTCTGGACGAACAGTCGATCCATGTCAGCTATGTCGTCGCTGAGGCGAAAAGGCGCAAAATTGCGGCAATCGAACCCAGTCTCGAAGCGGTCGACGACTATACGAACTTCATTCGCACATCACCGCAGGACAAGGAACTGGTGGAGTTCTACGCGTCCTGTACGCCGGGCTATTATAATAATGAAGGCAAGGTCGAAAAGGGTGAAGACTTGTTCTCGGGCGCCCGCTACGGCCCTGGCGCGATGGCTTTCTACGAAATGCTCGCAAATTGGCGGGCTGCCGGAAATCTGGAGGGAATGGAGACGAACTGAACGCCATTCGATCATGCAGGACTGCTGACGCGCCGGTCGTCCGGCAGTCCTGCCGCACAAGGGGCGAGGGGCGCCAGTGCGCAATGCAAGCTTGTGCTCGTTCAATGAAACGGTGAGAGAGCGATGAGGGTCAAAGCGGCCGTTCTGCATGAGCTTGGTGGACCGGAAGTCCTCAAGCTGGCAACGGTGGATGTACCAAATCCGGGGCCGGGTGAAATCCGCATCCTGATCAGCGCCTTCGGGCTCAATCGATCGGAAGCCTTGTTTCGGGAAGGGCGACTTCAGCTCAAGCCGGTACTGCCGTCGCGGATCGGCTACGAGGCGGCCGGCATTGTCGAAAGCGTGGGGCCGGGCGTCACCGAATTTGCGGTCGGGGACTCTGTCGCAACGCTGCCGCGCATGCAAACGAACGTTTGCGGCGCTTATGGCGAGGCGATGACGGTTCCTGCCCGTTTTGCGGTCAAAAGCCCTGCTGGCCTCGATAGGGTGGAATGCGCCGCCCTGTGGTCGGGCTATATGACCGCCTATGCCGGACTGGTCGATCTGGCACCCGTGCAACGAGGTGATTTCGTACTGATCACCGCCGCATCGAGCAGTCTTGGTCCGGCGGCGATCCAGATTGTCCGCTTGCTGGGCGCACACGCCATAGCGGTGACGCGGCGGCGGGAGAAGGCGGCTGCGATAGCCCGCTCCGGCCCGGCTGACATCATCGTAACCGATGAGGAGAATCTGGGGGACCGTGTTCGGCAGATTACCGACGGGCGCGGGGTTTCGCTTGTTTTCGATCCGGTTGGCGGTCCGACGGTTTCGACGCTTGCCGAAATGACCGCCCCTTATGGCACCATTATCATCTATGGTTCACTGGACGCCAGTCCGGCCGAGTTGCCGGTGCGGGCGTTGATCGGCAGGAATATCGCCATTCGGGGGCTGGGCCTGTATCTGGAGGACAAGCCGGACCGTCTGCGCCGTGGCGTTGCGTTCATTCAGGAGGGCGTTGCCAACGGCTTGCTGAGGCCGCTGATCGCAGAGCGTTACAAGCTCGATCAGATCGTCGAGGCTGCCAAATCCATGGATGCAATGAACCATGTCGGCAAGATCGTGGTGGAAACGGGCGTCAAACCATGAAGCCTAGATTCAGATCCGGCCGGGGTGTCGGACCTGGTTGGGGGTTGCTGGGATTTGACGGTGCCGCGTAGCGCGAATTGGGATGCGCCCATTCCAGATTCCCTGAACGGTGCGCGATTAGCCAGCGATCCCCCGATTTCACGAAGTCGTCAATATATAGACCGGAATGATCAAGGCCGATTTCCGATATCACCATAATATAGTGGATCGAACGGGCGGTCGTATCGCTCACGACATTGATGATCGACTGCCCGAGCACATGGCGGCTGAAATTGCCGGGCTGCTGCGCTTTCCGCCGCTCCGCACCCGCCGTCATGGCGGCGATGATCGTATCGCGACCCTTGAGGGGAGGCATGCCGCCGAAGTGCATCACGCCGTCGGGCATGAATATGTCGCTCAGCTCATGATATGCGCTGCGGTCTACAGCAGAAATATAGCGGCCGATCGTGTACCGAATTTCCTCACGGATCAGGGCTTCACCAATATCCATGATAATGGCTCCTCAAAGGGATGGCATCCATGCCCTGGTTGAGGCGCATGGATCGGCAATATATCGTGATAAGTCCCTTTATCGGACCAGCAGTTCCGGTTCGCCGTAATACATGCGATTGAATACGGCGTCGATTTCCCTGTCCGGCATTGTTCCAAAGGCACTCAGGAAGTCCTTTGCATCCTGTCCGGCAATGTAGCGCGTCTGAGGATGCTCGGTCTCCAGCGCTTCGAGTACGATCTCCGCAACCTGTTCCGCCGTCGAGGAGTTGCCGTCCATGCTGGCCTCGCTGACCCGCAAATAACCTTCGTAAAGTTGGCCGTAGAGGCGCTTTTCCTCTTCACCAATCGTTGCGATGGCATGTCGGATGTCGCTGAGCTGCTGGTAGACCAGATTGGTGCGGATACCGCCCGGTTCGACCAGGCTGATCTTGACGCCTTGCGGTTCGGCCTCGCGTCGCATGACGTCGCACAGCCCTTCCAGCGCGAATTTCGACGCGACATAGGCCGACATGAAGGTGAAGGCCACGCGTCCGGCCATTGATCCGAGGACGACAATCCGGCCCTTGCTCTGGCGAAGGGCCGGCATCGCGGCTTGATAAACGGCCATGTTGGCGACGCAGTTGATTTCATAGGAACGGCGGAAGGTCGACAGCGCCGTAAATTCCGCAGGGCCGTTGGGGGCAATAGCCGCGCAGATCGTCACCGCATCCAGCGAATCCAGAGCGGAAACAATGGTCTTGAATTTGACGAGCGCGGCGTCTGCATCGGACAGATCCACAAGATGATGTTGGACCTTGCCCTCAAATCGCTGCTCGATCGTGGATGCTTCCTTGGCATTCAGCACGGTCGTGACGACCTCATGGCCGCGCTTCACCAGCAGCTCAATGAGGGCGGATCCGACACCGCCAGCGCCGCCGACGACCAGATGTTTTTTGGCTGTCATCTGAATTTACCCTCTCCGGTTATGGTTCATTGGTGAAGTTCGTTAGGAAATTGGGGTGATCACCTTATCGAACACTCTACAGATGCGGAGCTTTCTTGCTATTGGCAAACAGGGTGTTCGGCAGCAATTTCCTCAGTTCATCCACAGTCCACGGACCATCTTTTTCATGGTCGCGCCACAGGACCGAGGTTTCTTCCGGGTGCGAAAAGCGGGAGATCTTCCCGGCGCCGTTCCGCAGGATGCATCCGTTGATCTCGTCGGCTTCCGGCGTCAGCAGAAACAGCAAGGTCGGCGTCGAATAGGCCGGATCCACAAGGCGTCCAGCGGTCTTGTTGAGGCGGTCGCCGCTCATGAGGCCCGCTTCGGCTTTCTTCTGCTCGCGCGCCATTCCCGGCCCATGCCCGCGAGACGCGCCGAAGGGGGCGATGGCGTTGACGGTGATCCCGAACGATTGCAGTTCGATGGCCAGGGCCCAGGTCAGGCTGACGGTGCCGCCCTTGGCGGCCGCATAGGCGGACAGGCCGGTTGGCAGGTTCCAGGCGTTCGACACCGTGTTGATGATGCGGCCGTAACGCTGCGCTTTCATATGGGGCACGGCGTGACGGCACATGTTGAAGGTGCCCGTAAGGTGGATGCCGATGACCCGTTCATATTCCTCCGGGCCATGTTCTTCCAACAGGTCCGGCCCGATGATGCCGGCATTGTTCACCAATATGTCGATCCGCCCGTAGGTGTCGATCGCCTGCTGGACGATCCGTCCGGCTCCGTCGAAATCCGCCACCGACTCGTAATTCGCGACGGCTTTGCCCCCTTGCCGGACGATTTCCTGCACGACTTCGTCCGCAGGCTCATGGGACCCGCCCAGGCCCTCAAGATCGACGCCGGGATCGTTCACTATGACACTGGCGCCTGCTTCGGCCAGCGCAACCGCTTCGGCACGGCCGATGCCCCGCCCGGCACCTGTGACAATAGCTACCTTCCCGTCCAAGAATTTATCCATGCGAATGTTTTCCACCTCTTCTGGAACTCCATGGCGAGCCCCGTTCAATCGCCACGAGGCGATATCCGGCATCGACCACTGGTCAGTCAATCCGTCCTTGCGGGAACCATATGGCGATCGATAGCAACCCTACCCCCTCCAAATCGCGAGGGGACTTGTCCCTTGGCATTGATGCTTTCCCTATTTCTCCTGTTGAGCAAGAGGCATGAGGCAGACCAGCTTCACTTCCGGCCACTCGGCGACCAGCAGGGTTATCTGGCGATACCGCACCGGGCCGCGGACGGGATGGAAATAGAGTCGTGCCGCAGCTTCGCGGCGGCGCACGTCCTGGGAATGCCAGAGTTGGACAAAGAGAGGGCTTTGCTCGCTGAGCTGGTCGACCAGCGCCCGCAGGGCGGGGTCGCCCGGGCGACGGTTGAAGTCGGCACGAAATTCCGCCACCAGCCGGGATGCCCGTTCTTCCCACTCATTGCTGAGCGACCGGGCGACCGGCGACAGCAAGGCCCAGGCGAGGAGGTTGAGATCGTCCGCTTCCTCCAGCCGGTTGCCGAAAATCTCTGAGGCAGGCTTGTTCCATGCGCGCAGGGTCCAGACCGAATCGAGCAGATAGGCCGGCTCGATGAAGCTGGATGGAAGTGCCAGCAGTTCAGAGGGTAGATCGGTGGCCACGGGCGCCGGACCTTTCGGGTCGCGCTTGCCGGCGAGATCGAACAAGGAGCCTCGTTCCGCTGGCGATAGTTTTAGCGCATCCGCCAATCGCGCGAGCGTTGCAACCGACGCATTCACCTCCCGCCCCTGTTCCAGCCAGGTGAGCCAGGTCGCGCTGAGTCCAGCCTTGTCGGCCAGTTCCTCGCGTCTCAGGCCGGGCGTGCGGCGTCTGGTGCTGGCTCCCGGCGGGCTGGGCAGGCGCTCGCGCTGAGCGCGCAAAAATGCCCCCAATAAATGCCGCTGTCGTTCAATGTCCTGGGCCATGTAGATTTTATACCAGAATAAATGATCATCTAGTACCAAGATAAAATCACTTCATAATGATGTGCAACTGCGGTCGCCATCGGTCGCAAAGATACATATCTGTCGCGACCTTGGTGGCCTTTGACCCGATCGCAACGATCTGGCCGATCTGCTGAAGGTTCGGAGGCAACGGAAAGAGGCCGGGAGAAGGGGCTGAGGAAAAGGCGTCCACGATATTCTTGTGCATCGGGTTCAGGCTGGTAGTTGCCTGCGTCCAATGATGTCATGCGCCGCTAAATCAAAATTGCCTGGTTGAAGAATGAAGTGTCATAATTCCATTTCCTCTCAAAATGGATAGGTAACTATTTTTAATAAAATTCTATATCAAATATCATAAATATAAAATGAATAAATAAAAATGATTTTGGAGGGGGTTATGTATTTCAATTTTAGAAATCATTGTCTTGCTTCGGTAGGTGTTGTCGCCTTGACTGTGATGGCTGTCAGTCCTTTGGCGGCACATGCAGCGGACGAGGTGGCGAAGACCGATCAGCCGGATTATGCTGAAATCATTGTAACGGCCAACAAACGCGCGGAAAGCCTGAGCAAGGTCGGCCTGACGATCACGGCGCTGGGCGGGGCGCAACTTGAGCAGCAGAAGGTTACCTCGCTGGAGGATCTTGCGGCATCGGTGCCGGGCCTGACCTATACGCAGACTGCCAGCAACACGCCGGTCTATACGCTTCGCGGCATCGGCTTTTACGACACGACGCTTGCTGCCTATCCCAGCGTCAGCGTCTATCTCGATGAAACGCCCTTGTCCTTTCCGTTGCTGACCACCCTGACGTTGTTCGATGTCGAGCGCGTCGAGGTGCTGAAGGGGCCGCAGGGCACGCTGTTCGGCAATAATGCGACGGGTGGCGCGATCAACTATATCGCAGCCAAACCGACGCAGGATTTTTCTGCGGGCGTCAGCCTGGACTATGCCCGTTTCAACACTTTCACCGCCGATGCCTATGTCAGCGGTCCGGTCACGGACACTTTGCTCGCGCGCGTCGCGGTAAAGGCAACGAGTGGCGACGGCTGGCAGAAGAGCATCAGCCGCCCAGGCGACCGCAACGGCGCACCCGAGACTTTCGCTGCGCGTTTCCTGCTGGATTGGCGCCCGACCGACCGGCTGCGAGTCCAAACCAATCTCAACGCCTGGCGTGATCGCACCGAACCGCCGGCCGCGCAATTCCAGAAGTTCATTCCGAATTTCCCGGTCCCAGCCAATAGCGGTTTCGTGCCCTTCGTGCCCAATACTGTCGATAATCCCCGTCTGGCAGACTGGACGCCAAGCACTCCTCCCAAGGCCAATAACCGACTGCTTCAGGCGGCAGCGCGTATCGACTATGATGTGACGGATGTCATTACGCTGACCTCGCTGACATCCTATATCGATTACAAGCTGAACCAAGCGCCGGAAGGTGACGGTCTGCCGCAGCAGCGCCTCGATATCCCGCAGAACGATGGATATGTCCACAGCTTCTCGACCGAACTTCGGCTCGCCAATAATTCCGATCCGGTGTTCCGTTGGACCGTGGGCGGCAATTTCAGCCATGATGTCACGCACGAAATCAGCGGTGGCGCACAGAAGGATTCCACTTCGAACTACACGCTTAAATTCGCCGGTCTCGGCTTTGCCGGCAATACCTTCACCAATGATCAGAAGATGAAGAACTACGCAGTGTTCGGTGCGGCCGAATATAGTTTCGGTCAGTTCACGCTGAAGGCCGGCGCCCGCTATACGCAGGCAGACCGCAAGTCGGACAATTGCAACCTGGGCTTCACGCGGGGACCGGGACCGAACAACATCCTGACATATTTCAACATCCTGGCGGTGCAGGTTTTCCATAGCGTGACCACGCCCTATCCCGCCGGCACCTGCCTCATCTTCGCGCCCGACCGTACGCTCCATGAATTCCACGGCACGCTGAACGAGAATAATGTGTCCTGGCGCGTGGGCATCGACTGGAAGCCCAATGACAATATCCTTGCCTATTTCAACGTGGCCAAGGGGTACAAGGCGGGTAGCTTCCCAGCGCTTGCAGGATCGGCTGACCTCGCTTTCCGTCCAGCCACCCAGGAAGCGGTATTGAACGTCGAAGGCGGTATCAAGGCCCAGCTGTTCGATCACAAGGCATCGGTCAACCTGTCGGGCTTCTACAGCGACTATCGCGACAAGCAGGTGAAGTCGAAGTTGATCGATCCGCTCTTCGGTTCGCTCGACGCCCTGGTGAACATTCCAAAATCGTCGATTCGGGGCGTCGAACTGGAGGTGAATGCGCGTCCAGTGTCCGGGCTTTCGGTGGGTGGCGCGGTGACTTATCTGGACACCAGGCTGGACGATGCCAATGGCATCATCAGCCAGCTTGGCTTACCCGGCAACTGGAACGGCAATCCGATCCCCTACACGTCCAAGTGGAATGTCGGCGGCAATTTCAACTACAAGTTCCCGCTAAGCGGTTCTGCCTCAGCCTTCATCGGGGGGCAGGTGACATATCGGTCCAGCAGCACATCGTCGATCGGCAGCGAGCCTGACTTCCTGATGCCGTCCGTGACGCTCCTTGATGGGCAGGCCGGTGTTGAACTGAATGATGGGAAGGTCCGGATCATGATCTGGGGCAAGAACATTACCAACGAATTCTATCTGACCAACATCAACAAATATACCGATGGTATTCAGCGCTTCATGGGCAGGCCTGCCACTTATGGCGTCACGCTGAGCTATAAGTACTGATCAGGCGGATAGAGAAGAAATTAATGGAGGTATCCATGAACAAATCCGATATGGCGCAGGCCGATTCAAATTATATCAATATGCCGGACCCGACGAGTCCACTGGAGATCGAGCCAGTTGCGGGTCGGATCGGCGCGGTCATTCGTGGCGTCTCGCTCGCAGAGAAGATCGACGACGCTACGCTCGCTGCGATCCGCACAGCGCTGGCACGGCATAAGGTCATCTTCTTCCGCGACCAGCACCTCGACGATCAGCAACATGCGGCGCTGGTCGCCCGTCTGGGTCGGGCGGGCTTCGACGCACCGGGGGCCGCCGCCGAGGAGGCACGGCTGATCGAGCTGAATTCGTCGGACGGCTATGCGGCGGACATTTGGCACACCGATCAGACTTATGTGGAATCGCCGCCGGACGTGACGACCTTGCGTGCAATCGTCATGCCGGAGGCGGGCGGCGACACCATGTGGGCCAATACGGCAACGGCTTATGCGGACCTGCCCGCACCGCTCAAGGCCCTGGCGGATGGCTTGCGGGGCATTCACACCAATGTCTTCGATTATACCCAGGCTTCCGGCAAGGCGAAGGACAAGGAAGATTGGTTGCAAACCGTCCGCCCGGTCCGCATGGAGGCTGAGCATCCCGTGGTCCGGGTTCATCCGGAAACCGGCGAGCGGGCGTTGATCCTTGGCGCCTATCTGCAACGGTTCGCGGGCTTCAACGGTTCGGATTCGCGCCATATCGCGGCCGTTCTGCAGGATCATATCACCCGGCCGGAAAATACCGTGCGCTGGGGATGGCGCGTGGGCGACGTGGCGCTATGGGACAATCGGGCGACGCAGCATCGCGCCATAGTCGACTTCGGTTCGCAGTTGCGCGTCGTCAAGCGCGCGACCCTGCCCGGATCGACGCCGGTCGGCGTGGACGGGCGTCCGGGCCGGACGATCCCACAGCCGCCGGTCTGACCGGAGCGCCGGCCTTCGGAGAATGATGATATGGTCTACAGGAGCGATGATTTGAACCAGAGAGACGGACGCAAGCGGGCGGTGATCACCGGTGCCAACGGCGGCATGGGCCGGGCGCTCGCCCGTTCCTTTGGTGAGACCATGGATCTGGTGCTGGTCGATATCATGGAAGCGCCGCTTGCGGGGTTTGCAGGGGAATTGCGCGATGGTGGCTACACCGTCTCCGCCGCGATCGCTGGCGACCTTGGTGACGAAGCTGTGCTCGGCAAGGTGGTGGAAGCCGCGACATCGGGCGGGGGGCTTGGCGCGGTCGTCCATACGGCGGCGCTGTCCCCGGCGGCGGGTACGCGCTGGGACCGGATCATGACGGTCAATCTTGTCGCGACGGAGAAATTTCTGCGGGCGCTCGACCCTGTTGTGTCCGCAGGCAGTCCGGTGATCGTGATCTCCTCCAATTCGGCCTATTTCGCGCCGATCACGCCCGAGATCAGTGAGATCATCCTCGATCCACTCGCCCCCAACCTGTTGGCCCGGATCGCGCCCCATATCGATCAACTGGGTGGGGCTGAGGATGAAATGGAACGGGCCTCCATCGCCTATATGTTCAGCAAATGGGCCGTGATCGAACTTTGTGCGCGAAGGGCGCCGCACTGGATCCGCCGGGGTGCCCGGCTCGTCACCATATCGCCGGGCATGGCCAATACCCCGATGGGGCGCGCCGAGCGAGAGAGCAATCCGCGCGCGGCTGCGTTCATCGACACATGTCAGGCCGGGCGTTGGGTGACCCCGATGGACATCGTCGGCGCCGCCCGGTTCCTGGCAAGTGATGCGGCCAGCTTCATTTCGGGCTGCGACATTCGCGTCGATGGCGCGGGGGTGCCGGCGATGCAGGCTGAGTTGGCGTTGAACGGATGAACGGATTGCTGCGGCAGGGGCCTCTGCGAAACAGGGAACCATAGACGGAGGAATATAGCGATGGCACGGTTCCTGCGCGGCGCATGGTATGTGGCGGCCTGGGCGGAGGAGGTGACGCGGGCGCTTCTTCCGCGCACCCTGCTTGATGAGCCGGTTCTGTTGTTCCGCAAGCAGGATGGCAGCGTCGCGGTGCTGGCTGACAGCTGCCCCCATCGCTTCGCGCCCTTGCATATGGGCAAGCTGATCGGCGACACGGTCGAGTGTGGCTATCATGGGCTGTGTTTCGATGCCGCAGGGCATTGCGTGGCCAATCCGCATGGCAATCATGTCGTGCCGTCGCGGGCGAATGTCCGGGCCTATCCGGTGATCGAGCGTCACTCGCTTGTCTGGATCTGGATGGGCGAGGCGGAGCGGGCCGATCCGGAATTGGTCCCCGACCTTGCCTATCTGACCGCTTCGGGTCGCCGTACCGTCACCGGGGGAATGACGATGGCGGCGCATTACGAAATCCTCACAGACAATCTGATGGACCCCAGCCACGCCCGGTTCCTGCACAGCAAATATCTGGACAATGACGGGGACGTCACGCTCAAGACCACGCAGGAAGGGGGGACGGTCTACGCCCGGCAATGGTTGCCGGATCGCAAGGCGCCGGGCTTTTTTGCCGGATGTCTTCCCGATGATCCTGAGAAGGTCGACATGTGGATCGAATTCATCTGGCAGGCTCCTGCATTGCTGCATAATTCGACTGGCGTGACATGTGTCGGCGAGCCGCGATCGGAAGGGATTGAACAGATCGGTACGCATCTGCTGACCCCGGAGACTGAACTTTCGACCCATTATTTCTACGCAAACTCGCGCAGCTTCAGGCTCGATGACGCGAGCATGGACGATCGGGTCCGCCAGTGGTTCCATGATGCCTTCGTGCTGGAGGACAAGGTCATGGCCGAGGCGATACAACGCCGGATGAAGAACGCTACCGACCTGCTGAAGATGGACCCGGTTCTGCTGTCGATCGACGCCGCCTCGGTACGTGTGCGGCGGCATCTGGCCGGGCTGATCGAGGCGGAGATGGCGCTTCCAGCGCAAGCCTCTCCTTTGTGACAGCTAGAACTCGCGCGCCGAGTTGCGCACCTCCTGTACCAAAATCAATTGGTTCAGGGGGATGCGTGGAATGAAGTTTGTGATCGTGAAGAAGATTTGGGTGAAATCTGTCCTGCTCGCGACGGCAGGCACGGTTTTCCCAGTGGTCGCACATGGGCAGACCAGTGCGAGTGTCGACGACAGCGCGGATATTATCGTGACTGCGAACCGCCGGGCAGAGCGGCTTCAGGATGTTCCGATCGCCGTCAATGTACTTTCGACGCAGGCGTTGCGGTCCGCCAACGTCTCCGACACGCAGTTCCTGGCCAATCTGGTGCCGGGGCTGTCGATCACCAAGACCAACAGCTCGCAATATTTCCTGCGCGGCATCGGCACGTCGAGTACGACGGTCAATTCCGAACAATCGGTCGCGGCCTATATCGATGGCGTTTATGTCTACACCACATATGGCTCGCTCTCACTGGCGAATCTGGAGCGGGTAGAGGTTCTGAGAGGGCCGCAGGGAACGCTGTTCGGACGCAATACGACAGGTGGCGTCATTCAGGCCGTCACGCGCGATCCGCTTGCCGCCCCGTCGCTGGAGGGCGAGATCGGCTATGGCAATTATCGGACGGTGACCGGCAAATTCTATGGGAACGTTCATCTCGCGTCCAATCTGGGTGTTTCTCTGGCCGTTGATTTCAGGGATCAGGGCCGTGGCTATGGGTTCAACCGGATCGCCAATGAAGCCACCTTCTTCCGCGACGATGTCACGGCCCGCGCCAAGATTGCCTATGAACCAACGGACAACAGTACCATCACCGCTTTCTTCCAATATCGGCATATCAAGGACAGCGGCATCAACTATATCCCGATCGCGGGGACACGGGGCCTCGATGGCGTCGACGGGAGCGCCTATGGACGCTTTGACGTCCGTGCCGAGGCGAAGAATGCCTTCCGCTTCGATTCCTATCTCGGCTATTTGCGGGTCGAACAGAATGTCTTGGACTTTGCCAGGCTGACGTCGATCACCTCCTATCATGACGCGCAACCGCTCGCGCATTTCGACCAGGACGCAACGCCGCTCAACATCGTGACGGCGGTTCAGACCCTGCGCTACCGCAACGTCTCGCAGGAAATACAACTGGCATCGCAGGGCAGCACACCGCTCAGTTGGGTCGTCGGCGCCTATTATTACAATGCGCTGGCGACAATCCTGCCGCTGGACCTGACCGGTTCGTTCACCGGCGCTGCGGGGCAGTTGCGCTATTTCCGCAAGCAGCGGTCGGAATCGATCGCGGGCTTTTGGCAACTGACCTATGCGTTCGCGCCCCACAGCAAGATCACCGCCGGGCTGCGTTATACGCGCGAAGAGGCGAAGCTGCCAGAGGGGCTCTACACGCTGGTCGGGCGCGATCCCAATCCAATGCGGTTGCCGTTCGCGGCGGACAATCAGGATTCGGACGGATGGACTTGGCGCCTTGCCCTCGACCATCAGTTCACCGGCAGCATCATGGGCTATGTGTCCTGGAACCGGGGGCTCAAGAGCGGTGGTTTCACCCTTTCCGGGGCCACAAAACTGCCAGGCTATTCACCGGAAAGCCTCGATTCCTATGAAGGCGGCCTCAAAATGTCGTTCCTGAACGGGCGGGTCCGCATAAATCCGGCCGCATTCCTGTATAAGTTCAGGGACATTCAATATAGCGTCCTGACGGCGGGCGGATCAGCGATCACCAACGCGGCCCGCGCCACCATATCGGGCTTCGATCTCGATATGGGCGTCAAGGTCAGCGGGCGGCTGGAGCTTAATAGCGCCTTCGAATATCTGCATTCCCGGTTCGACTCCTTCTCCAACGCGACCTTCTTCATTCCGGTCAAGGCTCCGGGTGGGGGCGCGGTGACGCTCAACAATCAGAATGCCGATGGCCACAGTCTGCCTTACGCGCCCAAGACGTCCGCATCCTTCGGCTTCGGTTACACTGCGCCGCTTGGCGGAGGCGATCTCCGGTTCGACGGCACGGCCCGCTATGCCGACGATCAGTTCGTTGGTCCGTCCAACCTCTTCGTGAACCCGTCCTACACTCTGGTGAGCGCGGGTCTGGGCTGGACCTCGGGCGACAGGCGGCTGGGCGTCCGGCTGTGGGCCGATAATCTCTTCGACAGAAATTATTCGACCCAGGTGTTCGAGAGTGCGGTCGGGGTGTTTCGCATTCCCGGGCCGCCGCGCACCTATGGCGTCACGCTAAGCACGAAGCTGTTTTGACGATTGCGCGACGACAGAGCGGCTCAGGCTCTGCTGCGATCAGATACTGAGCCGCTCTGCTACTTTCTCAACGGGATGAATATGGACGCTTACCCGCATGCCTGATCGGGCGTCAGGGACGTGCATTCGGGGTGGGTGCCTGCCGCCCGAAATGGCGCGGCGAGTTCCTGCCCGCAAATCCGACAGGTGGGGATCGGGCCCAGCATGTCATTGTCCGCCAGAAATTTGTCGCGTTCGCGGAATTTCTGTCCGATCATCATGCCGATGCCGGCCGCAACGGGCAGCGTCACGCCCCTGGCTCCGGCGGCTTTGGCAGCCACTCGGACATCCTTCGCAAAAATCTCGTAGATTTCTGGCGTGCCGGCCAGCGTGTGGCTGCGCCGTGCGCGATCCAGACGCCCCCAGGTCCGCAGGCCACGGGAATCCCCGGCGCCGGTGCTGACAAACTCCGTCACGGCATCCTCGGTGATGCCATAGGCCCGGGCGAGGTCCATGGCCTCCAGCAACAATATATTGCCGCCGATGCTGAGCAGGTTGTTGACCAGTTTGGCTGCGCTTCCCGCGCCCGGAGGGCCAAGGTGGAAGATGTTCGCGCCGAAGGCTTCGAATACGGGCCGGCATTGCGCCATCGCTTCCGCCGACGCGCCGACAAGGATGGTGATGATGCCGCGCGACGCCTTTTCTGCACCGCCCGTAACCGGAGCGTCGAGCAGCGCGATGCCTTGCTTTGCCGCCTCCTCGGCAAGATCGCTGACGGTCCCCGGCAGCACGGTGGCGCTGACGATGATCGACTTCAGACTGCCGGGGCGGGCCAGCAGTTGACCGACCACCTGACGCACCTGGGCATCGTCGACCACGACCAGTATCGCCGTGTCGCAGTCCGCGGCCAGCGCCTCGACCGAGGCGGCGCCCCGGGCGCCCTTGGCGACAAGTGCATCCACCGCCTCGGGCCGCAGATCGTAAACCACCATGGGAAAGCCCTTGCCAAGGATGGCGCTGGCGATGGCTGCGCCCATGTCTCCCAGGCCGATCATCCCGACGGTCAGGTCGGGTGATGGCGCCATGCCGCCGGGATGTTTCGGGGCAGTGTCGCGGTCAGTCATTTAAATCTCCTTCAGGGCACGACGCGCTGGACGTAACCGCCGATTTTTTCGATCGCGGCCCGGCCCTCCGGAATGAGGTCCGCGAAGAGAGGCCAAGAATGGACCATCTCTTCCCAAACGTCGAGTTCCACTTCCACGCCGGCCGCCTTTGCCTTGTCCGCGACCCGCGTGGCGTCGTCGAACAGGGTGTCATAGGTGCCGGCCAGCATTAGGAGCGGCGGCAAGCCGCGCAGATCGGCATAGAGCGGCGATGCCAGCGGATTTTTAAGGTCTCCGCCCGGACCAACATAGCGCATGGCGTGCCCCATACTGCTCTCGTAGCTGATGATGGGGTCGAGATGCGCGCGTTCAGTGACGGACTTGCCTTCCTTGGCAAGATCGGTCGACGGCGAAATGGCGAAGAGCGCCGCCGGCATCGGTAGCCCGGCATCGCGGCTTACCGCAGCCATCGAGATGACAAGGCCACCGCCAGCGGAATCGCCGCCGATCACGATGCTCGATGGCGCAATGCCCTGATCCTCCAGGAGCCAGCGATAGGCGGTGACGGCATCTTCCACCGCGGCGGGGCAGGGGTGTTCCGGCGCCAGACGATATCCCACGAGCAGCAGGCGAGCCTTGCTGGCGCGGGCGAGGCGTGAACCGAGGCTGCGATAGGATTTGATGGTGCCGATATTATAGCCGCCGCCGTGAAGGTAGATCACGACCCGATTGGGGTCGGTTTCGGGCGTCGTGATCCATTCGGACTCGACGCCACGGGCATCTACCGGCTCGAAGCATACATCATCGGAGATGCTGAAAGTTCCGGCAAAAGCTTCCCACTTCGTGCGGCTCTCTTCGATGGGAGAGATCGCGGTCAGATCCGTGGCGCGCAATTGCGCGATGAGCCTGTCATATTCGGGCGATGCCATGCTTCCCTCTCTCTTGTCTGCGCGGGCCTGCCGGAATGACCGGCGGCCGCGTCTCGTCAGTTGCCGTTATGGGTAAGACCGTGCACGGCGGCAACTGACGAGACGCGGTGCGAGCGGCGACATGGGCCGCCGCTTTGCGTCACGCCGGCTTGCGTACTCCAAAGACCGCCGGGCGCCGTTCCGCGAACGCCGTGATCGCTTCGATGAAGTCATCCTCGCCCGCACAGAGCGCAATGCCGTCCGTTTCGGCGCGCAGCTGATCGGCCAGCGCACGGTTGCGGCTGGCACGCAGCAGCTTGCGCGTTTCGGCCACGGCTCTTGCCGGTGCGGCGGCGATCCTGGCGCCAAGGTCCATGATCGTCGCCTCCAGCGCGTCGGGGGGCACCACCTCGTCGACGATCCCGTCAGCCTTGGCCTGCGCCGCGTCGATCTGGCTACCGAACAGGGCGAGTTCCATGGCGCGCCGCTGACCTGTCAGCCGCGGGAGGAAATAGGTGATGCCCATGTCGGGGACGAGGCTCATGCGGATATTGCCGAATATGAACTTTGCCGTGTCGTCAGCGATCACGAAATCGGCGGCGAGCACGAAGCTCAGCCCGGCACCCACGCTGTAACCCTGCGGGGCGACGATGAACGGCGTGTCCATCCCGTCGATGAACTCGATGAGCGGCAGGACAGGCCCCAGCCTTTCCCAGAAATCTGCACCTCTTTCCTCGGGCGACATGGTCTTCAACCGATCCCACGCCCTGACATCGCCGCCAGCGATGAAATTACCCCCGGCTCCATTGGCCACGATGCAGCGTATTTCCGGATCGGCATCCATGGCCTTGAGCTTGCTGAAGAACAGGTCCAGCATCTCGTTGCTCATGGCATTGCGCTGGGCGGGGCGATTGAAGGTCAACCACCCCACATGGCCTGTCTTCCGCGAAAGGACCGGATCTTCCATCAGAACGGGTCCCAGGTGAAGACCTGCGAGGAGATGTCCAGCGGATACATGGACGGGCGCAGCGCGGGCAGCGCAGTTTCCAGGCAGCTCTCCGGCGTCCAGCCGTCCGAGGTTTGCGTCGTGCGCAGCGGACGATGCTGGGTGAACAGCACGAGTTCGTTGTTGCGCGCCGCAAAGACTTGGCCGGTGACATCGGCTGCCTGATCGGACAGCAGCGCCACGGTCAGCGGCGCGATCTTGTCGGCCGTCATGCGCTTGAGGACGGCGACGCGCGCTTTGTTGACTTCGGTATCCTCGGGAATGGTCGCGGTCATGCGGGTGTAGGCGAAGGGCGCGATGCAGTTCGAACGCACCTTGAAGCGCTCCATGTCCAGCGCGATGCACTTGGACAGGCCGGCGACGCCCATCTTGGCCGCGCCGTAATTGACCTGGGCGCGGTTGCCGATCAGCCCCGAGGTCGAGGTCATGTGAACGAAAGCGCCACCTTCCTGATTCTTGAAATGGTTCGCCGCCGCGCGCGACACATAGAAATAGCCCGACAGGGTCACGTCGATGACGCTCTGCCAATCGTCTTCGGTCATCTTGTGGAAGATGACGTCACGTAGGATACCGGCATTGTTCACCACGCCGTCCAGACGGCCGAAGGCGTTCAAGGCATCGTCGATGATCGCATGGGCGCTGTTCCAGGACGCGATGCTGTGAAAGCTGGGCACCGCCTCGCCACCGGCTGCCTTGATCTCGTCCACGACCCGCTGCGCCGGGCGGGTATCGTCGCCTTCGCCGAACTGCGAAGCGCCCAGGTCGTTGACGACCACCCTGGCGCCTTGCCTGGCCGCAAGCTTGGCGATTTCCGCGCCGATACCGTTGCCTGCGCCCGTAACCAGGACGACCTTGCCCTCCAGAATCTTACCAGTCATCTATGCCGTTCCTCTGTGTTTCATCTAGGCAGAAATCGGGGGCGCCTATTGGGGGCGCCCATTTCGTTGCCCCAATCTGGACTGGTTTTCCCGATGCGCCCCCCATCGCTTTTGAGGGTGCAGATAGGCCACCCCGACTGCCAGTAACTGACCTGTCAGACGCAATTCGATCGTCGTTCAGTCACAACGCCATCGCGGTTCGACGCCGCGGGAAGGGCTGGCGCCATCCGCAAGGGATGCGCCGATCCCGGCGTTGCATGGTCGACGCTCACGGCAAGGCGGGCGAGCCACGCCGGAAACCAGGACAGGAACTATGGAATGAATCTTGAGGCTTTGATCAAGCGTGACTTCCCGGCCCTGAATGCCAGTTACACGGCCAAGGATACGATGCTCTATGCGCTTGGCGTCGGCGCGGGCGCCGACCCGATGAACCTGCGGCAGCTTCCTTTCGTGTACGAAAAGAGCCTCAAGGCCATTCCGGCACAGGCTTCGGTGATCGCCTTTCCGGGGCCGTGGCTTACCGATCCCGTTCTGGGCGTCAATTATCTGAAGGTACTCCATGGGGAGCAGGGGATCATCTTCGAACGCCCGCTCAAGCCTGAAGCGGAAGTGATCGGCGAATATGAAGTGCTGGCGGTTGACGACAAGGGGCCGGAGAAGGGCGCGACGGTGTTCTTCGAAAAGCGGATTCGGGACAGGGGGGATGGTGGCCTGATCTGCCGGGTCCGTTCCACCTATTTCCTGCGCGGAAATGGTGGCTGCGGCAGCTGGGGTGAGCCGCCCGCACCCGCCCAGGCGGTGCCGGATCGCACGCCCGACAAGGTCGTAGACGTGCCGACCATTCCGCAACTGGCGCTGATCTACCGCCTGAGCAGTGATTACAACCCGGTACACGCCGACCCGGAAGTCGCCCGCAATGCCGGGTTCGAAAGGCCCATCCTGCACGGCCTGTCGACCTTCGGGATCGCGTGCCTGGCGGCGGTTCAGGAACTGTGCGGCGACGATCCGTCGCGCCTGAAGGAAATCTTCACACGCTTCAGCCGGCCTGTATTCCCCGGCGACACCGTCCGCATCGAAATGTTCGAGGATGGCGATGTGTGGCGGTTCCGGGCCCGCGTGCCGGAACGGGATGTCGTCGTCCTCGATCGTGGACTTTTCAGGATTAACTGAGGCCGCCCGAACGGCCGTTGACGGCGAATGGGTGAACTATCCGGCACAAGGATGAAGCTAGGATGACTTTTGGGATTGTCGCATGGGGGGGCTATGTCCCCCGGAACCGGCTCGACCGCAGCGTGATCGCGGCGACGCATGCCTGGATGGCTCCATCGCTGAAGGGGCAGGCAAAGGGCCGTCGCGCCTTTTGCAACTGGGATGAAGATGTGGTGACCATGAGCGTCGAGGCCGCGCGCAACTGCTTAGGGCCGCGTGACCGTTCGGTAGTGGGCAATATCCAGCTGGCTTCGACGACCGCGCCGACCGCCGATCTTCAGTCGAGCGCTATCGTTGCTGTCGCACTGCGACTGGGCCGCAAAGTCAATTCCATGGACGTCGGCGGATCGCATCGTGCAGGAATGGCGGTACTCAGCAACGCTCTGCGCGCCGGTGGCAAGCCGACGCTGGTGTTGGCATCCGAGCGGTTACGCGCCAAACCGGCCAGCGTGCAGGAAATGCAGTATGGCGCGGGTGCGGCGGCGTTCCTGCTAGGCAGCGAGAATGTCGCGGCCGCGCTGATCGGTTCGGCTTCGGTGACAACCCTGTTGGTCGACCATTTCCGGGCCTCGGGCTTCGCGCATGACTATTTCTGGGAAGAGCGCTGGATCCGCGAAGAGGGTTATCTGAAGATCGGGGCCGAGGCGATCAGGGAAGCTCTGGCCGATGCGGGCGTTGCGCCTGATGATGTGACCAGCTTCGTCTTCCCGGCACCTTCGCGGGGTATCGCCGATGCGGTGGCCAAGGCGGCGGGTATCGCACCGACCGCGGTGGCGGGAGCGCTGGAGTTGGACGTCGGCTTCACCGGGGCGGCGCACAGCCTTTTGATGCTGTCCGATATTCTCGACAAGGCCCAGCCCGGTCAGCTGATCGTGGTCGCTGGCTTCGGGCAGGGCGCCGATGTCGTGGTGCTGCGGACGACCGATGCGGTAGCGTCCGGCCGTCCGGCGCGGCCGCTTGCCGATCTGGTCGCGGCAGGTCACACCACGCAGAGCTACGCCCAGATGGCGGCCTTCTATGACGAAATTCATCCCGATCAGGGGATGCGTGCCGAGCGCGATACCAAGACAGCGCTGACGGAACAGTATCGCTCTTCTGATCAGGTCAATGGCTTTGTGGCAGGCCAATGTTCGTCCTGTGGGCAGGTGCAGTTTCCGCAGCTTGCCTATTGTGTGGAATGTCAGGCGCCCTCAACCGCGCTGGAGCCGCTGTGCCTTGCCGAAGAGAAGGCCCATGTACTCACCTTCACTGCCGATGGGCTGACCTTCCATCCGTCGCCGCCAATGTACATGGGCTTTGCCCAGTTCGATGTCGGCGCGCGGCTGCTCATGGAGTTTGTCGACGTCAATCCCGATGCGTTCGACGTCGGTACGGCACTCGAAATGCGCTTCCGGATCAAGGAGCGCGACGAAACCCGCGGATATTATCGATATTTCTGGAAAGCGGCGCCAGTCGCCTGAGGCTGGCTCGGTTCCCAAAGGAGCATTCAATGGCTAGTGGCATTAAGGACAAGGTCGCGATCATCGGCATGGGCTGTTCGCGGTTCGGCGAGCGCTGGGATGTCGGGACCGAGGCGCTTCTCGCTGAGGCGTTTGACGAGGCGTTGCAGGACGCCGGTATCGAACGGGGGCAGATCGACGCGGCGTGGACCGGATCGTGCTTCGACCGGATCAATGTTGGCAACTCGGCGATTCCGGCCGCAACCGCGCTGCGTCTGGACGGTATTCCCGTCAGCCGCATGGAGAATATGTGCGCGACCGGTACGGAGGCCCTTCGCGGTGCGGCCTATGCCGTCGCATCGGGCGCGGTGGACATCGCGCTCGCCATCGGCTCGGAAAAGCTGAAGGATACGGGCTATGGTGGCCTGCCGGTGCAGACCAAGGGCACGTTCAACGACCTGTGGTTGCCGATGGGGTCGGCGCCTGCCGGTTTTGCCCAGCTCGCGGCTGGCTATCGCACGCGCCACAACATCCCGAAGGAGGATCTGAAGCGGGCGATCGGCCATGTTTCCTGGAAAAGCCATCAGAACGGCGTGCTGTCGCCGAAGGCGCACCTGCGCAAGGCCGTCCCGCTGGAAACGATCCTGAACGCGCCCATGATCGCCGAACCGCTCGGCCTGTTCGACTGTTGCGGCGTCAGTGACGGCGCGGCTGCGGCGATCGTCACCACGCCGGAGATCGCCCGCGCGCTAGGCAAGCGTGATCTTGTCACGATCAAGGCCATACAGCTTTCGGTGTCGAGCGGTCGTGAATCCACCACCGACCAGTGGGATGGCAGCTATGTCCGCAACACGCGCAATGCCGCCACCAAGGCCTATAAGGAGGCCGGTATCACCGATCCGCGCGAGCAGCTCGGGCTGATCGAGGTGCACGACTGTTTTTCGATCACCGAACTCGTCACGATGGAGGATCTTTTCCTGTCGGAAGACGGCAGGGCTGTTTCCGATATTCTCGATGGCTTTTACGACCGGGACGGGAAAGTGCCGTGCCAAGTCGACGGTGGCCTGAAATGCTTTGGTCATCCGATCGGGGCCTCGGGCCTGCGCATGGCCTATGAAATCTACAACCAGCTTCTGGGCCGGGCCGGGGAGCGGCAGCTTTCCAACGTCAGCATGGGGCTGACCCACAATCTTGGTGGTGTTCCCTATCTGGGCGTCGCCGCTGTTTCGGTCCTGGGCCTGCAATAATCGAGAACGCCAATGCTTCCGCGCACCTTATTTTCGAATGAACATGACATTTTCCGCGACAATGTGCGGCGCTTCATTGAGACGGAGATGGTCCCGCATCACCGCCAATGGGAATTGGACGGCGTGGTGCCGCGGGAGCTATGGCGCAAGGCTGGAGAACAGGGTCTGCTTTGCGTCAATGTGCCCGAGGAATATGGCGGGATCGGCGCGGAATGGTATTATAATGTCGTCGTGATCGAGGAACTGGCGCGGGCCGGCGTTTCTGGTCCGGGTTCGGGCTTCATGGTCCATTCCGAGATGGTCGCCTCCTATCTTCTGAGTTTCGGTAGCGAGGCGCTGAAGCGGAAATATCTGCCCCGGATGGTCACAGGCGAGTTCATCGGCGCCATCGCCATGACTGAACCGGGGGCGGGTAGCGACCTCAAGAGCCTTCGCACCACGGCGGTCCGTCAGGGTGATGAGTATCTCATCAACGGGCAGAAAATCTATATTTCCAACGGGTTCAACGCCGACATCATCATCGTCGCGACGAAGACCGATCCGGCGGCCGGTGCCAGGGGTGTTTCGTTGATCGTGATCGAGACCGATCAGCCGGGCTTCAAGCGTGGCCGGATGCTGGAGAAAATCGGGCTTCAGGCCCAGGATACGGCGGAACTGTTTTTCGAGGATGTTCGCGCCCCGGTCGAAAATCTCCTGGGCGCGGAGGGCGCCGGTTTTACGATGCTGATGACCAAGCTCGCGCAGGAACGGCTGGTGCAGGCGATCCGCAGTTGCAGCGCGATCGAGGCGATCCTCGAATGGACCATCGCCTATGCGCGTGAACGCAAGATTTTCGACAAGCCGTTGGCCGAGTTCCAGAATACCCAGTTCAAGCTTGCGGAATTGAGCGCCGAGGCGGCCGGGCTACGGACCTTCGTTGACCGCAGTATCGCGGCTTTCTTCGATGGTACGCTGACCGGCGTCGACGCAGCCAAGGTCAAGCTGGTTGCATCCAACCTCCATTGCCGTGTGGCGGACGAGTGCCTCCAGTTCTTCGGTGGTTATGGCTATGTCTTCGAATTTCCGATCGCCCGCGCCTTTGTCGACGCCCGCGTGGCGAAGATCGCCGGCGGCACGGTGGAAGTGATGAAGCATATCATCGGCCGTGACCTGTTCGCCTGAGCGAAGGGATTCCCCCGCCGAAATGAGAGTGCCGCACTCGGGGCCGGGGGATAGAAATCGAAAGTGCGGGGAAAAAAGGCGGGTGGGCCTCGGCGGGCCGACCGGATAGCATGAACGGGAGCTAGGGATGGACTTCAACGATACTCCGGAGGAGGCGGCATTTCGTGCTGAGGTTCGCGACTGGCTCAGCCGGCATGCGCAACCGAAATCGGCCGCAGGAGGACAGCCGCTCGATCCGGAAGCCAAGGTCGAACGGGCGCGGAAGTTTCTCGCTGCCAAGGCCAAGGCGGGCTACGCCGCCATCACCCTGTCGAAGGAATATGGCGGGCTGGGCGGCACCGAAATCCAGAATCTGATCTTTATGCAGGAGCAGGAAGACTTTGACGTCGACACGCTCCACGGTTCGGAATTCTTCTCCATCGGGCTGCATTTATGTCTCGGGACGCTCATGCATTGCGGCACCGATGAACAGCGTGAGCGTTTCATCGGCCCATTGCTGCGCGGTGACGAGATATGGTGCCAGCTATTTTCGGAACCCTATTGCGGTTCGGACCTGGCGGCCGTGCGTACAAGAGCGGTGCGCGATGGCGATGATTGGCTCCTCACCGGGCAGAAGGTCTGGACGACCGGCGGCCATTATGCCGATTTCGGCCTTGCTCTGACGCGGACCGATCCCACTGTGCCCAAGCATAAGGGCATGACCATGTTCATCGTGGACATGCGTCAGGCCGGTGTCGAGGTTCAGCCAATCAAGCAGATGTCGGGTGAGGCCGAGTTCAATCAGATTTTTCTCGACAATGTCCGCGTGCCCGACTCCTGCCGGATCGGTCCGGTCAACGAAGGCTGGAAGGTCGCGCTCGTCACCCTGGGTCAGGAAAGGTCGACCGCCGGATCACTCGCCTTTGTCGAGTGGCAGCATCTCTGGCAACTTGCGACCCAGTCCGTTGTCAATGGCCGGCCCGCAATTGAAGACGAGCGGGTTCGGGAGAAAATCGCCCAATGCTGGCTCAACGGTTTCGGCGTGAAGCTCATGAACTACCGTACCCAGACGACGGTGGCGCAGGGCGGCGTGCCGGGACCGGAAGAGTCGATGGGCAAGTTGATCGTGACCAATCAGGGGCAGCGTTCGGCGATGGACGCGCTCGATATGCTTGGCGCTCTTGGCATCATGTCGGCGGATAATCTGGGCGATGAATGGGCGGTGATCGAGCGGGCCTGGTATTGGAGCCCGGCCTTCCGCCTGGCTGGCGGCGCCGACGAGATCCTGCGGAATATCCTGGCTGAACGGGTTTTGGGTCTTCCCGCTGATATTCGCGTCGATCGGACCGTTCCCTTCAACGAACTTTGCGCCTGACGCAGTCAGCCCGACGGACAGGCCGTCAGTTTCCCCGGAGCGCTTTATGAATTTCGATTTTTCCGACGAACAGGAGCAGTTCCGCACCCAGGTTCGGCGCTTTCTGGAAAAGGCTGACGGCCTGGGGGAAGCCCGCAAGCTGCTGGAAGGCGGCATGGAAGGCTATTCTGCCGCGACATGGTCAGGGCTGGCGGAAATGGGCGTCCCTGCGATCGCTATTCCAGAAGAATATGGCGGGCTGGGCCTTGGCGCGCTGGAATTATGCGTCGTTGCCGAGGAGATCGGACGATCGCTCGCCCCCGTGCCCTTTTTGTCTTCGGTCGGGATTTGTTCCGAAGCCATCTGTATGTACGGGACCGACGAGACGAAGGCGCGGTGGCTGCCGGGTTTGGCTGAAGGCTCGACCATTGGGACATGGGCGCAGGCATGGGATGATCGGTCCGGCAGTGGCGACCGGCCATGCGTCGTGGAGAATGGGCGGCTGACAGGCGTTAAGCTGCCTGTTCTGGACGGCATGCTTGCCCATGTCGCCGTGGTGTCGGCCATGGATAAGACGGGCAGGCCATTGCTCGCCCTGTGTGATCTCGATCAGGCAGGGGTGAAACGGAAGGCTCTGACCTCGCTCGATCCCACGCGTCCTGCCGCCCGGATCAGCTTTGACGACGTGCCGGTGGAGCTGCTCTCGCGCGACCCGGAAGCCTGGGACAGGCTCCGGGACCGGGCCGCGGTGCTGCTGGCCTTCGAGCAGCTGGGAGCCGCGGAGACGGCCTTGGCCATGGCCCGGGAATATTCGTTGGATCGTGTGGCCTTCGGCCGGAAGATTGGTTCTTTCCAGGCGATAAAGCACAAATTGACCGACATGTATGTGGGGATAGAACTGGCGCGGTCGCATTGTTTCTACGGTGCATGGGCCAGCTCTACAGGCTCCCCGGAAATATCGCTGGCAGCGGCGGGTGCCCGGTGCAGCGCGACCGACGCGCTGGATGTCGCGGCCAAGGAGAATATCCAGATTCATGGCGGCATCGGCGTGACGTGGGAGTCGAACTGTCAGCTATTTTATCGCCGCGCCCGGCTGGATGCACTCATTCTGGGCTCGCGGCTGGAGTGGCAGAACCGCCTCGTCAACGCGCTTGGGAGCAAAATGTCTGTCACCGGTTGAATGGGAACGGCGGGCATCGGGAAAGTTGGACTTGAGGGAAAGATCGTGATCGACATCAAGCCGCGTCGCAGCGTGCTCTATCTGCCGGCCGCCAATGTGCGTGCTATTGAAAAGGCGCGGACATTGGCGTGCGACGCCGTCATCCTTGATCTTGAGGACGCCGTGGCGCCGGAAATGAAGGCTGAGGCGCGCAGGCAGGCCGTGACCGCCGTACGTGACGGAGGGTTCGGGCGCCGCGAGCTGGTGATCAGGATCAACGGCCAGGATACGCCATGGTATGAGGAAGATCTGGCGGCTGTGCGGTCCGCAAGGCCGGATGCGGTTTTGCTGCCTAAGGTCAATGGGCCCGGCGATATTGCGGCCTGCGCCCGCGGGCTGGATGGCGATACGCCTGTCTGGGCCATGATTGAGACGGCGCGATGCCTGTTTCAGCTCGAGGCGATTGCGGCGACGGCGCAGACCGACCGGCTCACCTGCTTCATCATGGGCACGAATGATCTGGTCAAGGAACTGCGCGCCACCTTCTTGTCGGGCCGCGCCAACATACTGTCCTTCCTCATGACCGCCGTTGCCGCTGCCCGCGCACATGGTATCGCTGTGGTCGATGGCGTCTACAATGCGTTCGAGGATGATGAGGGCTTTCTGGCGGAATGCCATCAGGGGGCGTCGATGGGCTTCGATGGCAAGACCCTGATCCATCCGCGACAGATCGACCCCTGCAATCAGGCCTTCTCGCCTACCGAGCAGGAACTGGCGTGGGCGCGGAAGATCGTGGCCGCATTCGCTGACCCGGGAAATGCGAATAGCGGCGCCATCCGCATTGATGGCAAGATGGTCGAACTTCTGCACCTTGCCCAAGCCCGATATACGATCGCCCTGGCTGAAGCGACGAAAAGTGCCGATCCGGTGGCTCCGGCCGTGCCCGGATAGCTGCCCGGTGCCGAATGTGACATGCCCGCAAAAGTGACAGGTCCTCCATGGCATGCGTTTCGCAATATTGGCGAAAGGTAAAACAATATACAGGGGAAGAAATCATGGGGCCATTCCATCAGCGGCTATGCATTTGGGCAGGGCCGCTATCGCTCATTTGTGCGATGACGGGTCTCGGCTTCGCCGGTTTTTCCTTGCCCATGTCTTCGGAACTGAGTGCGGTGGAGGTGGCCGCCTTCTATCGCGAACATCTGACCGGGATACGGATCGCGGGCACCTTCTTCCTGTTCTGCGCAGCTTTCATGATGCTCTTCGCGGCGGCCATTTCCGCCCAGTTGCAGCGTATCGAAGGGCGCGTCACGCCCTGGGTCTTCGTGCAGATCATGGGCGGTGTCATGGGCAACCTCCCTTTCGCGCTGACTGGCATCATCTGGTCCGCCGCCGCCTTTCGCCCGGATCGGCCGCCTGAAATCCTTCAGGCGATGAACGATATTGCCGTACTCGCGCTCGAACTGCCCGCGCCAACCGCCATCATCCAGTTTCTGGGAATCATCTTCGTGGTTCTTGGGGACAGGAGTCCGAACCCGATATTCCCGAAATGGGTCGCCTATCTCAATATTATTGTCGCGATCCTGTTCTTGCCCGGATTTGCCGGCGGGATATTCGTGACATCGAAAGCCATGGATTGGAATGGCTTCCTCAGCTATTCCATGCCTGGCATGGCATCCAGCACTTGGGTGCTGCTCATGTCCGTGGCATTGATGCGGGCTGTCCACCGTACCGCAGAGCACAACGACAGATAGCTTCCTTTGGATCTCTGCGAAACTTCGCCTCCCTCACAATAGTGATGGGGGCGAGTGACCGTCGGAAGGATAGCATGTCCTCACGAACAGCGCGGCCAGCAGGGCCGCCCGCGATCATCATCAGACCGATAATCCCGATATCGGGATCGAATCCCAAGGAGGGGTTATGCACATGAAAAAGCGCACTTGCCAGTTTGCTTCGGTCGCAACGGTCGCGCTGGTGGCAATGAGCGTTTCGTCCACTGCCGCACAAGCTGCGGATGACAGCGCGAAGGGGGCGTCGCCGCAGGAAATGGCCGAGATTATCGTGACGGCCAATAAGCGCGCGGAAAATCTGAGCAAGGTGGGCCTGACGATCACGGCGCTCGGCGGAGCGCAGCTTCAGCAGCGGAACATCACGTCGCTCCAGGATCTGGCCACGGCCGTGCCGGGCCTTGTCTTCACGCAGACCGACAGCAACACGCCGGTCTATACGCTACGCGGTATCGGCTTTTACGACACAACGCTTGGCGCTTATCCCAGCGTCAGCGTGTATCTCGATGAAACGCCGCTGTCCTTTCCGGTGTTGACCAGCCAGGCCCTGTTCGATGTCGAACGCGTCGAGGTACTGAAGGGGCCGCAGGGCACGCTGTTCGGGAATAATGCGACGGGCGGTGCGATCAACTATATCGCGGCCAAGCCGACGCAGGATTTTTCGGCGGGCGTCAGTCTGGATTATGCCCGTTTCAACACTTTCACCGCCGATGCCTATGTCAGCGGTCCGGTCACGGACACTTTGCTCGCGCGCGTTGCTGTCAGGGCGACGAGTGGCGACGGCTGGCAGAGGAGTATCAGCCGCCCGGATGACCGCAACGGTGCGCCGGAGGCTTTTGCCGCGCGCTTCCTGCTCGATTGGCGCCCGACAGACCGGCTGCGCATCCAGACCAACCTCAATGGCTGGCGGGATCGCAGCGAACCGCCCGCTGCGCAATTCCAGAAATTCATTCCGAACTTCCCGGTTCCTGCTGGCAGCGGCTTCGTGCCCCCCGTGCCGAACGCCGTCGACAATGCCCGTCTCGCGGAATGGACGCCCAGCCATAGGCCAAGTGCCGACAACCGGCTGCTCCAGGCCGCAGTGCGCGCCGATTATGAGGTGACGGACGCCATCACGCTGACCTCCCTCACATCCTATGTCGATTACAGGCAGCGGCAGGTGCCGGAAGGCGACGGTCTGGTCGGGGAACGGATCGATCTGATCCAGAATGACGGTTATATCCACAGCTTCTCGACCGAGTTGCGTCTTGCCGACAATAGTAATCCGGTGTTCCGCTGGACATTGGGCGCGAACTACAGCCATGATGTTTCGGATGAAATTGATGCTACGGCCCAGCATGACGCCACGTCGAACTATACCAATATTTTTGCGGGCCTTCCATTCCCCGGAAACACTTTTACCAACCATCAGGTGATGAAGAATTATGCCGTGTTCGGCGCGGTTGAATATACATTCGGTCAATTTACGGTGAAGGGCAGCGCGCGTTATACCCAGGCGGACCGTTCGACGAAAAACTGCAACCTTGGCTTTACCACGGGGCCTGAGCCGAACAATATCCTTGCCTATTTTAACATCCTGACGAACGCCGTTACGGGGATAACCTATCCCGCCGGCACATGCACCATTTTCGCCTCCAACTTCACGCTTCACGAATTTCAGGGAGAGTTGAACCAACACAACCTGTCCTGGCGCACGGGTGTCGACTGGAAGCCCAGTAACAATGTCCTCGTCTATATCAACGTGGCCAAGGGTTATAAGGCCGGCAGCTTCCCCGCGCTTTCCGGGTCTGCCGATCTCGCCTTCTCGCCCGTTACGCAGGAATCGGTTCTCGATGTCGAGGGTGGCGTGAAGTTGCAGCTGCTGGACCGGAAGCTTTCCGTCAATCTTGCGGGCTTCTACAATGACTATCGTGACAAGCAGGTGAAGTCGAAACTGCTCGATCCGCTCTTCGGTAAGCTCGATGCGCTGGTCAATATTCCCAAGTCCGAGATCAAGGGCTTCGAAGCCGAAGTGAATGCGCGTCCGATCCCGGGCCTGACGATTGGCGGCGCTGTGACTTATCTCGACACGAAGCTGGTCGAGGCGGCCGGTCTCTACAGCCTTACCGGCGCGCTCGGCGATTTTTCTGGTAACCCGATCCCGCGCGCATCCAAATGGGACGTCAGCGGCAATTTCAACTACTCCTTCTCTGTCGGTGCAACGACCAAGGCGTTTTTCGGCGGCCAGATCATCCATCGGTCGCATGCGACTTCCTCGATCGGGAATGAACCCGACTTCAAACTGCCGGCCTATACCACTATTGATGTGCAGGGCGGGTTGGAGTTCCATGACGGGAAGGTGCGTATCATGGTCTGGGGCAAGAACATCATGAATGAATTCTACCTCACCAATATCTATCAATATACCGACGGCATCCAGCGCTTTACGGCGAAGCCGGCGACCTATGGCGTGACCCTGGGTTATAAATTCTGACGAACATATCGGTCCAACCCTGCCAGTCGATACCTTGAAGAGATACATAGATGTCACAGACCATGACACCCACATCGTGCGATACTATGGAGCAAGCCTTGGCCGGATGGCTGGCTGCGCGTCTCGATGCCACTTCAGATGTCGAAGTCACTTTGTTGAACACGCCTGATGCCAATGGCTTTTCCAATGTCACCATGTTGTTCGATGCGCGCTGGAGCGATCGCGAAGGACGGCATGATCGTCGTTTCGTGGTGCGCGTCCAGCCGACAGGTGAGGGGTTGTTCCCGACTTATGATGTAAGCCGTCAGTTCGAAGTCATGCGCGTCCTTGAAGTGTCGGCCGTGCCAGTGCCGCGGGTTCGCTGGCTCGATACCGACAGCCATATTTTCGGCGCGCCCTTTTTTGTGATGGATTATGTCGACGGGCATATCCCGTCGGACGATCCGAGCTTTGCGGCCGGTGGCTGGATATTGGGCTTGACCCCACAGCAACGTCAAAACCTATGCGACAATGCCCTTGCCGCACTTGTCGGCGTTCACGAGGTGGACTGGCGGACGTTGGGCCTCGACTGGCTGTTGAAAGCGGGCGAGGGGTCGAGCACCGAACGCGAACTGGCCTATTATGAAGAATTCTATCGCTGGGCTGCGGAGGGGTTGCGTGTCCCGGCTATAGAGGCGGGCTTGGCCTGGGCGCGTGACAATATGCCGCTCGATGGAGAATTGGTGTTGAGCTGGGGCGACAGCCGGATCGGCAACATGATCTTCAATGAGGATCTGGGCGTTCGCGCGGTGATCGACTGGGAGGGGGCGAGCCTCGCAAGTCGGGAAAAGGATCTCGGCCACTGGCTTTTGCTGACCCACGTCTATACTGTCCAGTTCGGCCTCGATCTGCCTGAGGGCTTTCCCGATCGTGAGGCTTTACTGAGCCGCTACGAGGAATTGAGCGGCCGCCCGCTCGGCAATGTTCATTTCTTTGAGGTGATGTCGGGCATCCACGCCTCGATCCAGGCGATGCGTGCGCTGAGCTTGATGGGCAAGGCAAGCGACGACGGTCGGAACGAAGCGGCCATTCTCAACAATCCGTTTACCCGGGGTCTTGCGAGGCTCATCGGTTTCGAGATGTCGGCGGCAGGTGGGCTGGATGTCCTGACCGGAAAACGCTGACGCAATCATTGTGGGGCGATCATTCGCCAAGCCAAGCATCACTTTAGGAGGAAGTATGTCGTTGTCCAGTCATCAGGTCGCGGTTCACGATGACGAATTCCACAAGATGCCGGATAACTCGCCCTTCTGGAGCGAGAGTGCACAGTTTACCTGCTATGATCCGGCATCGGGCATTGCGGCTTATTCCCATTGGGGCCTTTTGGGGCGTGAGATCTGGGAAGCCATTGTCGCCGTCTATCTGCCGAACGGTGAGATCATCGTCAGCCGGACGTTCGCGCCGCGCGTCGAAGGCCAGCCGATGCGGACCGGCGAGGCAGAGATTCTTCCCATCGTTCCGCGCGAAAGCTGGCGCCTGCGTTATGACGGTGTCGGACGCCGGCTGCTGATGGGGGAATTGGGCCAAATGCCGTTGACCGACGGCCCGACCGAACGTCTGAAGCTCGATCTCGTGGCAACGGGCACGACGCCCACATTCGGCAAGGGCATGCGCCTCAAGCCGGAGGAGATGGAGGCGCAGGACAATAATCTGGCGGTCAGCGGCTCGGGTCTCCACATCGAACAGAGCACCCGCGTGGCGGGAACGGTTGAGTTTCACGGGGAGGTCATTCAGTTCGATGCGGTCGGTCATCGGGATCATTCCTGCGGTCCCCGCCACAATAGCCATATGTGGCGCGAATCCTGGGTCAACGGCACCTTCCCTGACGGTAGCATCTTCCACTGTGTCCAGGTGTTCGTGACGGGCCGGCCGCTTTATTTCATGGGCTATGTCTGGCGTGGCGAGGAATTTCTCCCGATCACCGATTATTCCGGCCCGCTGCTGACCGGAACATGCGGAGAGCCGCATGACTTCACCGTGGAATTCACCTGCGAGGGGCAGCGTCATCGGATCGACGGCGAACTGCTGGGGGCGCTTCCCCTGACGCTGATGCCGCAGGGCATGTATCCAGGTACCAAGGAAGGCGAGATCGATCTGGCGTGCGAGGGTCCGGCGCGCTGGACCTGGAACGGTCAGGTCGGTCACGGATGGATCGAACGTGTCTTTACCCGTGGTGGCTGGCCGCAGATCCGCGCGGCCGACGCGGCGCGGCAAGCGCGCTGAAGCGAGGGCAGGGCCCCACGGGTAGCTTAACGGTCGTTGGATGCGTTTGGGTAGGAGAGTAGGAAATGGTTCCTTTGCGTAAGCTTGGAAGCCAGGGGTTGCAGGTTTCCGCCATCGGGCTGGGGTGCATGGGAATGAGCGATTCCTATGGACATGCCGACGAAGCGGAGTCGATCGCGACCCTGCATCATGCGCTCGACCATGGGGTGACCCTGTTCGACACGGCGGAGATCTACGGTCCCCATAGCAACGAGGAATTGCTCGGCCGCGCCCTCAAGGGGCGGCGGGATGAGGCGATCATCGCAACCAAATTCGGCTATCAGATTGTCGATGGGAAATATGCCGGCATGAATAGCAGGCCGGACCATATCCGTAAGGTCGTCGACGAAAGCCTGCGCCGGTTGCAGACCGATCACATCGATCTGCTGTATCAGCACCGGATCGATCCTGCCGTTGCGATCGAGGATGTGGCTGGAACCGTCGGCGATCTGGTTCGTGAGGGAAAGGTTCGGTTTTTCGGCCTGTCTGAAGCTGGAATCGCCAATATCCGCCGGGCCCATGAGACATTCCCGGTATCGGCGCTGCAAAGCGAATATTCGCTTTGGGAGCGGAATCTTGAGCCTGAAATCATGCCCCTGTTGCGCGAACTCAATATAGGTCTGGTGCCGTTCAGCCCACTGGGCCGGGGGTTCCTGACAGGCGAAGCGAAGCGGGCCGAGGAATATCCGGAAGGCGATTATCGGCGCAGCGATCCCCGGTTCCAGGGAGAAAATTTCGACGCCAACCTTCGCGCGGCGCAGATCGTCCAGCAGATTGCTGTCGAACGCGGCGCGAGGATCGCGCAGGTCGCCATCGCATGGTTGCTGCACAAGGGCGATGACATCGTGCCCATTCCCGGCACGAAGCGGAAAACCTATCTTCAGGACAATATCGACGCTGCCCTGCTTCACCTCGACCCGGATGACATCGCCAGGCTGGATGAGGCGCTCGATCCGACACATGTCTCGGGGCCGCGTTATGGCGAAGCCTATATGGACATGGTGGACCGCTGACTTTCATCTTCATTGACGTGAGGGACCTGTGCCTAAAACGATCCTGATTACCGGCTGCTCAACCGGAATGGGCAATGCGAGCGCCCGGCTATTTGCCAAAAATGGCTGGAATGTCGTCGCGACGGCAAGAACGCCGGCGTCGATCGAGACTCTTGCCGGAGCGAATGTCGCGACGTGCCGGCTCGATGTGACCGATCCGGACAGCATCGCTGCGGCTATCGATGCCGGTATTGCACGGTTCGGCGATATCGATGCGGTGCTCAACAATGCAGGCTTCGGCCTTTATGGGGTGTTCGAAAGCCTCAGCGATGCCGATATCCGGAAGATGTTCGAAACCAATCTGTTCGGCGTGATGAATGTCGTCAGGGCCATATTACCGCATTTTCGTGCCAAAAATTCGGGATCGATCATCAATATTTCCTCGGGCGGCGGGATGTTCGCCCTGCCGGCCATGTCGATCTATTGCTCCAGCAAGTTCGCGCTCGAAGGCTATTCCGAGGGCATCTATCATGAACTGGGTGCATTGGGCATTTCCGTGAAACTGATCGAGCCGGGTGGCGTGCTGACGACACCGTTTGACAGTAGCGCCGTGGCCCGAATGGAAGCGGCGCTGGCTCCCGAGGCATATGGTCCGTTCCTGGAAGGAACGACCAGGAACATAGCCGTGATGCGGGACAATGCGAAAGCGACCGCCGATGATGTCGCTCAGGCAATATATGCGGCGGCAACGGACGGAACGGATCGCCTGCGCTATGTCGTGACCGACGATATCAAGGAACTGGTCCGATTGCGTCACGAAGTGTCTGAAGAAGCCTATATGGCTTTCGTGAAGGACCATATCGTGCCCAAAATATAAACGGGCAACCCAGAGTTTCGCTTTGGGTTGCCCTTGTTTCAGGCGTAGAGGGTCACATGCTGGCGTCCCGCGACCATCGGGTTCCCGGCCCCGTCCCACAGGGTCATGGTCTGGATGGAATAGCCGCCGCGACTATAGTCGCTGGTCGATCGAAAGAGGTGCCAGTCGGTTGCCGGTTGCTGGCTCATAAACTCGACGGACCAATTCATGCTGCTGCCGGGGCAGGGGTCGCGCATCGGCACTGTTGCTGCCGGTGGCAGGCTGTCGGCCAACAGGATCAGGCGCGCGGCGCTGGAGGCCGGTTCGTCCTGAATGCGGCGAACCCATGCCAGGATTTCCGGCACTGCGGCATCGCTGAACGGTGCAGCACCCCCAGCCAACCGCATGTCGAGATTGGCCGAATATCGCGACATCCTCACCAACTGCTTGAGATCGCTACAGGCTTGAGGCAACGGTACATCGGGAGGAGACAGCCGGTCGTGCGCGAAGGCGCTCTCTCGTTCTGCGGCGAAGAACAGGAACCCGCCCAGGGCCGGTGCGCCGTCGGCGGCGATTTCCACGATTGCGATTATCGAGTTCTTGCCGCGACGGACTTCCCGTACCGTGATATCAAGCTCTCCCATCGTCGGGCCGATGAAGGCGAATTGTGCCGATTTGAGCGGCGGCGCACCGTCAAGCGTGCGGCAGGCGGCCTCCACGGCGAGGGCTGCGCTGGCGCCCCCAAAGAGTGTGCGCCCCTGACGCCAGCCATCGGGCGCCATCATCGTGAAACGGCCGTTCTCGCCGCAAAGGGACTCGAACAGGGGCGGTAGATCGAGCTGATTCATCAGCGTCTCCGGATTCTTACAGGAAGCATTGCGCGGGTAGCCCGCAGTGGTTCGTATATTTGATCACCCAAATAAAAAAATGCCCCCCGATATTGTGAGGGGCATCGAACCTGCTTAGGTCGTTAGGCAAGCAATGCGCTTTTGAAGGCGTGGACGATTTTTGGGAAGGATGCGGCCAGTGAAAGCGATGCGCGTTGACGCAACGGCAAAAGGGACAGGTTCGATAAGCCCGCTGGCCTTTCCCTCGGTCCATCGCACAGGTGTCAGTGACCCGGAAATCTACCGCAAGCGCGCCCGGGGAGAGGCACCGCCGCCGACCCATCAACTGACGCCCTGCGGGCCGCTCCACGCCATCCGCTTGGATCCGGGACCCGTTGAGAATTTCGCCAGCCAGCCCGGAGCCTTGCTGACCGTTATCGCATCGGGGCAGCTGCATATGGCCAGTATATCGGGCGATAGTGCCATGCTTGAGTCCGGCGACCTGTTGCTGGTCGATGAAGCAGCCGTGGCTGGAACCACATTTACAGCAAAAGAGGGGTGCCGGCTGATCCAGATCGGCGTCAATGCAGACTGGCCGCAGGATCAGGGCCAGGATCATGGTCCCGGCACGATCGTACCGCGCCCGGGCGCGGTCAATTTCAAACGCATGTATACCGATGAGGAACAGCGTTCCCGGTTTAACGAATTTGCTGAATTGTTCGCCGCGCTACCGGGGGAGTGGACGGCAGGCAAGTCGATGGAAGGGTTTCGGTTCCTGTCATGGGAGGATGGCCTGCTGGATTGGCATCCCGGCGTCATCAACCAGCTTGCCATCTTCCTTTCGGGCACGACCGAGGTTGTGGTCGGCGGCGGCGGTGGAGACACCCAATATTTCTATGCTGGCGATGTCTGCCTTGGTGAGGATCGCACGGGCGAGGGGCATGTCGATCGTGTGCACGGTCTGGCCCATATCATCCTTCTGGTCGTCGCCAATGAGCATCTCTGGTAAGCTTCGGCTTTGATGATCCGGCTGATTGCCGCATGTCGGCCCTCGCAATTTGGAGGGGTCAGGACAGCAGGCCGGAATGTATGGTCGCTATACCGGCAGGGGCGCAGCACGCATCACCTGCGGGGATCGGAATGGACGTCGGAAATGGCGGTGGATCGACCATGTCGCACCGCCCAAATGGGAGCCAGTGGGAAAGATGAGCTTCGGTGCGCTCAAGGACATCAGGATTATCGACCTGACTCAGATGCTCGCCGGTCCCTATGCCACGATGATGCTGGCTGACCATGGGGCGGAGGTCATCAAGATCGAGTCGCCTGACGGCGACATGACCCGGCCGGTGGGGCCTTTCCGCGAGGGGGCAGGCGAAAAGGCGCTGGGCGGCTATTTTCAGAGCGTCAATCGCAACAAGCGAGGGATCTGCCTCGATCTTAAAAGCCCCGAAGGCAAGGCTGCGTTTCTGCGTCTTGTCGCGGACGCGGATGCGGTGGTCGAAAATTACCGCGTCGGGGTAATGGAGCGTCTGGGCCTTGGTTATGAGGTTCTCCGCGAGGTCAATCCAAAAATCGTCTATGCGGCGCTACGCGGCTTTGGTGACGACAGGACAGGGGCGTCACCCTATGGGCAATGGCCGGCCTATGACGTCGTGGCGCAGGCAATGGGCGGTATCATGGCCATTACCGGACCCGATCCCGTTTCCCCGACGAAGATCGGTCCTGGCGTGGGCGATATCATTCCCGGCACGATGTTCGCTTTTGGCATATTGGCGGCCATACACAATGCCCGGCAGACGGGTGAGGGGCAGTTCGTCGACATTGCGATGGTCGACGCGGTGCTGGCGGTGTGCGAGCGTACAGTCTACCAGCATTCGGTACTGGACATCGTGCCGCGGCCCGAGGGCAATCATCATCCGTTCCTTGTGCCGTTTGGCATCTATCCGGCCGCCGACGGTCACGTCACACTGGCGTCGCATCAACAGCCCTTTTTCGAAACGATGTGCCACAAGCTTGAGGCGCAGTCCCTGTTGGACAATCCCGATTATGCCACGCCAGAGCTTCGCGTGGAGCATCGCTGGGCGCTCGTCGATGATCTCAGTGTGTTCACGAAGCGCTTCACCAAGGCGGAACTGACCGAACGGCTTGGCGGCCTGCTGCCTTATGGGCCGGTCATGGATATCGCCGACATCGCGAACGACCCGCATTATGGCGTGCGTGAGATGATCGTGCCGGTTGAGCAACCGAATGGAGACCCACCCGTTCGCGTGGCGGGCGTGCCCATAAAAATGACGCGCACGCCGGGGGGCGTGCGACGGCGGGCGCCGCTGCTGGGTGAGAATACGGTCGAGGAATTGCGCCGGGTCGGGCTCACCGAGGAGGAGATCGGCGAGCTTATCGAGAAACGAGCGGCGATCGCCGCGGACAAATAGGAGAAGAAGGTGACGAACAGGATTAAGCGCGCTCGACGCGTCCAGCTGTCCATTCCCGGCAGCAGCGAGAAAATGTTGCAGAAGGGAGCCGCGTCCGCCGCCGATCATATTTTTTGCGACCTGGAAGATGCCGTCGCGCCGGCCGCCAAGGTGGAAGCGCGCAGCAAGGTCGCCTGGGCGCTGAACAACCTCGATTGGGGCCGCAAGACACGGTGCGTTCGGATCAACGACGTGACCACCGAGTTCTGCCACGGCGACATCATCGAAGTGGTGGAGAGGGCCGGCACCAATATCGACACGATCATGCTGACCAAGCCCTATAGCGCCGCCGACGTGATCTTCCTGGACCGGATGCTAGGTCAGCTCGAGAAGAAGCTGAAGCTCGACAAGCGGATCGGCATCGAAGTGCTGATCGAGGAGGTGCAGGCGCTTCAGAATGTCGAGGAGATTTCTCGCTGTTCCGATCGTTTGGAATGCCTGATCTTCGGCATGGGCGACTATTCGGGTTCGCAGGGTATCGCGATTGAGAGCATCGGTGCCACCGGGGGCTATCCGGGCGATCTTTTCCACTATGCCCGCTTCCGTATCGCCATGGCCGCGCGTGCGGCTGGGCTTGATGCTGTTGATGGGCCGTTTGGCGACTTCAAGGACGAAGAGGGCTATCGTCGCGAGGCCGGCTACGCCAAGACGCTGGGCATGGTCGGCAAATGGGCGATCCACCCCAATCAGATCGCGCCGGGTCTCGACGTCTTCTCGCCCAAGGCCGATGAGGTCGAGCGCGCGCGCAAGATGGAGAGGGCCTATCGCGAGGCAGAAGCGCAGGGTTTCGGCGCCGCTCAGGTTGACGGCGTCATGATCGACGTCGCGGTGCTGCGCTTTGTTCGCAACACGCTCGATCTGGCTGACCTTTACGGCATGTGAAACCGATCGATCCGATCGTTAGCGGGAAGCAGTTTGATGGATGACATGGGTTTGGCAGCGACCGTCGGTTATCTGACGCCGGAACGGATCATGATACGGGACATGGCCCGCCAGTTCGTTGATGAGGAGGTGACTCCGCTGGCGAACAGGCTCGATCCCGAGCATGGCGATATTCCGCGTGAGCTTATCAAGCGCATGGGGGAGCTGGGCTTTTTCGGAATTCTGGTTCCGGAAGAGTTGGGCGGCCTGGGCCTGGGCGCCTTCGAATATTGCCTGGTCGCCGAGGAACTGGCGCGCGGATGGATGAGCGTGGCGAGCGTGCTGGCGCGTGCCAACGGCTTCTACAAGTCGGTGCCGGGAACCGAGGTGGAACGTCGTGAGAAGATCGCGGCGATGATCCGGGGAGACTATCTGGGGTCCGGCGCGCTATCCGAGCCGCAGACCGGATCGGACCTTTCGAATGTCGCCACCAAGGCGCGGCGTGAGGGCGACGAATGGGTCATTACCGGCAACAAATATTGGTGCACCTTCGCTGACGGGGCCGACTGCATCATCGTTCTCTGCAAGGTCGACGATCCCGACGCGGCGCCGGGCGCCAAGGCGCGTACCGTGATGGTGGCGGTTGAAAAGCCGAAGGGGGAGCTTCCCAATAATTGTTCGGGCGCACCCATTCCCAAGATCGGCTATTTCGGCTGGAAGACGTGGGAGTTGCGTTTCGAAGGTACCCGTGCGCCGGTCCAGGCGGACGAGAATCTGAACGATGGTCGCGGTTTCCAGGCGGCTGCGGCGATGCTGGGTATTGCGCGCGCGCATACGGCGGCACGGTCGATCGGACAGGCGCAGGCCGCGCTCGATCACGCCATTGCCTATGCCAAGGATCGCGTCCAGTTCGGCCGTCCGATCTCCGATTTTCAGGCTATCCGCTTCAAGATCGCGACCATGGCGACGGAGATCGAGGCGGCGCGTCAGCTAATGTATCATACCTGTGCCCAGATCGATGCAGGCAAGGGCTCCTCGCTGGAGACCTCAATGGCCAAATATTATGCGTCGGAAATGTCGGAGCGCGTGACCAGCGAGGCTTTGCAGATATTGGGCGGCGCGGGCTATACCACGCTGCATCCTGTCGAACGCTATTGGCGCGACGCGCGGCTTACCAAGATCATTGAGGGGACGTCGGAAATCCAGCAGCGGATCATCTCCGACATTCTGCTTGGAAAGCCGACGCGGCCGGATTGACGGACTTGGCCCGATCCCTTGCGGGAAAGGGGAATATCGCCCTCGATTGTGATGGGGCGGCGCAGGATCGGATCCACTAGGATCGGTACGAGGCGGGAAGGACGACGATGCTCCCCTCGCCCCGACATCTTGTGTCCGAACAGGGCGAAACGAAACGGCGCCGGGAAATTATTTGCCGGCATAGCGAATTGCAGGAGTGGTGATGAATTTTGACCTTTCCCCAGAGCAGCTTGCGTTACAGGAAAAGGCCCGGGAAGTGGGTCTGCAATGGCGCGGCCAATATGAAAAATGGGACGCCGAGGATGAGTCCCCCTATAAGGACATCGTCGTCACGCTGCGCGACGCGGGGCTTCTGGGCCTGACCATTCCCAAGCAATATGGCGGCAAGGGCGGCACGGCGCTGGACTATGCCATAGTGGTTGAGCAGCTCGTGCGCAATTCGCGCAGCTGGATTCTGGGTGAAGGGCCGTTCTCGACGACCGGACCGGGGCCTTCCATGATCCTGTTGTCGAATGAAGAGCGTACGCGCCAGAAATACCTGCCGCCCATCGTAAACGGGGATATTGGTTGTGCGATCGCGCTGACGGAACCCGATCATGGATCGGACCTGACCGATCTGGAAACCACCGCTGTTGTCGATGGCGATCATTTTATCGTCAATGGCCACAAGCGCTTCATCACCGGATCGCCGCATAATGAACTCTATGCCGTGTTTGCCAGATTCGACGACATTCCGGGCGCGCGGGGCGTGGGTTGCATATTGGTCGAGGCCGGTACGCCGGGTTGCGAACTGCTGCGGGGCGTCGAATGGCTGGGCTGTCGCGGCATGCCGCATGGCGAGGTGATTTTGACCGACTGCCGCGTGCCCAAGGAAAATGTGGTGCGCGGCGCGGGGCACTTCCGCGAATTGATGACGGGCTTTAACATGGAGCGGCTGCACAATTCGATCTTCAGCCTGTCGCTGGCTGGCATCGCCTATGACGAGGCTGTCGCCTATGTCGAAAAGCGTCAATGTTTCGGCAAGGACGTCATTCAGTATCAATCGGTCTATCACGACATCGTCGACATGTATCTGGCGATTGAGGCGCAGCGGCTGCTGACATGGCGCGCGGCGAGCACGGCGGATCAGGGGGTGTTCCCCAAGGTTCTCGATGCAAGCCTGTCGAAGCTGTTCGGCTCGCAAATGGCGCCTCAGGTCACGCTGACTGGCGTGAAGCTGCATGGCGGCGACGGCGTGACGATGGACTTCCCGGTGCAGACAGCGATGCGCGATGCCGTTTCGGCCATGGTTGCTGGCGGTGCTCCTGCGGTACTCAAGAACGCGATCGCCGCTCAACTCTTCCCACATCGGCGTTTTCCGCAGTAACATGCGCCCGGGCGCTCATGCCCGGGTAATGAACAAGCGGAAGAGGATCCGATGACGGGCTGGACGATCGGACACATCGGCATATGCGTGACGGACCTTGAACGGTCCGTCCGTTTTTGGTGTGAAGGTCTGGGTTTCGAAATGCTGCGGGAATTCGCCTTCAAGGGCGATAGCTGGCGCCGTATCCTGGAAATCGACGGTTCGCTCGATCTGCAAACCCGGATCATCCGCCGTGATCATATGACATTGGAACTGCTCCACTTCATATCTCCCGGCCATGAGGGGCCGCCGGAGCGGGTGCCGATGAACCGGCTGGGTTTCACGCATCTTGCGATATGGGTGAAGGATATCGACGCCGTGGCCGCGCGCGTGGTCGAATATGGCGGTGCTGTGGTGGAGGATACGCGTGTCCTTTTCGATCATCCGTTGCTGCGCGGGCGATGGCTGATATGCACCGATCCTGACGGTCTCCGGCTGGAACTGGTCGAATATCCCGATGGTGAGGACGTGCTCGAACGTTGAAGCGGGTCGGGAAGCTCGAGCTCCATGTCGAGCTTCCCGCGAACGCGGAACATCATTCCCGCTGGGCGATGACCGACACTCTCCAATAGAAAAACGCTGTGAATATCAGCAATGTCGAGGTGAACAGGATCGCCCAGCGAATATCCAGCGCATCAGATATGGCGCCCGTCATCAACGGGATGGTGCTGTTGCCCAGAAGGTTCGTGACAAATCGGGATGCCGCAAGGGAGATGCCGCGTTCCCGTGCCGGACTCAGCGCGATGATGATCGCATAGCCCGGTGGAACGAACATCCCGCCCATCACCGCAATCAGGCATAGCCCGATCAGCGAAACGCCCAGTGAATGACCCGACGTCATGACCATTCCCGCAATGACGGCGACGATTGATGCGAGGATCGGGATCAAGGCGAGCCTTTTCACCTGGCCCTTCGCAAAGCGATCGGCAATCGGTCCGACAGCCGTGGCGCCGATCACCATACCCAGGCCATATCCCATGCCCGTCCAGAACGCTCCTTCGCTGACGGGTTTGTCATAGACGCGGACCAGGAAAGACGTCGTCCAGATCGTGATGGAAAATATGACGCCGTTGGCAATGGTCGCTCCGGCCATGGTGTAGACTATGGCCTTGTTGCCGATGATCGACTTGAACGTCGCCTTGAACCCGGCATTGTCCGGCGCGGCGGAGGGGGTGTCGAAGCGTCCGCGTCGCGGCTCCTTCGTCGTGAACAGCAGGAGTGCCGCAAGCGCCACGCCCGGACCGCCGGAGACAAGGAAGACCGTGCGCCAGCCATAGTGCGCCAATAGCCAAGCGCCAGCGACGAAGATCAGGATCGCCCCGGCTGCTGCTCCGGCAATATAGATGCCGATGGCGGTGCTCCGTCTATCAGGCGGAAATGTGTCGGCCATGAGTGACATGGCTGCTGGCCCCTGGGTAGCTTCCGCCGTCCCGACACCCATGCGCGCGATCGCAAGAAGCGTGAAATTGGCGGCGATCGAACCCGCTGCGGTCAAGCCGCTCCAGATCGTTACCGAAAAACACAACAGTGCACGGCGATTGAGGCGGTCGACAAGCCACCCCATCGGCAGGATGGCAAGCGCATAGGGGAGTGTATAGGCCACCCCGCCCAACAGGCCGATATCCTTGTCGCTGAGCGAAAATTCCTGCTTCAAAGGCTCGGCGACAACGGAGATGATCGCCTTGTCGGCCGCGCCCATGGCGTTGATCAGCACCAGCACGGCCAGCACATACCATCGGTAAAGGCTGCCGTCTTCGGGATCGATGGCCTTCGCCTGATAAGTCGAAGGCCGGTAGTGCTTTGTCATCATCCTCTCCACGGCATATTGGAACCGGCTTTTCGCCTGTGAACAAGCGAGCACCAAGCCACCGTTCGAGTCTGGTGATACCTGCGGAAAGTGAGAGGTGCGCAAGGTCGGACAGAGTTGCGAAAATGGCGATGTCGACGGTTGTCGGGACCTGGCGCGGTTATCATCGGGTAATCCATCCGGGATCGCCTGCAAATCCCGTCTTTCCACAGGCCGGCCGCCGTCCAGAATATCCGCCGAAAGTGAACGGAAGAATATGCCAATGAAGTCGAACAGTGATTTCGATCCGACCAAATGCGATCCCCCGTTCCGCAGTTCGGCCGGAGCGGCCGGATGACGGCGCCCGTTCTTTCCTCCAGCCTCAATCCGGACGATCCGCTGGTTCAGCAGCGAGCGACCCATAACAGGGCATTGGCTCAGCAATTGCGTGCCCAAGTTGCGAAAGCAGCCCTTGGCGGGGATGAGCGCAGCCGCGACCGTCATGTCTCGCGGGGCAAGCTGTTGCCGCGCGACCGCGTGGAGCAGCTGCTTGACCCCGGCTCGCCATTGCTCGAAATCGGACAGCTTGCCGCGAACGGCCTCTATGGGGATGAAGTGCCCGGCGCGGGTATTATCGCCGGCATCGGGCGCGTGTCCGGGCGACAGTGCATGATCTTTGCCAATGATGCGACGGTAAAGGGCGGCACCTATTACCCGTTGACGGTGAAGAAGCATTTGCGCGCGCAGGAGATCGCGGCCGAAAATGGCCTTCCCTGCATCTATCTGGTGGATTCGGGCGGCGCGAATTTGCCCAATCAGGCGGAGGTATTTCCGGACCGCGACCATTTTGGCCGGTTTTTCTTCAATCAGGCGAGCATGTCCGCGCGCGGCATTCCGCAGATCGCCTGCGTGATGGGCAGTTGTACGGCCGGCGGCGCCTATGTCCCCGCCATGTCGGACGAGACGGTGATCGTCAGGGAACAGGGTACGATCTTCCTTGCCGGCCCTCCGCTGGTGCAGGCTGCCACGGGCGAGATCATCTCTGCGGAGGAACTGGGCGGTGGCGAAATGCACAGCCGCACGTCCGGCGTGACCGATCATCTTGCCGATAATGATGAACATGCGCTGTCAATCGTGCGGGATATCGTTTCGCATCTGGGTCCTGCAGGCGATGCCGGCATTCAACGGCGCGAGGCGCGCCCGCCGAAATTCGATCCGGAAGACCTTTATGCGATCGTCCCCGAAGATGTCCGCGCGTCCTATGATGTGCATGAGGTGATTGCCCGGATTGTCGACGGGTCGGAATTTCATGAGTTCAAAGCCCTGTATGGCAACACGCTGGTTTGTGGCTTTGCCCATATTTGCGGGATGCCGGTAGCGATCCTTGCCAATAATGGCGTGCTGTTCAGCCAGAGTGCCCAGAAGGGCGCGCATTTCATCGAACTGGCCTGTCAGCGCCGTATTCCGCTGCTGTTCCTCCAGAATATTTCCGGCTTCATGGTGGGCGGTAAATATGAGGCGGAAGGCATCGCCAAACATGGCGCGAAGCTGGTAACCGCCGTCGCTACTGCAACCGTGCCCAAGATCACGGTGCTGATCGGCGGCAGTTTCGGTGCGGGCAATTATGGGATGTGCGGTCGCGCCTATCAGCCCCGCTTCCTGTTCACCTGGCCCAACAGCCGCATTTCCGTGATGGGGGGCGAACAGGCGGCGAGCGTGCTCGCCACGGTCCACCGGGACGGCGCGAAATGGACGCCGGAGGAGGCCGAAGCTTTCAAGGCGCCGATCCGGCAGAAATATGAGGATGAAGGCAATCCCTATTACGCCACCGCTCGGCTGTGGGACGATGGCGTGATTGATCCCGTGCAGACCCGCGACGTGCTGGGGCTGGCGCTGGAAGCCTGCCTCGAAACGCCCATCCCCGAACGCCCGGCGTTCGGCGTGTTCAGGATGTAGTGCCGTGATCCGTTCCGTTCTTATCGCAAATCGCGGCGAAATCGCCTGCCGCATTATCCGCACCGCAAGGCGGCTGGGTATCCGCACCGTGGCGGTCTATTCCGATGCGGACGCCCGCGCGCTGCATGTCCGTTCGGCGGATGAGGCAGTCCATATCGGCCCGTCGCCCGCGCGCGAATCCTATCTGATGGGGGAGAAGATCCTCGCTGCGGCCAGGGCGACCGGGGCGGAGGCAATCCATCCTGGCTATGGTTTCCTCTCGGAAAATGCGGAATTCGCGCAGAGCGTGCTGGATACCGGACTCGTCTGGGTCGGGCCGAAGCCCGACAGCATCACCGCCATGGGCCTCAAGGATGCCGCCAAGAAGCTGATGCAGCAGGCAGGGGTGCCGACCACGCCCGGCTATCTGGGCGAAAATCAGGACCCTGCTTTCCTGGCCGGCGAAGCGGAGAAGATCGGCTATCCCGTACTGATCAAGGCGGTCGCAGGCGGCGGCGGCAAGGGCATGCGGCTGGTCGAAAGTCCGGAAGATTTCACCGATGCGCTTGCATCCTGCCAGCGCGAGGCGGCGGCATCGTTCGGCAATCCCCATGTGTTGATCGAGAAATATATTTTGTCGCCCCGGCACATTGAGGTGCAGGTCTTCGGTGACGGTCATGGCAATGTCGTCCACCTGTTCGAGCGCGACTGCTCGCTCCAGCGGCGGCATCAGAAGGTGATCGAGGAAGCGCCCGCGCCGGGCATGGATGCCGCTACGCGTGCGGCGGTCTGTGCCGCCGCCGTGCGTGCGGCCAAGGCGGTGGATTATGAAGGCGCAGGCACGATCGAATTCATAGCCGACGGTTCTGAAGGGCTTCGTGCAGACCGCATCTGGTTCATGGAAATGAATACGCGCTTGCAGGTCGAGCATCCCGTGACCGAGGAAATCACCGGGCAGGATCTGGTCGAATGGCAGTTGCGCGTGGCGAGCGGCGAACCGCTGCCAAGGCGACAGGAGGAACTGGCCATCAGCGGTTGGGCCATGGAGGCGCGGCTTTATGCCGAAGACCCCGCTAAGGGGTTCCTGCCTTCTATCGGCCGGATTCAGATGCTGCGCTTCGGTTCGGCCCGTGGCGGACGGATCGATACCGGCATTTACGAGGACGCGGAGGTTTCGCCCTTCTACGATCCGATGATCGCCAAGGTGATCGCGCATGGATCGACGCGGGAACAGGCGATCGAGCGGCTGGGCGAGATGCTGGAGGACACGGCGGTTTGGCCCGTCAAGACCAATGCGGCCTTTCTTGTGAAGGCGCTGGCCCACCCGCAATTCGCAGCGGGCACGGTCGATACCGGCCTGATCGGTCGCGATGGCGAGGCGCTGGCCCAGCCGCCCGTCCCTTCGGATGCGATGCTGGCGAAGGCGGCGATGCAATTGGTGCCGAAGAGCCGTGTGCCGGGTTTCCGCCTCAATGCCGAACCGCACGGCCGCGCCCGCTTCCTGCTTGACGGCGAGACGGTGGAAATCCCGCTCAACGGTCATGGCGTGGAACGTCCACGCGAGTCCGTCCTGGCCACGGAAAAAGGGCAGGTCTGGTTGCTCGAACCGTGGCGCAAGCAGGGGGTGCACGGCGCGGCGGCGGGTGACGGGGCGATCCTTGCGCCGATGCCGGGCAGGGTGATCTCGGTGGCGGTGTCCGAGGGCCAACAGGTTGCCAAGGGGCAAAAGTTGCTGACTCTGGAAGCGATGAAGATGGAACACACGCTGACCGCACCGTTCGACGGCGTGGTGGCCGAGCTGAAGACCAGTGCAGGCTCTCAGGTGCAGGTCGAAGCGCTGTTGGCAAGGATCGAGGAGAGGGACGTCTGATATGGCTGGACGCTGTTTTGAGGAATGGCAGGTGGGTATCCGGATCGAGCATGAGATCCGCCGCACCGTGACGGAAACTGACAATCTGCTGTTCAGCACGATGACGCACAATCCGCAGCCGTTGCATATCGACGCCGAGGCGGCGAAGGCGAGCGAGTTCGGGCAGATTCTTGTCAACGGCACCTTCACCTTCGCGCTGATGATCGGCCTTTCGGTGGGGGAAACGACGCTGGGCACGCTGGTTGCCAATCTGGGTTATGACCAATTGGTGATGCCCAAGCCCGTCTTTATCGGCGACACGATGCGCGCGACGAGCGAGGTGGTCGATCTGAAGGAATCCAGATCCCGTCCCAATGCCGGGATTGTCACCTTCCGCCATGAACTGCTCAATCAGCGTGACGAACTGGTCTGCCGATGCGTGCGGACAGCTCTGGTGAAGAGGGCGGCCTGATGCTTCGTTCCCTGCTTTTCGTGCCGGGCGACCGGCCTGAACGCTTTGCCAAGGCGGCGGCGACCGGGGCTGACGCCATCATTCTCGATCTGGAAGATTCCGTTGCGCCCGTTGCGAAGGATAGCGCCCGCGCGGCGGTTGCCGACTATCTCGCGGGGCCGCGTCATGACCGCTGCTTCGTGCGGCTCAACCCGTTGGACAGTGGGATGACCGAAGACGATCTGGCGGTCGTCCTGCCCGGCCGACCTGATGCGATCGTCTTGCCCAAGGCGGAGGGAGCCGCCAGCATCCTCCGCTTGCTGGACATGATGGGAGAGGGGCGGGTGCCGGTGCTTCCCATCGCGACCGAAACGCCGACCGCCATTTTTCAACTCGGCACCTATGCGCAGTGCCGCGATGCGCTGGTGGGCCTGACCTGGGGCGCGGAAGATCTACCCGCCGCCATCGGCGCCAGTTCCTCGCGGGAGGACGGGGGGCGCTACACGCCCCCCTATGAACTGGCGCGCAGCCTCGTGCTGTTTGGTGCGCACCATGCCGATGTCCCAGCGATCGAGACGGTCTATCCCGATTTCCGGGATGAAGCGGGTCTGGCCGCCTATATGGCGCGCGGGCGACGCGATGGTTTCACCGGTATGATGGCGATCCATCCGGCGCAGGTCGCCGCGATCAATGCGGCATTCTCGCCCAGCCATGAAGAGATTGCCCATGCGCGTGCGGTCGTAGCCGCATTCGAGGCCAATCCGGGTGCGGGCGTGCTGCAGCTGGACGGAAAGATGATCGACGCGCCGCACCTGAAATTGGCGCACCGGCTGCTGTCGCGGATCTGACGGCACGGCTCCTCCCCAGGCAGGACAAGGCAGCCTATGGCCGCAAGCGACGCGAATCAGTTAGGGCCCGACTCAACGGCCGACGAGGTGCTGGAGGGTCTGGATTTGCGCGGGAAGCGCATATTGGTGACTGGCGCATCGGCCGGTCTGGGTCTGGAAACCGCGCGTGTACTGGCCGCGCATGGCGCCTGGATCGTCGGCGCGGTCCGGAACCCCGACAAGGCCTCCATGATGGCGAAAACTGTGCGGGCCGGGGCTGCTGACAGCGGCGGGATGGCGGTCGTGCCGCTTGACCTCGCTTCGCTTTCCAGCGTGCGTCGCTGCGCCGACAGCCTGCTTGCTGCCGGTGCGCCTTTCGACGTCATCATCGCCAATGCCGGGATCGCGGCCTGTCCGTTCGGGAAAACCGAGGACGGCTTTGAGATGCAATTCGGGACCAATCATCTGGGGCATTTCGTTTTGGTGAACCGGATTGCCTCGCTCCTGAAGCCGGGGTCACGCTTGGTCAATCTGAGTTCAGCGAGCCATCGCCATGCAGACGTCAATCTTGACGATCCGAATTTCGAGCGCGCAGCCTATACGGAGTTTGGCAGCTATGGCCGCTCGAAAACGGCCAACATTCTCTTCGCCGTCGCATTCGATGCGCGCCACAGGCACCGGGGCGTCCGCGCAACCGCAGTCCATCCGGGGCGGATCAGGACCGGCTTTTCCAAGAATATGACCGCCGAGGTTGCGAGCAGGCTGATCGCCTCGGTGGATGGCAGCCAATCCTATCAGTGGAAATCCGTCCCTCAAGGAGCAGCGACGACGGTCTGGAGTGCGATCGTCGCGTCAGCGGAAGCTGTGGGCGGGCAATATTGCGAGGACTGTCGCGTCGCTGAAATCGTCCGCGATGATCCCACCATTCGTTCGGGCGTCCGCGCCTATGCCCTCGATCCGCAAAGAGCCGAGGCGCTTTGGGCCAAGAGCGAAGAAATGGTCGGTGAGCGTTTTTGAAGGCCGGGGCGCAGCGATCCGGACCCGGCCTCCCGATCTTCGTTAGAGCAGGACGCCGCCGTCCACGACGATTTCCGATCCGACCAGATAGCTGGCCGCATCGGAGGCCAGAAACAGGAATGCCTGGGCGACTTCCTCGGGCTCTCCAAGGCGGGCGAGGGGAATCATCGGCTCATATTTCGCTATGGTTTCCGGCGTATTGGTGGCGGCATGCATGGGTGTTTTGGCCATGCCGGGGATCACGCTGTTGACCCGGATGCCTGCACGGGCCAATTCCGCCGCCGCACATCCACTAAGCCCCCGCAGCGCCCATTTGCTCGTCGAATAGGCCAGCGCGCCGGGCTGAATGCGAACGCCGTTGCCGGAACCAAGGTTGATGACCGCGCCCTTGCCGGACGCTTTCAGCGCGGCGAATGCCGCTTTCATGCCCAGCATCGGGCCAAGCGTATTGATGCGGAAGCTGCGCTCCATCTCCGCGACACTCGTTTCCATCAAGGGCTTCACATCGCGAATGGCGGCACTGTTGACCAATATGTCAAGGCGCCCGAATTGCGACAGCGCCTTGCTGACGACCTCTTCCCAGCCCGCTTCGTCCGTCACGTCATGTCTGCAAAATATGGCGGAATCGCCCAGTTCGGCCGCGATCGACGTGCCATCCTGAATGTCGGTCATCACGACCCTTGCGCCTTCAGCGACGAAAAGCCGGGCGCCCGCTTCGCCCAGACCGCTGGCAGCGCCGGTGATGATGGCCACTTTTCCTTCAAGGCGTTTCATTCAACTCTCCTAGTCGCATAGGAAGGGGCAATGCCCGATCTGCCCTGTCCGGCGGGCGGGCTGCCGCGTCAACCATATGGGGAGGGAACCTATCGGCTCTGATACTGAAAGCCCCCTCTCGCAAATGCTGGGTCATTTATCGGCCCAATGGCTGCGCCGCTTGATCAGCGCCCGGCGATCGACCTGGGCGATGACCTCGTCGCGCTGGTTCACTCCGTAATGGCGGAACTCAACGATCCCCGCATCCTCGCGATCGCTGTCTTCTCTGCTCAGGACTTCGGAATAGGCATAAAGCGTGTCGCCGTGGAACACCGGGCCGGACAGCTTGATATTGTTCAGGGACAATTCCGCCAGCGCGTTCTCGATACAGTCCTGCGACGCAAGCCCAAGGACAAGTGAGAAGTTCACGCCGCCATAGCACAGGATTTTGCCATAAGCGGTCGATTCCATGACATGTTCGTTGAAATGGCCTTCCGCCGTATTCAGCACCAGATTGGTCGTCATGACGTTTTCGAGCGGCGTGACGGTCTTGCCTCGGGCATGGCGCATCACGGCGCCAATCTCGAAATCCTCGAAATAATTATAATTGCCGGTGAGTTGCGAGAGCCGGGCCTTCATGCACCTTCTCCTGGATTGCGAAGGAACGAGAGGTTGGAACGACGGAAACTGATGATGCGTTCTCCATCACTGTCGAACCCTTCGGTCCGCCACGTTACGATGCCGTTCCGGGGGTTGCTTGAGGACAGGCGTTTTTCCAAAGTCTCCGTCTGGGCGACGACGGTCGTGCCCGGATAGATCGGGTGATCGTAGACCAGATCATAGACGCCCAGAAACGGCCCACCGCCTTCGCTGCAATCTTCGACCGACATGCCCAGCACGACGTTGAACAGGAATTGGGGATTGACGACGATGTCGGGATGGCCGTGGGCCTTGGCATAGTCCCGGTTGAAATAGAGGGGATTGTAGCACAGATAGAGGAGGGAGAAGTTGACGGTATCGCTCTCCGTGATCGTGCGGCCCCAATGATGCACGAACCGCTGGCCAACTTCAAAATCCTCATAGGATCGGCCTTTCCGCATCAGCTTGGCCCGTTGTCTGAAATCATCTGGCATATTCAGTCCCTAAATCATGCATGCGAACGGATATTATAGGCGCTCTTTCCCCTGCATGCCGCGCCTTCGATCGCGCCAGACGGGGCGGTATTCCAAGGCGACGCGTGCGACCTGTCCTGTCGAAATGCGCGCGGTCATGCATCACATCGCTCGAGCATCCCTGATAGGTCAAGAAAAAATGGATTTACCTATTCATAATGCGGATGGCGCTTGCGATGATGTCGCTATTCTGTTGCGAAACGGACGTTCGGCAGTTAGGCTGAAACGCCCGGGCGGCAAGGAAACCAGGAGGATATGGTGGAAGACCAGGAAGGCGATTCGCCGATCAAGTCGGTCAGAAAGGCGATCGAAGTTCTGGAAGCCGTGGCAAATGCCCGCAGGCCGTTGAGGATCGGAGAGATCTCGGCGAAGCTGGGCATGTCCCAGAGTGCGGTGTCGCGCATCGTCGCGACGCTGTCGAAGGCGGAAATGATCTATCAGGATGACGAGTCCGGGCGCTGCTATCCCGGCCTGGGGCTCGCGGTCCTGGGGGCCTGCGCCTTGGGTCGCCGCAATCTGGATCGAATTGCCGGTCCGATCATGGATGAAATCGCCGCCCGGACCGGATTTTATGTGGGACTGGGCCGCCTGAGCAAGGGCAAGGTCGTGGTCATGCGGTCGCTGCCTACGCCCATGATGCAGCGCGATGTCGCGTTGACAGTGGTGGCTCCCATCCATGCCTGCGCGCCGGGCAAGATACTGGCCAGTGGCATGACGGATTCGGCCGTCGCCACTCTGCTTGTGACCTATGGCATGGACCCGATAACCACAAAAACGATTACGGAGCCTCAACTGTTTCTCGAAGTCGTTGAAGCTGTCCGCCAGAATGGCTTTGCCCTTGATGAGGAAGAAGGCGGGCACAATTATATGCATGTCGCCGTTCCGATCATGGATCATAATGGCGATATCGTGGCATCGCTGTCAGCGGGGGGTGTGCTCGCGCAGGTGGTCGAAGGGGATTTGGCGGGTTTGCTTCAGGCCTTGAACCATGGTGCGCTGCGCATCTCGCGTGAGCTGGACTATCCAGGTGAGCTCCCCATCAATGTCGAAGCGTTGCGCAAGGAAGTTGTAAAGGCAGGTTAGTCTGCACCAGGCAGATCGACTCTGCTTATGGGTGAATTTTCAGCGGCAATGTTGAAGTCGTTGGAAAATTCTTCGTGATCTGGATAAAAATTGCTTTTTGATGTGCTCGACTTAAACCGGCATACTACATTTTGATCGATTGACGATCTTCAGTGGCAACCATCGTTCGGGCTTTTTCGAGGCATCGTCCCGACGAGGGCGGTTCGCGACATGCTGTCGCATCCCAGGAGAAGGAAAAATAACTTGGCACAATTGCGCGAAATCGGTTGGTCGGCAGCGCCGCCGCAGCAGAGCGTTGCCTTTGGCATCCCGATGGCCGAGGCGTTGGCCGAAGCCGTTCGCCGCCTGTCCATGGACCGTGTGGTGGTGGTCACGGCCAACAGCCTCGCCCGCCCGGGAGGGCTGGCGGAGAAGGTTGCCGCAGCGCTCGGACCCAAATTCCATTCCATGGTTTCGGGCATCCGTCCCCATTCGCCGCGTGCGGAAGTTATTCGGGTGGCCGAGGCGCTGAAGGGCGCCGGCGGCGTCGTGACGATCGGTGGAGGGTCGGTTTGCGACACGGTCAAGGCTGCGCGCCTGTGCGTGGCAAACGCCATTGAGGAGGCGGACGACATCGACCGGCTGCGTCCCTATAACCGCGTCGATGATGGCAGTTATGGACCGGTGAAGTCGCCAACCTTGCCCTTCGTCGCGATCGCGACTGCGCTGTCGGCCAGCGAGTTCACATCGGGGGCGGGGATCACTGATGAACGCGGCCCGGTCAAGCGAGTCTATGTCTATCCGCAGCTTGGACCGGACATCGTCATTCTCGATCCGGAAATGACGGTCCAGACACCGCCCAGTCTTTGGTTCTCCACCGGGATGCGGGCTGTCGACCATGCGGTCGAGACCTGGTGCTCGATCAATCCCAATCCGCTGTCGGATGCCTATTCGCTTCGCGCCGCGCAACTGCTGATCGTGTCGCTCAAGCAGGTGTTCGATGATCCGAACGACATGAATGCGCGGCTGGACTGCATGAAGGGATCGTGGCTTTCGATCCTTGGGCCGGCGTCGGGCGGTGTCAAGGCGGGGGCCAGTCACGGCATCGGTCATGCCCTGGGCGGCACTGCGGGGATGTCGCATGGGGATACGTCCTGTGTGATGCTCCCCCATGTACTGCGCTTCAATGAGGAGGTAAATGGCGCGAGGCAAGCGGTGATCGCTGCCATGATCGGTGAGCCTTCCAGAAGGCTGGGCGACATAGTGGGTGATCTTGTCGCCCATCTTGGCCTGCCGGGTCGCCTGCGCGATGCCGACATATCGCGGGACGTGCTGCCGGCTGTCGCTGATGCGGCAATCCATGATTCCTATGTCGCGGCCAACCCACGTTCGATCTCGTCCGTGTCGGAAGTCAGGAGGATCCTGGAGGATGCATGGTGATCTAAGGAGCTGAAGAGATGCGCGCGTCGATGACATCATTGGCGCGCAGCAAATAGCGGCCGATCTTACGATATAAGATCGGCCGCTCTTGTTAATGGTTGGAATGTTTTAGCGATGCTCTGTGGGCGGGACAAAAGGAGCGCGCATCCCAGCGGTTTCGAGCAGAGGGATCACTTCCTCGATGAAGCGCGTCAAGCCATCTTCGAAATCGAACCATGAGAACAGCACGCCGTCAATTCCGCGCTCGCTCAGTTCGATCAGGCTGTCGGCAATATCCTGCGCTGTTCCAACGACCGGAGGCCCGCCGCAGCTCACATCAACCCTATTGAACTTGGCATTTCCGCCCTTGATGTCGCGGGATTCAGCATTGATCCCCTTGAGCCAGGCGTCGACGCTCTCGACATCTTCATGTTCGTTTGCAAAATAGTTCAGGAACTTTTCCGCTTCATCCCGGGTCGAGCGCTGCACAATGGGAATCTGGGTCCAAACAGCGAGATCCCGACCGAACTCCTCGCGCGCAAGTGTCTTGTAGCTTGCGATCGTATCCTTATCGAGACCGGCGTAGACGAAGGCTGCGTCGGCATATTCGGCCGCGAAACGCTGGCCCCGCGCCGATACGGCGGCGTTCAGGATCGGCGGACCGCCATTTTGCACGGGTTGGGGACGCGAAATCGCCCCCTTCAACTTTAGGAAATCGCCCTGGAAGTCGATTTCGTCATGTTCGGTCCACAACCTTTTTACGACGGTCAGCCATTCCTCAAGATATTCGTAACGCCGGTCATGCTCGTCCAGGTTGAAGCCGAACATCTCGAACTCCGACCGGTTCCAGCCCCCCACCACATTGAGGCCAAAGCGCCCGCCGGAAATATGATCGATCGTAGCGCCCTGTTTTGCGACCAGAAGCGGATGAACCATCGGGGCATGGGAGGTTGAAAACAGTGTGCTGTAGTTCGTCGCCATCGCCAGCGCGGCACCCCAGGCGAATGGATCGAGCACGACATGGCCGCGATGATCGGGATTGCCCGCCAGCGGCCCGCGCCACCGCGCCAGTGCCAGCAGCGCTTCGAACCCAGCACCGTCAGCCATCGTGGCGGCCTTGAGCGCATTGGACCAGGACGGCTGGAAAGCCTCCGGCGCGCTTGTGTGCATCGATCCGACGGTGTTCGTGGCGAATGTCCCGATCTTCAACTTGTTCTGGTTGAAAATCGCATTTTCGCGCCGATTATTGATAGACAAGAGCCTCTCTCCATAAACAACCCAAGCTATGCATCCATGCTTGGACCTCAGACTTAAACAGGCCTCACATTGCGTCGCCGATTGACATGATAGGAGTAGTGCAACGGGGAAAAGAAGCGCCTGTCAATAATGCGGGGCATATCCCGACCTGCGTGTGTCCTGTTGCGCGCATCGCCAATGATCTCCTGCGGCGTCGCAAGTGCGATGCCCGTGTCCCGGCGGAGGAGATAGGTTTCGAGTGTCGCGCCGGTTCGGTCCGAAGGCTGCTTGGCCGGGTCTTGCAACCCGGCCATTCGCCTGCTTATCGGACGCGCGAGGGCAGTTCGGCGACCGAGGTGCCGAAGGCCGATACTTCGCCACGGTGGGTCTTCGCGTTCTGCTGGATCTCGACATATTTCTTGCCGTTGTCCTCGAACTTGCGGATCACCGAGCCGTCGATGAAGATCACATCGCCATCCGGATTGTGACGCCGGATCTGGCATTTCGACTTGTGGAGGAAGCCGTCGTCGCCGATCCAGTTGGTGGCATGATGGGTCAGCCAGCTGCAACGTTCCGGACCATAGTCATAGGCGCCCGGCGCCCCGACATCGAGCGCGAACTGTTCGTCCCAGTGGACGCGCTCGGGGCAATCGGGCACGTTGAAGCGGTTCTTGATGCCCAGGCCCGGATGCGCCTGTTGCATCTTCCACGCCATCTTGTTGGCGCGGATGTAGAGGCCGCCCCAGCCCTGCGCATAGGCGATGAAGCCGGTGACGGTCATCGGCCCCTTGATCATGGTCGGCAGGACATCGCCTTCGTTCACATCCTCCCAGTAACGTGGTGTGGCGCCCCGGACTTCCTCGGCCCCGTAATATTTGGAGAATTCCGCGAGCTGCTCTTCGGTGAAGGGTTCGACGCGACCGCGCGCCTCGGTATATTTGGTACCGCGCTCACGGGCCTCATCGCGGTCGGTGCGGAACACCCAGCTGTCAGCTTCGGAGACAAGGTCGCCATGCTGGTTGTAGAAATCGACATGGTAGATTTGCTGGAAGGAGCGGCCGGCGAACCTGGTCTGGTGTTCGATCAGATCCTTGAGATAGGCCACGGTCGAAATCGTGTCGTTGCGCAGGACGGGCTTGTGCCAGGTCCAGTCCGCACCGGCCCACATGGCATGCACGCCCGACAGGCCGCCCGAATAGCCGGAAATGATACGGCTGGTCGAGAATAGGAAGCTCGGTAGCGCGACGAGCGAACCATATTTGGTCTTTTCCGCATAAGCGGGGTCGGTCCACAACGGATTGTCGTCGCCGATGCCATGGGCGTAGTGGCGGATCGCGTCGCGCGACGCTTCATAGTTCCAGGGTTCGACCGAATTCTCGATCTTGACGCCGATGCGCTTGCGCAGGTCGGCCAGGCCGTCCTCGGTAATCTTGGGGAAGCGGGCTTCCCGGTTTTCTAAGATGGATGCCATTTTTCTCTCCTTGAAAATGATGTTCAGACCTGGGCGAGGGCGCTCTCGCGATCGCGGAGGACTTTGCGATTAATCTTGCCGGCGGGCGTCTTTGGAAGTTCGTCGACAAATTCGATGATGCGCGGGAATTCATGCTGGCTCAGGCGTTCGCGCGTGAAGTCCTGAAGCTCCTTGGTAAAGGCCGGGTCGCCCGGCCGCTTTGCAACGACATACCCCTTGACCACCTGGCCGCGGGTTGCGTCGGGCACGCCGATCACTGCCGCTTCGGCGACATCGGGATGTTTGAGCATGGTGTTTTCGATCTCGACCGGGCTCATCGTCCAGCCAGCGGAGATGATGACGTCGTCGGCTCGGCCACAATGGTAGAAATAGCCATCCTCGTCGATACGGGCGAGATCCTTGGTCGTTTCCCAATTGTCGCGACGCCACAGCATCAGTTCGCCGACTTCGCCGGGCGCGGTTAGCGTTCCGTCCGGGCGCTGGACTTCCAGCTTCTGGCCGGGGATCGCCTTGCCGAGCGAGCCGGGCTTGACAAGGAAGTCCGACGCGCCGGGATAGTTGACCAGCACGACGCCGATTTCCGTGGTGCCGTACATGCTGCATGCCGGGACGTGGAAGGCCTTGTCGATGAACTCCAGCGTGGCAGGATCGATCGGCTCGCCGGTGAACGACAGCTTCCTGATCGAGAAGGCGTAATTTTCAGCCGTGCCGGTCTTGCCCATCATGCGATAATGGGTGGAGGCGGCCGACATGTTGGTGATCCTGAAATCCTGAAGCGCCTGCATCAGGCGGACGGGATCGAACTTGCCCGACATGGTGCCGGTGGTGACGCCCAATGCCAGCGGCGCCAGCGTGCCGTGCCACAGGCCATGGCCCCAGGCGGGGGAGGAGGGGCAGAAGAACTCGTCGCCCGGACGGATGCCGGTGCCGTAAAGCGCGGCAAGCATCAGCGTGACCAACGCCCGGTGCGTATGCTTGACGGCGGCGGGCAGGGCGCGCGTCGTTCCGGACGTGTATTGGAACACCGCCAGATCGTTGGCCTTGCTCTTCACTGCATAGCTTGTCGGATAGGTTTCAAGCAGCGTCAGAAAAGCGTCGTCCGCGACCACGACCTGAAGGCCGTCAATCTCGCGGGCGATGGCTTCCTTGGCGGCATTGACGACGAGCAGCTTGGGCTTGCAGTCGTCCACGCGCAGGCGCAGCCCGTCGAGGCCGAACAGCGTGAAAAGAGGAACGCCGATCGCTCCGCGCTTGATCGCGCCGAACATCGACACATAGAAGGGCAGCGACGGATCGAGCATGAAGGCCACGCGATCGCCCGGTCCGATGCCCTGGTCTTCCAGCCAATGGGCGAAGCGCGATGAGCCAGCCGCAATCTCGTCGAAGCTCAACAGGACATCGTCGCCCCCGGCATCTGCGATGCGCACGGCGGTCCGCCCTGTTCCGTCGGCATGACGGTCGATGCACTCATGGGCGATGTTGAGCTCTTCCCGGTTGCCGTCGAACAGATCCCATAAGGCTTCGGACGAAGCCTGAGCCTGCGCGTCGGCGTAGCTCGTGAGGTCGGTGAGTTTTGCCACTTCCAATGCTCCAGAAAGGTTCAGAGGGCCGCGATCGCCCGTTCGCTGATTCATAAATCGACGAATCAGATGTTGTAAATATAAAATAATGTTGTATATATCGAACAGTGAACGGCGAAGAGGTGGAGCGCGATGGCCGGAATAGTTGAAGATCGTGAGGAGTCGGCCAAATCGACGGGCGGCCTGGCAAGGGTCGTTGAGGCCAGCAAGGCCCCGGCCATAGCGCGGGCCGCGGCCGTCATGCGCCTGCTCGGCAAGGCCGATTCGGGCATGGGGGTTCATGCGATTGCGCGTGAACTCGAACTGGTGCCCAGTACCTGTCTGCATGTGCTAAGGGCGCTGGTGGCGGAGGAATTCGTTTCCTTCGATCCGGATACGAAACGATATTCGCTGGATGCGGGGGTTTTGACGCTTGCGCGCCACTGGCTGCGGAGGAACCGCTTTTCCCTGATCGCGCAGAGCCAGATCGATCGGATTGCCGAGGCGCATCAGGTCTCTGTTCTGGGCGCCAGCATTGTCAGCGCGGATCATATCGTCGTCGTAGCGATGTCTCCCCACATCCAGGGGCTTCAGATCAGCTCGCAGATCGGCAGCCGCTTTCCAGCGCTGATCAGCGCAACCGGCCGGTGCATCGCGGCCTTTGGCGGCCTGTCACCCGAAGACCTCAAGAGCCGTTTCGCAACCTTGCAATGGGGTAATCCGCCGACGTTCGAGGCGTGGCTGGATGAAGTCGAAGAAGTGCGGCGAACTGGTATCGGTGTGGATGAAGGTCAATATATTCCCGGTGTTACGGTCGTGGCTGCACCTGTGTGGAGCGATGGCGGGCGATTGGGACAGTCGCTGGTCGCGATCGGTTTGACGAGCCTGTTGCAGGGAGACGCGCTGGAGCGTCTGAAGGCCGCCATTCTGACGGGTGCTCAGGAAATCTCCCGGCATTTGAGCGGTGACTGGAAGGTTGGTACAACGTCATTGGAGAAGTCCGAAGGGCAGATATGACGGGAGAAGGTGAAGGTGGAATATTCCGGAGAAACGGACGCAAAGCATTTATTTCATGACGTTTTTCGACCGGCTTGAAGCTGGCGATCTCAAAATAGGAAGAGGACCTGAATCATGTTTGCCTGTGATGTGATGGAGTCTCCGGTCGATGCCGAAAAAAGCGTTCGTGAAGCGCTGGAACCTATTCTGGGCGATTTGCGTAACGCAACGGAACTGAGCGAAGCGGAGAAGGTGCTCGATGCCGTTGCGGCGGTGCTTGATCTGCCGCTGACATTCTGGGTTCTCGATACCTCCCATCCCTATCAGATACCGGAAATGGACCGCTATGCCCGGGCGCGCGGATGGCCGGATGAACTGCTGAGCCTCTGGTGGGATCGCCATGCCGCGCTCAAGATGCCAGTCTATATTCGTTGCCGGTTTACCGATCTCCCGTTCGTCGTATCCCTTCAGGAAAAACGTCGGCGGCAACCTTATCAGGATTCGCCCGAACAGCGGCAGGTGACCGCGCTCATTCGCGATATGGGGGTTTCCACCCTGCTGGTCGTGCCCATTCACCTTCCCAAGGGACGGGTTGCGATGATGGTTCTGGCCGGAGGAGCGAAGGATTCGTCCTTCAAGGCGCTGATTCAAAGCGTTGAGGGAGACCTTCTCGCCATCGGTCATCGGTTCATGCGGATTGCCGGCCAGTCGGTGGGCGGCGATGCTGACGATCAGGATGAGCGTTCCCATCTGACGCCCCGCGAATGGGACTGCGCGCGGACGCTGGCGCAGGGCTATCGCGAAGCGGAAATCGCCCAGTTGATGGGCATATCCAAGGTGACAGTCCGTTTCCATCTCGACAATGTCGTCCAGAAATTCGGTTGCAAGACGCGCGCGCAGGCCATGGCGCTGCTGGGCCAGCTTGGTTTGCTGGGGCCTGTCGGCGCTTAGGGAACAGGATGGCGGCGAAGGGGGGATCGGGAAAGGGGGCCGATCTTGCCTCCCCCTCCAAATTGGGAGGGAAGGCGATGGCTCATCATGCCTAGAAAGCTGGATCAGAACCACAACGCCCACATCTTCCGTTGGAGTGCATAGTGACCATTGTAGATCCGAAGACGACGGCCCTGGTGCTGATCGATATTCAGCAGGGCATTCTCCCCCTTCCGCTCACACCGCTGACATCCGAAGAACTCGCCAGCCAGGGCAAGAAACTGGCCGAGCAGTTTCGCGCCGCTGGCGCCCCGGTTGTTCTCGTCAATGTCAGCTGGTCTCCGGATTTCGGCGACGCGCTGATGCAGCCTGTCGATGCCCCCATGCAGTTCGAAGGAGGACTGCCCGCCAATTTCGATGCATTGGCCCCGGGGCTCGCCCAGGAAGGAGATATTTTCATCACCAAGCGTCAATGGGGCGCGTTCACCGGCACGGAACTGGACCTGCAACTGCGCCGGCGCGGCATCAAGACAGTCGTGATCGGCGGTGTTTCAACCAATATGGGCGTCGAATCGACGGCCCGTCATGCCTATGAACTGAATTATGCCGTCATCATCGCCAAACAGGCGACGACCGGCATGGATCAGGAATTGCACGACATGGCGATGAACAAGCTGTTCCCGCTGTTCACGCGCGTCGCTGATTCCATTTCCTTCGAATAAAGCCGGAAAGAAACCAATGGCCAGCAATAATCTCTCGATTATCGAGTCCTTCCTGAAGGAATTCGGGACCGGGTCGCTCGAAAAGGCGTTTTCCATGTTCACGGAAGATGCGCAATGGTCGATCGTGCAGGTCGTGCGAGGCGTCACAATGACGATGGATGAATTGCAGCCTCGACTTGCTGGAATGCGGGCAGCCCTTCAGGATAACTGCCTGCATTTGGCCATTATCGATGTCGTGGACGGCGGTGAGAAGCTGTCGATCGAAGTGGAGTCTCATGCGAAGACCTGCCTCGATCAAATCTATAATAATCGTTACTGTCTGGTCTTCGAAATGTCGGGCGGAAAAATCGCCAATGTCAGGGAATATAATGATTCGCTGCATGTTGTGGACATTCTGGCGCCTGCGGTCGCGTACCATATGAGTCAGGCCAGCCGACCGACTTCATAAGCGCTCATAGCCTCTCATTAGTGACGGTGCGCGTTCAAGGGCAGAAGCTAATCCTACCATCGCGAATGATAATATTGGCGATGGAGAAGGAGATCGACATGAAGGATGCAACGGTTGCCGAGAGGCCTCGCCTGCCTGGCTTCAGTGTTGCTGACGATGGATTCCTGCGCGATCCATTCCTTTTATCCAAACGCGCCCATGAAGAGGCGCCGATCTTCTTCGATGATCAGACCAATTCCTGGATGATCACCAAATATCAGGACGTGGCAGCAGTCCTTTCCGATTACCAGACATTCTCTTCCCGCGCAGTCGGCCGCATTCCCGTGCCCGCAAAGCTGGCATCGCGTGCCGCCGATTTCGTCAAGGACGAAATCATCTTCGCCATCGATCCGCCCGAACACACGCTGGCCCGTGCCACGATCCAGAACGGCTTTGCCCGGAAGATCATCGATTCCATGGCAGGCTATGCCGCGATCGCTGCCGATGAGATCATCGATTCTGTGATCGACAGCGGTGAAGGCAATATGATCGAGATCTGCTATGCCTTTTCCATGCGCGTCATCACCCAGATGCTCAATCTGCCCAAGGAATATTCGGCGGACTATCGGCGCTGGGCCGAAGCTCTGTTTGCGCTGCTCGTGCCCAAAAAGCTCGACAGTGATGAAGTCATCACGACGCATCTCTCCGCACAGCAGATCGAGGCCCGCTGGACCGATCTTGCCGACGCGGGTGCCTTCCTGCGCGAGACGGTGCTGGAGCGGCAGAAGAATCCGGGCGGCGACCTTATCAGCGCGATGATCATGGCGCGGGATGCCAATGGCAACGCCATTGATCCCGGCGCAGTGGTCCGTCACTCCCTTTCGCTGATTACGGCGGGTTTCGATACGACCGCGACGCTTCTTGCCCATCTGATCCTGCACTTCACCCGGAACCCGGATCAGCTTGCTCTCCTGAAGGCAGATCCGTCACTGGCAAATAATGCGGTGGAGGAAGGTTTGCGGCGACAGGGGTCGACCCTTACCCTGTTTCGCATTGCGACGAAGGACGTTACGTTGCACGATCACCTGATCCCGCGCGGATCGCTTGTTTGTGCCTTGATTCCGGCAGCAAATCTGGACGCGGACATGTTCTCGGACCCGGCCCGGTTCGACATCAGGCGGATCAATGCCAATCGTCATCTGGGCCTGGGGCGCGGGCGTCATGCGTGTGCGGGCCAGCCGCTGGTGCGTGTCGAGGCGCCCATCGGTCTGCGCAAATTATATGAGCGCATGCCTGATCTGCGGATCGACCTCGACAAGCCGATCGAATATATGCCGGCTTTCGGTGCCTTGACGGTGACGTCCATGCCTGCCGTCTGGTCGCCACGATGATGGGACCTGCAAGAGCCGGTCATCGATACTCAGTCCATGGGACGCAATCCGGCGCCTTTCAGTGCAGCCGCGACGGTGGTGACATGTCGACCCTGAAAGCGGGCGGCGGCGCATTCGGCTTGGGAGGGCAGGGCGCCCGGGCGGTTATGCGAGACGGCGGAGGCACCATAGGGCGTTCCCGCCTGAAACATCGCGGCATCGGCAAAGCCCGGCGGGACGATGATCATGCCGAAATGCGCCATCGGCACGAACAGGGTCAGGCTGGTGACTTCATTGCCGCCATGGGTGCTGCCTGAACTGGCAAAGGCCGATCCGACCTTGTTGACGAGCTGCCCCTTGGCCCACAATGTGCCCAGGCTGTCCAGATAAGCCTTCACTTCCGAGCAGACGAGGCCGAAGCGGGATGGTGTTCCGAACAGGATCGCATCGGCCCAGAGTGCGTCGTCCGTCGTCGGCGCGGGATAGAGCGCATTCATGCGCTCCGCATTGTCGGCCCAGCCGGGCACCATCGCCATCACATCGGGGCCCACCGCTTCACGAGCGCGCCGGAGGCGTATTTCGCCGCCGGCGGCGGCTGCGCCTTCCGCCACGGCCTGCGCCAGTGCCTCGGTCATGCCGTCGCGGGAATGGAAGACGATCAGGATATTGGGCATTTCACATCTCTCCGAAGGGCGGTGTCGTGCAAACGACGATCCTGCGGAGGGCTGTAGCGGCAGTGGAAATATATGTAAAATTATTTGACGAAAAATATGTTTGGGAAATTCATGCGTCAATCCATTTTCAAACGTTTCGCCAATCGATACCCATAGCCGCGCGCACCGCTTTCATACGCGCTTTGCCGATATGACGTTCCAGCCGTTCCTCCAGTGCGAGAAGGATCACCCCCGCATCCTCGCGCAGCGGCGCTGCGGAAGGCGAGAATGTCACGATGCGCGCGCGGCGGTCGCCGGGATCATCCGCCACGCAGACAAGATCCTTCGCCACCATCTCGGCCAGCATCTGGCTCATCGCCTGTCGTGAGACGCCGAGATTTTCCGCGATGCGGGCGGACCGGCTTTCGCCGTTGGCGAGATTGGCGAGCACCAGCGACTGGGCGCGCGTGACATCGTGCCAGCCCTTCGATCGCAGCCCTTGCTGAAGAGCCTCATCGAACCAGTAAATGGCCTTCACCAGGTCCAGCATTAGCAGGTTAGTTGACATTATTCCTGTGTGCGGAATTGCGCGGGATTTTGCAACCACGCGATTCATCTGGCGTCGATAAATGTAAATATACTTGACAAAAATGGCGGATCAGAAAAAATGAAATCCAAAGCAAGACATGCAGGAGAGCCCACCATGAATGATTCGACCACCGCACCCAAACTGGCGGATCGCCGTATCCCGCCGGGGGATGACTTCCTCTCTGCCGAAGCGTTGGCGCAGCTGACGCCCGAACGGCTGATCGAGCGGACGCGCGCGCTCAAGCCTCTGCTCGCCGAATATGCGCGGGAGGCCGAACGGCTGCGGCGTCCGGTCGATGCCGTGTGGGCGGCCATCCGCGAATCCGGCTATTTCTACCTGATGGTGCCCAAGCGGTTCGGCGGATTGGAACTCACCGCCGACCAATATATCGACGCGACCCTGCCGCTGGCCGAAGGCTGCGCCTCGACCGGGTGGGTGGCAAGTTTCTGTGCCCAGCATAACTGGCTGCTTGCGCAATTCCCCGAAGAAACACAGGCGGAAATCTGGGGCGGCCATCCCTATATCGTCGCGCCCAGTGTCGCCGCGCCGCCGGGCAAGGCGGAACCGGTCGAGGGCGGCTATCGGCTGACCGGACACTGGAAATGGGGCACCGGCATCATGCATGCCGACTGGGTGATGGTGAACGCCTTCGTGCCCGGTGAAGACGGTCCGGTGATGCACATGTTCATCCTGCCTGCGAGTGAGGCGACGGTGATCGATACCTGGCATGTCGACGGGATGATCGGCACGGGTAGCAATGATATATTGCTGTCCGACCTGTTCGTGCCGGGCCACCGCGCCTTTGCCGTCGGTCCAGCCCGGTCGGGGCGCGGCCATGCAGCGCGGTTGCATGACAATCCGCTCTTTGCTTCGCCCATGTTGCCGAGCCTGGCCGTGACGGCAGCGATCCCGGCGCTCGGAGCGGCCCGCTCGGCAGTCGAGCAGACGAAGGAGCGGCTGGCGGGCCATGTGAAGATGGGCAGCGAAGGGACGCAGGCCGAAAAGCCGGCGGCGCAGATGCGCCTTGCCCGTGCGGACATGCTGGTGCGCTCGGCGGAGCTGGCGATCCGCGATGCGGCGCGGCGCAATGTCGGCCTGGGTGCCATCGACGAGCCCGAGCAGACGCAAGCGCGCATCCAGTTGCGCGGGCAGATCGCCTTTGCCGTGGGTCAATGTCGCGAGGCGATCCAGACATTGTGCGAAAGCTCCGGGTCGAGCGTACACAGTCTCGACAATCCTCTGCAACGCGCATTGCGTGACGTGCAGGTGATGGCGAGCCATGTCGTCTATGATCTGGACGTTGCGACTGAATTGCACGGCCGGGCGCTGGTGGGGCTGGCGCCCAACTCTACGCTGACCTGACGAGGGAGTGAGGGCGATGTAAGGCCCGGCTGGCGGCCTGAGCGTAATGCTCAGGCCGGGACGGCGGGGAGATAAAGCATCACCGTTTCCGCGACGCAGGCAGGCCGGGTCTCGCCCTCGATCTCGACCGTCATCTCGCAGCTTACCATGCGGCCCGCGCCCCGTGGTTCGACCGTCAGGATGCGCAGCCGCGACCGGATGCGCTGGCCGGTCTTGACCGGCTGGGTGAAACGGACACGGTTGAGGCCGTAATTCAGGATATGGGCGACGCCATCGACGCGCAGCAGATCCTCCATCATCGCAGGCAGCAGCGACAGGGTCAGGAACCCATGGGCGATGGTGCCACCCAGTTCCTCCCCGGCGCGCGCGGTGTCGACATGAATCCATTGATGGTCATCGGTCGCGTCCGCAAAGAGGTCGACCCGTGCCTGTGTGACTTCGCGCCAGTCGGATGGTCCGAATGTGCGGCCTTCATGGTTGTCCAGCGCGCCGAAGGCGATGGCGTCGATCTGCATGACTTCCATGCCTCAGTGCCCTCCGATACCGCGATTGGGGCCGGCATAGCCGAACATCCATGCCCCGACTTTGCGCATCTGTATTTCCTCCGCGCCCTCGGTGATCCGATAGCGGCGATGGTGGCGATAGATATGTTCGAACGGCTTGTGCCGCGAATAGCCGATCGCGCCATGCACCTGCATGGCCCGGTCCGCCGCTTCGCAGACCAGCCGGTTCGCCCAGAAATTGCACATCGACACCTTGTCTGACAGCCGTTCCGCGACCTCCGGCTTGGACATGCGGTCCATGTCCCAGGCGGTCTTGCGGATCATCAGCCGCAGCATCTCGATCTGCGTCGACAGCTCGACCAGCGGGAACTGGATTGCCTGATTGGCGGCCAGCGGCTTGCCGAAGGGTTTGCGGGCGCGGGCATAGGCAATGCTCTGCTCGACGCAATAGGCCGCCGCGCCCAGGGAGGAAGCCGCCTGGCGGATACGGTTTTCATGGACGAAATGCTGTGCCAGCGCGAGGCCCTCATCGGGCGTGCCGAACATCGCCGTATCGGGCACCCAGACATTGTCGAACCGCACGCGCGGATGATCGGTCGGCATGTTGAAGGTCCAGAGATATTCCGCAATCTCGACCCCTGGCGCATCGGCGGGCACGATCAGGCAACTGATCCCGCGCGCGTCGCCCGCCTTGCCGGATGTGCGGGCGAACACCATGCAGTGCGTCGCCACATGCATGCCCGTGGTCCACATCTTCTCGCCATCGATGCGCCAGCCGGTGATCCCGTCGCGGGTTTCGCGGACGGCGGTGGTTTCCATATGCGTCGCGTCGGAGCCATGATCGGGCTCGGTCAGGCCGAAGGGAAGGGCGCGATGCCCCTCGACCAGTCCGGGGATGAATTCGGCCTGCTGGTTGGGTGTGCCGAAGTCGCGGAACATCAGTACCTGCGGGAAATTGCCGACGATCGAATGCTCGTTCTGAAGATCGTTGTGCAGGCCCAGCCCCTTGGCGGCGAGATGCTCGCGGATGACCGCCATGGCGAGGTTGCTGCCGTTCCTGCCGCCAAATTCGGTGGGCAGCGCGAACCGTAAATGGCCGGCGGCATCGGCCCGGCGCTTGGCCTCGTTCAGCAGCGCTTCCCATTCATGGCGCGGCAGGCCGTCACGGTCCCAGTCGGTGCGGGCATGTTCGCGACGATGGTCGAAGAAGCGCTCATTGTCGTCCGCTGCCTGTAGAGGGGCGATTTCGGCGGCGATGAAGGCATCCAACTCGGACAGATAGGCGGTAAGTTCGCTGGGCAGGTCGAAGTCCATAAATCTCTCCCGGAATTGGCGTGACTCACCGTCTCCGCCGCTTTGGTCATCCCGTCGCGCTGTGGTGGAAAAATGTCAATAGATTTGATGAAATAGACCGATGATTCGTGCCGATGCAAGCGGAGTGGTTGCCTGCCAAAATTTTGCCGGAGATCTGCTGCTAACATTCGCGCTATATAGAAGTAAGCATATGAAAAATATGAAATTATATACAAAAAAATTGACGGTTATATCGGCACTTGCGTGCGGCATAAATGTCAATTACATTGACTGTTATTAAATCGATAAATCGGCAAATAACTGATGATTGAGGAGGGGTCCGTGAAGGCTAAGAGCAGGATAGTTGTGCCTGGAAAAATCAGGCTATTTCTGGCGAGTGCGTCGATGGCGGCCATGCTCGCACCAGCCCATGCGCAGGAAACGCGGCCGGCAGATTCCGGGCCCGCTGAACAGGAAATCATCGTGACCGCGCAGAAGCGGGCGCAGAATCTTCAGGATGTGCCGATCTCCATGGCAGTGATCGGTGGAGAAGCGCTGACCCGTAACGGGGTGAAGGATTTCACCGAGCTGAAGCAATATGTACCCAATTTCTACGCGCAGCCTTCGCCGGGCAATAACGCCTTCTTCATTCGCGGCATCGGCTCGCCGCCCGGCAATCTTGCCGTGGAGCAGACCGTTGGCCTTTTCGTCGACGGCATTTATGGCGGCCATGCGCGGCAGTTCCAGGCGCCCTTCCTTGATATCGAGCGGATCGAGGTGCTGCGCGGACCGCAGGGCGCGCTGGTCGGCAAGAATACCAGCGCGGGCGCGATCAGCGTCATTTCCGCCAAGCCGACGCGTGAGTTCATGGCGCGGATCGATGGCTCGGCTGAGTTCGAACTGGGTGGCGGCAGCGTACAGGGCGTCGTCTCCGGCCCGCTCAGCAACACGCTCGCCGCGCGCGTCGCCGTGCGCTACGAAAAGAGCGACGGCTATACCCATAACAGCCAGTTGGGCGGCAATGAACCCAAGCGCAAATCCTTCTATGCACGCGGCACCCTGCTCTATGACGCCGGACAGGGGCTGGAGATCATCGCCAAGCTGGAAGGCGGCCACGTCGATATTACCGGGACAGCGGTGGAACGGATCGAAACCGCCGCCGATCCCGATCGCCAGCGCGCCACCAGCGGCTTTCCCGGCTTTGTCGACAGGGATTTCGACAATAGCGACAGCATGAACGGGTCGGTGACCGCCAATATCGATATTGGCGACCATGTGCTGACCAGCATCACGGGATATTCGCATTACAAGTTCGACAAGCGGCTGGATTCTGATTTCGGTCCCGCGCCGCAGCTCGCGACCGGATTTGGTGAAAAATATAATCAGTTCTCGCAGGAAGTACGGCTCGCCTCTCCTACCGATCATCCACTTGAATATGTGGTCGGCGGCTATTTTCAGACCAGCGATTATCGCCTGATCGGCGACACGCGTATTCATGTCGGTCCCTATAATGGCGGTAGCTATCGCCGCTTCGATCAGGATAACGTCGTCTGGTCCGGCTTTGGCCAGCTCATCTATAAATTTTCAAACCGGTTCCGCCTGATCGGCAGCCTGCGTTACACCTATGACCGCAAAACGGCAGATCAGGAACGCGCCAACACCGGCACCGTGCTGCCGTCTTGGATCGCCACGCCCCTATCCGGGCGGCGCGTGGAAAGGGAATGGGACCCATCGGTCAGTGTGCAGTGGGAACCGAACAAAGCGGCGATGATCTATCTCTCCTATGGGCAGGGATCGAAGTCGGGCGGTTTTGTCGGTGCACAGTCGACCACTACGGCACCGCAGTTCCAGATCGAGCCGGAAAGTTCCGAAACCTATGAAATCGGCGCGAAGCTCGCATTGTTCAACCGAAAGGCCTTTTTCAACATTGCGCTGTTCCATACCGAGTTCAAGGATCTGCAAGTGTCCAGCTATGACGCGGTGTCCAGCAGCTTCATCACGGCCAATGCCGGGCGGGCGACGAGCAAGGGTGTAGAGGCCGATCTCAGCTTGCCCGTAGTCGATACGGTCAAGGTGACGGCGTCTGGTGCCTATCTGGATGCCAAATATGATGATTTCCCCGGTGCGCCCTGCTTCTACGACAATCCGACCTGCAACCCGCTGAACAATAATGCGGCGGGCAAGCCGGTGCCGCTCAGTTCCAAATGGAGCGGCGCGGTAAACGTCGATCTCGACCAGCCGGTGACGGACAGGCTGCACCTGCTCGGCAATGTCGGTGTGAGCTTCCGCAGCAAGACCTATCTTGAAACCTCCTATAATCCGGCGGCGGCGCAGAATGGTTTTGCGAAGCTTGACGCGCGGATCGGTATCCGCAACGCGGATCGACGCTGGGAACTGGCGTTGGTTGGCAAGAATCTGACCAACAAGACGACATCGTCCTTCGCCTTCGCCGTGCCCTTCTCGGCGTCGATGATCGGCAAGTTCGTCGATCCGCCGCGCACGATTGCGGCGCAATTCACGCTGAATTACTGAGCTTGAGGCGTAGCACTCGAAGGGAAGGATCATGACCCTGGCCGAAGCCGACACCACCCCTGCAACCGGCGATTTCAACCTTCTGGATACGGCGTGCTTCGCGGCGGGGCATCCGCATGAGGCCTATGACCGCTTGCGGCGCGAGCAGCCTGTCCTATTCCATCCCGGCTCGGCCAGGCAGCCGCCTTTCTGGGTGCTGACCCGCTATGAGGATATTCGCGCGGTGTCGCTCGACAGCGTGAATTTCACGTCGAGCCGGGGTTTTCGTATTTCGACCGACAATCGCATGGCGATGGCGCCCGAAATCGGTCAGGCGCTCGCCCGCTTCATGCTGGCGATGGACCAGCCCGAGCATGACGCCTATCGGGCGCTGGTCAGCCCGGCTTTCATGCCCTCTGGCCTCAAGACGGTGGAGGTGCGTGTCCGCGCGTCCGTCGCCGCGCTGATGGATAGGCTGGAGGGCGCGGACAGTGCGGAGTTCGTGACAGAGATCGGCGCCATCGTACCGATCAAGACGATCTGCGCGCTGATGGGCATCCCGGCGGAGGATGAATGGCGGATCTTCGATTTCACCAATGCCGTCTTCGGCACGGACGATCCTGATTATGCTCCCACCATGGAGGAAGCGAACCGCCGCTATCTCGATATCTTCGACTATGGCTGGCAATTGCTGGAGGCACGGCGGCGCGACCCGCAGGACGACCTTATCAGCCGCATTGCCAATGGCCGGATCGATGGCGAGCCGCTGGGCGAGATTGAGCAGAAGAGCTTCTTCTCCAACATGCTGGCGGCGGGCAATGAAACCACGCGCAGTTCGCTGTCCGGCGCGATCTGGGCACTGTCGCTCTTTCGCGATGAGCGCCGTCGCCTGATCGCTGACCCCGCCCTCATTCCTGGCGCAGTCAACGAGATTTTGCGCTGGTTCAGTCCGGTTTTCCAGATGGCGCGCACCGCCCGCCAAGATGTGGAGATTGGCGGAACACCGGTGCGCGCGGGTGAGCGGGTGGCGATGCTCTATGGTGCGGGCAATCATGACCCGGCGATCTTCGATGACCCGCACCGGCTCGATGTCACGCGGGCCAATGCCTCACGCCATCTGACCTTTGGCTATGGATTCCATCATTGCCTTGGCTCGCGGTTGGCGATCCTGCAATTGCGGCTGATCCTGGAGGCGTTTCTCGCCCGCTATCCCGATTATGAGCTGCTCTACAGCCCGCGCTATATCGCGTCCAATTTCGTCGGAGCGATGAAGGAATTGCCGATATCGCTCCACGGTTGAGCGTGCCGATCACCCAGCCTCGGGCTTCGACCGGCATGGTCGATCGAAGCCCGTTTTTTTCAGGCAGGGATCGTGTAGGCGCCCCGATATTCCGCCCCCTTGTCCTCACCGATTTCCGTCTCGATCAGCGCGTTGGTCATGGCGTTGAGGCGCAGGATCGTGTCCCGATGCGCTTGTGGAGCCGTTGCCAGATTGACCAGCTCGTCGGGGTCCTTCGCCAGATCGTACAGTTCCAGATCGTTGCGGGCCGTCAGCGTCGCCCAGTCGCGGGGCAGATGATGATCGGCCGGCGCGAAATATCGGGCGAATTTGTACCGGCCATCGAATACCCCGCGATGCAGTCGTCGCAGCGAGAAGTCCGGCTTGGGCAGCGGCTTTGACTTTTCCGTTCCCACCGGCACATCGGGCGCGTTCCAGCCATAGCCGACGGCATAGTTGAACAGGATGCCGCGCTTGTCCCGCTCCGTCCGCCGGGTGCTACCGTGCAGCACCGGGCTGAGATCGACGCCCTTCAGGGCGCTCCACTGGCCTTTGATCCGGTCTGCCGGGACGCCCGCCATGGACAGAATCGTCGGCGCGAGATCGACGGTGCTGGCCAGATTGGCCACGGTGCGCCCGCCCGCCACATCAGGATGGGTGATGTAGAGCGGAACGCGCAGATCCTCGTCATAAACGGTGCTGCCCTTCTGTCGCATCCCGTGCGCGCCCGCCCGCTCGCCATGGTCGGAAGTGTAGATGATGATCGTACTGTCCGCCTGGCCCGAGCGTTCCAGCGCATCGAGCAGCAGGACCAGTTGTCGGTCCATGTCGATCACGCAGTTGAAATAATAATTTTGAAAACGCTCCCATGCGGCCACGTCGCTACGGGGCAGTTCGCCGTAGAGAAATACCATGGATGCCAGTTCGGCACGATGCGCCATTGGTTTGGTCGACAGGTCGTCGGCATGGAAACTGCATGGTAATGGTTGTTTCCAGTCCTTGCGATAGATCGGATGGCCCGGTTCGCCCATCAGTGGCGACACGAAATTGGGCGCAACCCGCGTCTTTTCCTGCCGGCCTGTGGCGTCGAACCACATAATGTCATGCGGGTTGACGAAATTGACCGCCAGAAACCATGGCTTCGCATCGGCGCCCACCTTTGCCTGATCATAGAGGAAGGCGGCGGCATCGGCGGCGGTTGCTTCGTCGCGCTGAAATCCCTCCCAGGTCAGACCGGTCTTGTCGCCGTCGAAATTGAAATGGGAAAAGCCGTATTTTTCCAGATAGTCGGCGTCATTGGGATAGTCATGCACCCGCGCATCATAACGGCGATCCTCATTGGTCAGGTGCCATTTGCCCTTATAGGCGGTGAGATAACCCGCCTGTCGCAGCATATGGCCGATGGTCGGTATTTCCGGCGTCAGTTCGGGATAGGGCGCGCTATTGGGGTTGAGATAGACGCCGGTATGCTGCGTATGCTGCCCGGTGTAGATGGTCGATCGCGACGGCCCGCAAGGGGCGGTATGCACGAAATGATTGTCGAATATGGTGGCTCGCGCCTTCAGCCGGTCATGCCCCGGTAGGGGCAAGGCAGCGGGGAGCCGGGCGCGTTCCTGATCGGTCAGGATGAACAGGATGTTGAGCGGGCGCGTCGCGCGGGACAGCGTCTGCGCCGATACCGGGGCGCCGCGCGCCGTCACCGCGGCCAGGGCACCGGTCGCGAACAGGTTGAGAAACTCCTTGCGCGACCATCCGTCCGCCGCATCGCCATCCTTTGCCATCAGGCGCATCCTCCATCATCTTTTCGGTCCCGATCTTGCCCCGGAATGATGCCCTCTGCAATGGGTATGATGTAAAATCATTTGACAAAAATATCCAGAAAGGATGCAATAGGGACCATTGGAAGAAACCATCCATTGGGAGAGAATCATGGCAGT